>DASXHS010000052.1:0-70063 GCA_036488345.1 Candidatus Udaeobacter sp.
TCGGTGATTCTTTCCGGCGAAATGATGTTCCGGTACATGGGCTGGACGGAAGCCGCCGACCTGATTCTCAAAGGATTGAGCAGCGCGATCGAAAGCAAACGCGTCACGTATGACTTCGCGCGTTTGATGGACGGCGCGACGGAAATCAAGTGCTCGCAATTCGGGGACAACGTGATCGAGCATATGTGAACGTGGCCGCGGAGCGGCCGCGAAATGACGAAATCCGAATGACGAAGCTCGAAACAATGAGGAACCACAGTAATTCGTTACATCGTCACATTGTTACATCGTTCTCACGATTCAACGCCGCGAAGCCATTCGTCCTTCGTCATTCGTGCTTCGTCGTTCTCTTCGCTCTCGGGTTTGGCACCGCGCTGGCCGAGAAGCGCAACATCACCGAAAAAGATCTTTGGGATTTTGTGTGGATCGGTGATCCACAGGTGTCGCCTGATGGCGCGCGCGTTGCGTTTGTGCGCGTCACCGTCAACGAGAAGAAAGAAGGCTATAACACTTCTATTTGGTCGGTGCCGGTGGCTGGCGGCGAAACACCACGTCAACTGACAAAAGGCGATCATGACATGACGCCGCGCTGGTCGCCGGATGGAAAATTCCTCCTGTTCCTGCGTTCGACCGAAAAAGACGGCAAGCCTGAACCACCGCAACTCGCAATGCTGCCGATGGCCGGCGGCGATTCCTTTGTTTTTACGGACTTGCCGAGAGGGGCCGCCAGTCCCGTCTGGGCGCCAGACGGAAAAAGTGTTGCATTCGCAAGCGATACCAACGCGGAGGACCTTGCGAAAAAGGAAAAGAAAAAAAACCAGGAATCCGCCTCCGCCGGGGCTCCGGCGGGCAAGCCGGCCAGCAAGGCCACGCCAACTCCCGCGGCCAACGCCCCTGCAGCAAAAGATGAGCACGAGAGTGATGTGCGCGTGATTACGCACGCGGTCTATCGACAAGACAACGAAGGTTACATCGATCCAAAGCATCCGTCTCATATCTGGATCGTGAGCGCACCACGCAGCGCCGAAGAGAAAGTGAAACCGCGCCAGATCACTAGCGGCCGCTTCGATGAAGACAACGCGATTTGGTCGAAGGACGGCTCGCAAATTTATTTCACTTCGAGCCGAATCGACGAGCCGTATTACGAACTGCCGAGAACGGATCTTTACTCCGTGCCGGCCACCGGCGGTACACCTGACAAGATCACATCGATCGATCTGAACACGCAATTCGGCCCCGGCGGAGGCGCCTTGTCCCTCAGTCCCGACGGCAAACAGGTCGCATTCGTCGCTGCGACCAACCAGCCGATCAATTCATATACGGAACCCGACTTGTGGACGCTCGATCTTTCGCCGGACGCAAAACCACGGAACATCACCGCGGATTTTGATTTCGACATCGATGGTTTCGTGATCGGAGACAGCTCGTCGCCACGGGCCGGCGGAGTAAACAAACCGATTTGGACTCCAGATGGAAAAGGGCTCATCGCAGTGTATGCCCGGGAAGGAAAGCGAAATATCGGACTGTTTGACGCTACCGTGGGCGCAGACGGCAGCCCCGCTAAAAGCAGCACAGTGCAAGATCTCACTTCGGGAAATCACGGAGTAGTGAGTTTTCGCGCGACACCTGATGCTTCGAAGCTGGTCTATGTCGTATCGACGCCGACTCGCATTAATGATCTTTTTGTCCTCGATCGCGCAACTCCTGGTGCAACACCGAAGCAGCTAACGAATGTGAACGACGAGCTGTTATCGAAATTGAATCTCACCGAACCGGAAGAGATTTGGTACAACAGTTTCGACGGCAAACGCATACAGGCGTGGTTACAAAAGCCGCCAAATTTCGATGCGCATAAAAAGTATCCGTTGATTCTGAACATCCATGGCGGACCGCACGTTGCCTACGGCGACATTTTCGTTCATGAATTTCAGTGGATGGCAGCCAAGGGCTACGTGGTGCTCTATCCGAATCCGCGAGGCAGCACGAGTTACGGCCAGGAATTTGGCAACGTGATCCAATACCGATATCCAGGCGACGATTACAAAGATCTGATGGCCGGCGTCGATGAGGTGATAAAGCGCGGTTACGTCGATGACCAAAAACTTGGTGTCACTGGCGGAAGCGGCGGCGGATTACTGACGAACTGGGTGGTTGGACAAACCGGACGCTTTGCTGCAGCCGTCTCGCAGCGCGATATCGCCAGTTGGGAAAACTGGTGGTACACGGGAGACTTCACGCTCTTTCAGCCGAATTGGTTTCGATCGCCGCCCTTCGAAGACCCGGACGAGTATCGGGCGCGGTCACCGATCAGTTACATCAACAATGTGAAGACGCCGATGATGTTCATCCTCGGAGAAGCTGACTATCGCACGCCGCCGGGCGCAGGCGGCGAGCAAATGTTTCGTGCGTTAAAGTTCCGCAAGATTCCAACTGTGATGGTGCGTTTCCCTAACGAGTCTCACGAGCTTTCGCGCTCCGGCCAGCCGTGGCATCGCGTCGAGCGGTTGCAGCATATTGTTGGCTGGTTTGACCACTGGCTGATGGATGTTCCGAAGCCGGAATACGAAATTACATCGGAGGAAGAGGTGCCGGTGAAATCGCGCCAAGGCGAAAAACCTCCGAAATAATCCTACTCTGTAGGGCGTCTGTGTCAGACGCCATCCAAGCTTAGTGGAAATCGTGCGATTCGCTCCCGACAAGTCCTTCGTGAACGAGCGGTTTAATATCTGTCGCTTTGATCAAGACAACGCCGTCTGAATTCTGCACCTGGCCTTCGATGAGAAGAAAGGCTTCTTCAGTGATCACCAGCCGGAAGCGTTCGAACAAGTCTGGTTCGACAATTGCATTGGAAACGCCGGTCTCGTCTTCAAGACTGATAAAAACAAATCCTTTTGCCGTGCCAGGACGCTGACGGCAAATGACGTTGCCGGCGATCTGAATCGTCGAACCGTGTCGCGCCTGAACAAGGTCGATCGCACGCCAGATGTTTGGCAACTTTTCCCGCAAGAGTTTCATGGGATGCGGTCCCGTGGTCAGATTCATTGTCTCGTAATCCGCTTTCACGCGTTCGGGTAATGTCATCGCCGTCAGGGGCGATTCAAAAATCTGGGGAGCGCACGCCTTTGGCGTGCTGGCGAACGCATCCTGCGTTCGCGAACTTTTTAAAGACTGTTTCGGCAAAATGCCGAAACCAGCACGCTGCAAGCGTGCGCTCCCCAGAAGATCGTCGTGCAGTGTTTCTTCCACCTTCCACATCGCAGCGCGGCGATGTTCGGAGAAATAATTGAGCGCACCCAATTCGGCCAATGTTCGCAATTCGTTCTTTGCGAACGGCACCCGTCGCTTGAAATCGTCCAGCGACTCGAATGGCCGATGTTGCCGTTGTTTGACGAGCTCTTCGGCGTGTTCCTGGCCCAATCCGTTTACGACGCAAAATCCGAGCCGCACCGTGTTGTCGTCGACGACTATGCAGCGCCAATCGGATTGCTGGACACAAACCGGCAAAATTTTTACACCGTGCCGCTGTGCATCCTTCACAATCGTTGCCGGCGTGTAAAAGCCCATCGGCTGATTGTTAATGAGACTGGCGTAAAATTCCGGTGCACGATGCACTTTCAAATATGCGCTTCCATAAGCCAGAATCGCAAAGCTGATCGCATGCGATTCGGGAAAACCGTAAAGCGCAAACGACGAAATGGACTGAATGATCTTGTCGATCTTGTCGGGAGGGATGCCTTTGCGTTCCATGGCTGCGCGGAGTTTCACGCTCACCTTGCGCATCCGTTCTTCGGACCGATGAAAGCTCAACGCGCGCCGTAATTCCTCCGCCTCGTTACCGGAAAAATCGGCCATGATCATGGCGATCTTTAGCATTTGTTCCTGGAACAACGGCACACCGAGTGTGCGTTTCAGCACTGGTTTCAGACGATCGTCGAAATAGGTCACCGGCTCTTTGCCTGCGCGGCGCGCCAAATACGGATGCACCATGTCGCCCTGGATCGGTCCAGGCCGGATGATGGCCACTTCGATCACGACATCGTAAAAACATTTCGGTTTCATCCGCGGCAAGGTGGCCATTTGCGCGCGGCTCTCGATTTGAAACACGCCGATGGTGTCGGCGTGCTGCATGATGTCGAACGTCTTCTCGTCGTTTTTCGGAATGTGAGCCAGATCAAGTCCCGACCTGTCGGGACGTTCGCGCTGCCGACACAATTCAAATGCGTCCTGCATCACCGACATCATTCCCAGGCCTAACAAGTCCACTTTCACGATGCCGAGGTCTTCGCAATCGTCCTTGTCCCATTGCGCCACGACGCGGCCCGGCATTGACGCATTTTCCAGCGGCACGAACGAGCTGAGTTTGTTCTGACAAATGATCATGCCACCGGAATGCTGGCCAAGATGACGCGGCAACCCGTAAATCGCGCGATACAGCCGGATGAATGCGGGCATCCGCGGATGTTGTTTCGGCAGCCCGGCAGCTTCGATCTGGGCTTCCAATTCCATCGTGTGTGGGAAATCGCCGCTGGCAAACAGGTGCGAGAACCGGTCGATAATGCTCGCTGAAAAATTCAGCGCCTTGCCGATCTCGCGCGCCGCGCTGCGTCCACGATACGTGATCACGTTCGCAGTCATCGCTGCGCCGTGTTTGCCGTAGCGCCGGTAAATTTCCTGGATCACTGCTTCCCGCCGATCGCCGCTGGGAAGATCAAGATCAATATCCGGCCAGCCTTTGCGGCTCTCGTTGAGAAATCGTTCGAATACGAGATGATTTTCCACCGGATCAACCGGCGTGATCCCAAGGCAATAACAAACGGCGCTATTGGCGGCGCTGCCGCGGCCCTGGACCATGATGTTGTGTTCACGGCAGAAATTGATGATGTCCCAAACGATCAGGAAATAGCCGGGGAAACCGAGCTTGCTTATCAGCGCAAGCTCTTCGTCGATCTGACGCTTCACTTTCGGACTGATCGCGGCGTAACGCTGTTGCGCACCGAACCAGACGATGGTGCGCAAAAATGAATCCATGCTGTGTCCGGTAGACACCGGATAGTCGGGGAATTCGTACCCGAGATTTTCGAGAGAAAATGTGAGCCGCTCGGCGAGGCGCGGTGTGTTCTCAATTGCTTCAGGCAAATCCGCGAAAATTGCGCGCATTTCGCGATCGCTCTTCAGATGGCGCTCGGCATTTTGCGTGAGCAATTTGCCAGCGGCATCAAGATGGGTGTGTTCGCGAATACAGGTGAAAACATCCAGGACTTCGCGTCCGTACGGCCTGGCGTATTGCACACCGTTTGTCGCGACGAGCGGCAATCGATGCGCCCGCGCCAGATCGATCAGTTCTCGATTGATGCGTTCTTCGCCGCGAATGAAATGGCGCTGAAGTTCAATGAAAACGTTTTCCCGTCCGAACGCGTCGATTAAAAATTGAGCGCGGTTTGCTGAATTCCGGGGAGCGCACGCTTGTAGCGTGCTGGTTTCGGCATTCTGCCGAAACGAACTTCTACAAAAAATTCGCGAATGCAGAATGCATTCGCCAGCACGCTGCAAGCGTGCGCTCCCCAGAAACGCCACTAACCCCTCAGCAAACTCCGGCAGCTCATCCCATTGCACTGCGCATTTGCCTTTTTCGCTGCGCAGATGTGCCCGGGTTAACAGTTCGCACAAGTTTTTGTAGCCGGTACGATTTTCCACCAGCACTGGCAGAATGCTGTCGTCTTCCATTGACAATTCGGCGCCGATGATTGGCCGGACGCCGTGCTCACGCGCAGCGACGGAAAATCGTTGTGCGCCGTAAACGCCATTGCGATCGAGCAACGCGATCGCCGGCATTTCTAGTTCCGCTGCGACCTCCGCTAATTGCTCGGGGAAAGATCCACCACGCAAAAAGCTGAACGCGCTGCAGCAATGAAGTTCGACATAGCTCATCGTCATTCCGAGCGAAGTCGAGGAATCCCGTGGCGAGACTAAAGGTAATTCCGCGGGATCCCCTTCGACTCCGCTGCGCTCCCCTCAGGATGACCCTGGATCGCTAATCATAAATCCCATCCACCTTCCAAGTTCGCCTTGTCACGCCATAGTTTGGCGCAGGCTGCTCCGATTGGTGACACCGAACCAGTTCACCACCTTCCAGTTGCACGTCCCATTCGGCGCGATCCCACGATTCTCCGTCCCACCAATTTCCGGAAAGCAAATACGGGCCGCGTTCATCGATTATCTTTCCGGACATTTCCGCACTGCGAACGTGCGTCGGTGTATCTTCATCGCGTAAGACAGACGCAGAGATTGGCGGCCGAAAGCGGCGCAGCGCTGCTGTAGCGCGCGCTGTCCTCAGCGCATGGGGAGTTTCTCCGCTGGGGACAGCGGACACTACAGCAGCCCACGAAAACGGCTGCATACGAAATGCATCGGGGCGATGCGTCTCTTCCAGAACCGGTGTGCCGACCCGATCGCCGCCGAGAATAGCGGTCAAACGGGCAAGTGTTTCTAAAAGTTGATGTGGATTGCGCAATGCCGTTTCAAATAATCCGAATTGTTCGTCGGCAAATTTGATGGGCTCTGCGCTGAGCGCGACGGCAACGATCGGGTGCTCAGATCGAAAATTCTCCAGATGCGTCTGGAGCATCCGGAACAGAAGATCGACATCGTTTGTCGGCTGAGGAATTTTGAAAACGCGCTCGTATATTTCTTTATTCCCGAACGTGATTTGCAGCGTCAGTTCCTTGGTGACGAGATAAATTGCTGCCAAACGCACCGCGAGCTGCTCTAAAAAACGGCGCAGCATAAAAAGCAACGGCTCGGCTGTTTCGATTTCGCGCTCAAACTCGAAGCTCTCCTGGAACGACTCCGGCGGCCGAACCAGTTTTAGCAGTCGACTGAATCGCCCGTTAGCGCGCTCCCACATGCGGATCGCTTCTGGGCCAAGTCGCGCGCCAAGCTGCTCCTTATCCAGCGCCGCCAGTTGGCCAAGGGTATGGATTCCCCACTTGTGCAGAATCACGAAGATTTCCTGCAGATCCATTTGCCCTTCCATGCAGCAATCTACAGCAGGTCGTCTTATATGTTCAAGTGAACAGTTCTAGAGAATCTCCACCGGACATTTCGGCAGCGCTT
This sequence comes from Candidatus Udaeobacter sp., assembly GCA_036488345.1. Classification (GTDB taxonomy): domain Bacteria; phylum Verrucomicrobiota; class Verrucomicrobiia; order Chthoniobacterales; family UBA10450; genus Udaeobacter. The sequence continues at coordinate 7,114 of DASXHS010000052.1, forward strand.
GCATAAACGCGCGGCCGTAAGGTTTGGTCACGATACGGTTGTCGAGGATCACAATGATGCCTCGGTCGCTTTTGGTCCGGATCAGACGGCCTACGCCTTGTCGCAGTTTCAGGACCGCTTCCGGCAACGAATATTCAGTAAACGGATCGCCGCCGCGCTCCTCGATCAGCTCAAGTTTCGCTTCTGTCAGCGGATGATCCGGAACGGCAAACGGGAGTCGCGTGATGATCACATTTGAAAGCGCTTCGCCTGGAACATCCACGCCGCCCCAAAAACTGTCTGTGCCAAAGAGCACACTTCGTGGCGTTGATTTGAATTGCTCAAGCAATTTGCTGCGCGGCGCTCCCCCACCTTGGACAAAAATCTTCATATCCTCCGTCGCAAAAAATTTTTCCATCGCACCCGAGACCTGCTGCATGTCGCGATAGCTCGTGAAAAGCACGAACGCCCGGCCGTCACTCTTCTGCACGAAATGCGCGATCCAATGTTCGAGGGCTTTGTGATAACCACCGTCGCGGGGATCGGGCATTTTCCGAACGACGAACATCTTCATCTGCTTCTGAAAATCGAAGGGGCTTCCGAGTTGCAACGGCTCGGCTTCCATCGCCCCGATGCGCCGGCGAAAATAAGCGAGGTCTGGGCGACCCACAGCCAGAGTGGCACTGGTCATCACGCAACAGCAGTTGTCGCGAAAGAGCATCCGTCGCAGCACCGGTGCGAGATCGATCGGCGCAGCGTTTAGCGCCAGGAAGCGTTCAGTTCTGCCAGTGCGCTCGACCCAATACACATGCTCTGGCGCGCTTTGCTCCAGGAAAATCGAAATGCCGTCGCGCGCATCGCGAACGCGCCGGCCGAACTCTTGCAACTCCGCTTTCAATATTTCGTCGTCCGCGCGTTTAACGACATCGGCAACGCGCGCCTGAAGCGCGGTCAACCGCGCGGTGATCGTGTCGGGGACAAGTTCGACATCGCGCACACGAAACTCGCGGCCTTTGCGAAAATTCGATTTCGATTCGACTGCGGAAAAAAACTTATCAACGTCATCGATCAGTTCCGCCGCGAGTCGCACTCCGGCCGCGTCACGCATCACGGTAAAAAGACCTTTGCGGGTACGCGCATTATACAGCCGCTGGATGGTCGACCGCAGTCCGTACTGCGAGATGCCGATACCAATTTGCTTCGACGCGACCTGCTCGACCGTGTGTGCTTCATCGAAAATGATGAAATCATTCGGGAACAGGAACCCGCTCTCGCGTTCTTCCTGCATGTCGGGCGATCCCATCAAAATGAACAGCAGCGTGTGATTGAGGACGATCACGTCCGCTGCCAAGAGACGTTTGCGAGCCTGCTGATAGAAACAGCGCGGATTTTGGCCGCAGGTCTTTTGAGTGCAGATATGCGCCTCGCTACACACTTGCGACCAAACTTTTGGATCGGGCTCGACGGAAAGATCGCTGAGCGATCCATCACGCGTACTGCGCGCCCATTCGGCCAAACGCTGCAATTCGCTTCGCTCCGGGCCGGTAAAAAGTTCCTGCTCGTTTTGCACCGCGCGCTCGAGCCGGCGCGGGCACAGATAATTTTGCCGGCCCTTCATCAATGCTGCCTCAAACTCGACCGGCAGCACCTTTTTCAAGATCGGAATATCTTTGTGCAGCAGTTGTTCCTGAAGATTGATGGTGTGCGTTGAAATGATTGCTTTTTTGTGATGCTCCAACGCGAACAAGACCGATGGGACCAGGTAGCCTAGCGATTTGCCGACGCCAGTGCCTGCTTCGACTATCAGATGCTGTTCTTCCTCCAGCGCTTGCGCGACCCGAGTTGCCATCTCCTGCTGTTGTGAACGGAACTCAAAGTTCTTTGCCTTGGAGAGCGGGCCGTTCTCGGAGAAGAAGCCGCGGACGCGATCGACGAACGCGCTGCCCAGATTGTCTTTTAGCGCGATCATGGCAAGGAAATGACGAAGCGCGAATGAAGAAGGACGAATGAAATCCGAAGCTGGGATGACGAACGACCCGGGCTGTCATTCCGAGCGCAGTCGAGGAACCCCGTCGCCAAACTTATCGGTAACGCTGCGGGATCCTTCGACTCCGCTGCGCTCCGCTCAGGATGACAACTCGTTTCATTTGTCATTCGTTCGCGTTTCCTCATTCGGATTTTGTCATTGTTTCTCCACGAATTTGGCGCACACGGCCTACTTGAGTAGGCTAATTGCGATAGAACATTTTTAAATCGCTATGCGACTTCTCGATCGATACGTCATTCGAAACTTCGTGCAGGTTTATTTTTACTGCATCGCTGGGTTCACCTCGATCTGGCTCATCTTCGACGTCAGCGACAATATTTCGAGTTTCATTGACAACCATATTCCAATATCTCTGGTGGCTCGTTATTACGCCACGCAGATCCCGCAGGTGTTCATTATCCTGCTCCCGGTTGCGCTTCTGCTGTCCCTTCTTTTCGCGCTCGGGCGAATGTCGCGGTCGAATGAAATTGTTTCCATGCTCACGGCGGGCGTGAGCCTTCCCCGTATGCTGCTACCGCTGATCGGCATCGGTCTGCTAACTGTCGCAGCAAGCATGGCGCTCAACTATTCGCTGGCCCCGCATGCGGAGTTGGCGCGGAAAAATTTTCTTTCAGAAGCGCAATCGCGTCCTGGACGGAACATTCAGGGGCAAGTCTTTCGCAATCGAACCGACCTGCGTACCTGGTTCATCCAGAATTTTCGGCTTGGCGACAACCTGTTCAACAACGTGCAGGTACTGCAACAGGACGCGCAAGACAATATCGTCATGAGTTATTCGGCCGCGCGGGCGTATTATCGCCCTGAGGCAAAGACATGGGATTTGGAGAACGCGCGGCTCGCTTACTACGATGCGACCGGAAACATCACCAAGGAAGAATTTCGTCCAACGTTAACAATTGAACACTGGAGCGAAACACCGTTCCGACTGACTAGTGCAAACGTGCAAGCGGAAGCCCTCAGCGTGCCGGAATTGCGCGAGTACCTGCATTTCAATGCGGACTTTCCGCCGACATTGTTGGCGCCGTTTCGCACTCATTTTCAGTACAGGCTGGCGTTGCCGTGGAGTTGCCTGGTCGTTGTGTGTATTGCCGCCCCGCTCGGAATCGGCTACTCGCGTCGTGGTGTCTTATCCAGTGTTGCCGCCGCAGTGCTCCTCGTGTTCTCCAATAATTTCCTTGTACATCTTTTTCTCGCGCTCGGCGAAGGGGACCGTGTTCCCGGATGGATTGCCGCGTGGACGCCGAACATTCTTTTCGCCGCAATTGGTCTCTACTTGCTATACCTTCGCGCCTCAAACCGCGAAGCACCGAGCTTTAATCCGTTTGCCGCGCGGCGTATAGTTGCGCGATGAACCCGTTGTCAAACGAATGGGCGATCAAGCATCGCGCGGACTCCTGCGCAGTGACGCAGCGGCCGTTTGTGCCAGGCGAATATTTTTACACGCTTCTGTATCACGGCGCCGATGGTTACCGGCGCGAGGATTTGAGCGAAGACGCTTGGCAAAACCGCAATGAAAATATTCGGCCGTTTTCATTTTGGAAATCGCGTTATGAGCCGCTTCCGCCAAAGCCGCCCGAAGCCCTGCCCAAGGAGAGCGCAGAGGAACTCTTTCGGCGTTTAATGGCGTCGGATTCACCGCCGGCAAACGCCTGTTACGTCCTGGCGGCCATGCTCGAACGGAAACGTGTTTTGAAACAGGTGAAGACTGAAGGAACCCGAGAGGAACGCGTTCTCATTTACGAACAAGGTTCCACAGGCGACGTGTTCATCGTGCCTGACCCGCAATTGCGTTTGGACGAATTGGAGAATGTGCAGAACGAGGTGGCAGACTTACTTCGCGGCGCGGCACAAACCGGATAATGTTTAAACAAACCTGCTGATGACCACAGAAACATCGACCATCAATTACAAGATCGGCAACGAGCGCCTGATCAGCGTCACCGAAAACGCGGCGCGCAAATTAGCGTCACTGCTTGGAGAAAAAGGCCAGCCAGACGGGGCACTGCGCCTCAAGGTGATTGGTGGTGGCTGTTCCGGTCTGCAATACGTGATGGATTTGGTCGAAGGCCCGAAGGAGCGCGACATCCTTGTTCCGACGCAAAACGTGCATCTCGTGGTCGATCCGAAGAGCGCGCTATTCGTCAGCGGCTCCGTGCTCGATTACAGCGATGACCTGCAAAAAGGCGGCTTCAAAGTGACCAATCCCAATGCAGTGGCTCACTGCTCTTGCGGCGAAAGTTTCGCCGTTTAGACCTAAGACACGCCTTACCGAACTACACCTTCATGACCTCGGTTTCTTTGTGCTTGAGATGGTCATCCACGGATTTGACGAAGCGGTCCGTGAGTTTTTGTACTTCGCCGTCCACGTCGCGTAATTGATCTTCTGTCAATCCGCCGGACGCCTTAAGTTTCTTCGCTTCGTCGAGAGCGGCGCGCCGGTTCGTGCGAACGCGCACCCGCGCTTCTTCGGCCATCTTGCCGAGAGAGCGCACCAATTCCTTTCGGCGTTCCTCTGAAAGTTCCGGAATCGGCAAGCGAATGATCTTACCATCAACGGCAGGTGTGATTCCGATTTTGGATTCCTTGAGCGCTCTTTCGATGTCTTGCACAGTGCCGGCGTCAAAAGGCTGAACCACAAGCAAACGCGGCTCAGGCGTCGTGATCAAGGCGAGTTGTTTCAGTTTCATGGCCGATCCGTAGGCATGCACATCGACGTTTTCCACCAAAGCAGGCGAAGCCTTGCCGGTGCGGACCGCGGCGAATTCGTGCACCATGTAATCGACGCTTTTTTCCATCGTCATCTCCGCCTCCAGAAGAATGTCATCCGTGCTCATATCGGTGAATGTCTACTTTGCTGGAGGATCATCGCAAACCAGAGTTCCGACCGTTCGCCCCAGCACGGCATCGCGCAGGATTCCCGGCTTATACATGTTGAATACAACAATCGGGATTTTGTTGTCCATGCAGAGACTGAACGCTGTTGAATCCATTATTTGGAGACGCTTGGTGAGGGCTTCGGTGAACGTGAGGCGGTCGTAACGCCGCGCGTCCGGAAATTTGTTTGGGTCGCGGTCATACACGCCGTCGACCTTTGTAGCTTTCAGGATCACATCTGCTCGAATCTCACTGGCTCGTAGTGCTGCAGTCGTGTCGGTGGAAAAATAGGGGTTACCGGTGCCCGCCGCAAAAATGACGACTCTGCCCAACTCAAGATGCCGAACGGCTCGGCCGAGGATGAATGGCTCCGCGACATTTTTCATTTCGATCGCGGTTTGAACGCGGGCCTCGACCCCGATTTGCTCCAGTATGCTTCGCAACGCGAGCGCGTTGATGACTGTGGCAAGCATTCCCATGTAATCCGCCGTGGTGCGATCCATTCCGCGATCAGCCGCCGAAAGTCCCCGCCAGATATTGCCGCCGCCGATCACAACGGCCACTTCCACGCCCAGATCGCGCACTTCTTTCATGCGCTCGGCGATCGCGCGCACGACCGGCGGCGAAATATTGTCGCGCCCGCCACGCTCCTGCACGGCTTCGCCGCTCAGCTTAAGCACGATGCGTTCATAGACTGGAGTTTCTGGTTCCATTGCGGCGGACGAACATCCAAACAGAAGACGGCCATGTTTGGAAAGCAAAATGCGTAGGGGAGCGCGGGCGCCTCGCCCGCTGTCTCACGCGCCCTCGCGGGACACGTATCAGAAGATTTTCGGCGGGGCGCCGAAAACAGCGGGCGAGGCGCCCGCGCTCCCCAGAACTAATCTGCTCGCCTTAGGAGTGCACCATGCCCACGCAGAAATTCCCCTGCGCTCATTCGTCGTTTTCCTTCAAGTTGCACTTCGGCGAGAGAAAGTGCGCCTTTGCCAGTGGCAACGATCAGGTCTTTGTCGCTGCGCAAAATTTCTCCGGGTTGGCCATTGAGATCGACAACTGACGCGGAAAAGACTTTAAGATTTTGACCATCAACTTTCATGAACGCGCCGGGCCACGGATTGTAGGCGCGAATTTTTCTCTCAATGACTTCAGCTGATTCGGACCAATCAATCTGGCCGTGTTCACGTTTCAGCTTGGGGGCATAAGTCGCGCGCCCGTTGTCCTGCGGAATACGCGGCGCGTTCCCGGCCGCAAGAAGTCGCAAAGATTCAAGTAACGTCTCGGGAGCATTCTGCGCCACGCGATCATGCAGTGATCCACCGGTGTCGTTAGGCAGAATTTCGACGTTGCGCTGCAAAAGGATATCGCCGGTATCGAGTCCTTCGTCCATGTACATCACAGTGACGCCCGTCTCAGAATCGCCCGCCGCGATTGCGGCTTGAATCGGCGCTGCGCCCCTCCAACGCGGAAGAAGCGAGGCGTGTAGATTGAGACAGGCCAAGCGTGGAATCTCGAGCACATCGCACGGCAGGATTTGGCCGTAGGCAACCACGACAATCACATCGGGCGTAAGCCGGCGGATTTCTTCAATGGTCTGTGGATCCTTGATTCTTACGGGTTGAAAGATCGGCGCGCCCAGCGGTCGCGCCCTACCAGTCAACGCCTTTTTTACCGGCGGCGATTCAATGCTCTGCTCGCGCCCGACCGGCTTATCCGGTTGGGTGACAACCGCAACAACTTCGTGTTCGGACTCCAGTAATGCTCGTAGCGTCGGCACTCCAATTTCGCCCGTGCCGATGAAAACAATTCGCATGCCTCGAGAAGCCATCTTATCCATGGTAGGGATCCCGCAAGTGCGGGAGGCCGTCCATCTCTGTGACGCGCCTATCGCTTTGTTTTGAATCTAGCGAAGCCGAACAGACACCGGCGCACGACGCCTTCGGCCGGCCGTTGCTTGCGCCATCATCTTCTCGCCAGCCGTTACTTCACGCCGACCTACGGACGAACCGCATTCGGTGCAGAGATAATCGAAGATCTCGCGGTCAGACAGGACTAACAGGAGCCGCTCGCGGACCGGTTTCGCGGCTTTGCATTTTTCGCAATAAAGACTCGATGCGGTGAAATTCTCAAACTGCTGCTGGTTCATACGCGCCGTCGTTCACGCTCTCTAAGATCTCTAGCAGAACTTTCACGGGCGGCTGAATCGCGTCAACCACGGTGATTAGCTCTTTTGAATAGTATGACAGCACTGGCCTCGATTCTTTCTCGTAAATATCAAGACGCCGCTGGATGACTTCCTCGTTTGCGTCGTCGAGACGATTCTCTTTCAGAGCACGCTTCTTGAGCCGGTAAAACAGTGTTTCGCGATCGGGGCATGCAAGATGGAACACCTTCTTCACATCGATCATTCCGTTCATGATCTTGGCCTGACCTACGTTTCGTGGAATTCCGTCCAATACGAGAGTGTCGATGTCCGGCTTGAACTTGTGCGCTTCTACGGCCGAATCGATCGCCTCCCTCCATAGCTCCACTGTGATATCGTCCGGAACGAGCTGGCCTTTGCTCGAATATTCAAGGAAGGCTTTGCCTACTTTTGAGCGCGTGTCTATGGAGCGGAATACGTCGCCACAAGCACAATGATAGTAACGGGGAATCGTGCCGAGGGTTTTTCCCTGCGTGCCTTTCCCGCTGCCAGGCGCGCCAAAAAGCAGAAAAGTGTTGTATTTCATCATGACGAAATCTCGCTTATACCGCGAAAGGAACCGGCAAAGCAAGCACCGTCATTCCTAGCGAAGTCGAGGAATCCCGTTGAATTGCCGCTTGATTTTGCAACGGGATCTTTCGAGCCCGAAAGCTTTCGGGGCTCAAGAAGACGAAGCGGTCACCGCGGCATCCACATTCACCCGTCGCCCGCCGCGATCGAAGCGCACGCTCCCGTCAATCAAAGAAAAGATTGTGTAATCCCGACCGAGTCCGACGTTTCTCCCCGGCAGGAATTTTGTGCCGCGCTGACGCACAATGATGTTGCCGGCTACAACGACCTCGCTGCCGAATTTTTTCACGCCCAGCCGTTTGCTGACGCTGTCGCGCCCGTTTTTAACGCTGCCTTGTCCTTTTTTATGAGCCATTGAAGAAAGTCGTTAGTTGTTGGTTGATCCGCCTTCGCCAAGGCTACGGCGGACATGAAGTTGATTGTCAATCCTCGGTCTTTTTCGCCGCAGCCTTTTTCTCTCCCAAACTGATGCTTTTGATCTTCACACGAGTCAATTTGCGCCGGTGACCGACGGTGCGGTGATAACCTTTGCGCCGCTTGTATTTGAACGCGACTACTTTCTTGTCCTTGCGTTGTTCGACGACTTCAGCAGTCACCTTTGCACCGGAGATGAGCGGGTCGCCGTGACTGACGTCTTTTCCGTCGGCAAACATTAGTACATCACCGAATGTGGCAGTTTTGCCCGGTTCGACGTCGAGAAGATCGACATCGAGGGTGTCGCCTTCCGCGACGCGAAATTGCCTGCCACCAGTCTTGATGATTGCGTAAGTCATAGTTTCTCTGGGGAGAAAAAGCCGCGCACACTTCCACATCTAAGGGCGCTTGGCAAACGGAAAGCACCGTCGCAAAAATCTTGGTGTAGTGTGCGCTATCCTCAGAGCATCGGCAATTTTAGGTGCAATTTATCACGGGATGTTCCGCTGAGGACAGCGGACGCTACAGTCGCTAATCAAGAAACGAGCACATTGCTACGCGGCGGCCGTGCTCGTGTCGCCAACGAGTTCTCGATATAGAGCTTCGTAACGCTGCGCAGATGCGTCCCACGAAAAATTGCGGCCCATTGCGCGTTTGATGAGCTTCGTCCAAAGGGGCTGGTCGCAGAAGATTTGACGCGCCCGTTTCATCGCGTCCCAGAACGCGTCGCTTGAATATTCGTAGCACAAAAACCCATAACCACTGTCCGTTGTCGGATCGTAATCCTCGATGATCTCCTGAATTCCACCGGTCACGCGCGCGACCGGCAGTGCGCCATATTTCAAATTGTACATTGCGCCCAGGCCCGCCGGTTCGAAGCGCGATGGAATCAGGCTGATATCCATGCCTGCCTGAATCAAATGCGCTACTTTCTCGTCGTAATCTTTCTGGTAAGCGAACTTAGCTGGAAATTTTCTGGCTGTGACCGCAAGCGCTGTTTCAAACGCAGGATCGCCTTCGCCGAGGATGATCAAACGAACATCGTCCCAGAGTAGCCGATCAAGCAGCGGCACGAGGATTTCGAAACCTTTTTCCTGGACCACGCGACTTACCATTCCGAAAACCGGACCTCTCGGCCCCGACGCGAGGTTCATTTGCTTCAGGAGCGCCTCACGACAAACTTCCTTTCCACTGAGGCGTCTTGCATCGTAGCGGACTGGAAGCAAACGATCGGACGCCGGATTCCAGCGCGTGTAATCTACACCATCTAAAATTGCAGTGAGGCGATGCGCATTTTCACGCAACACGCCATCCAGACCGCATCCACCTGCCGCAGTCAGGATTTCGCGCCGGTAATGCTCGCTGACCGTTGTGGTTCGGTCGGCGTAAAGAATGCCGCCTTTGAGAAAATTCAGGCGTCCGAAAAACTCTACGCCGTCCAGCGTAAAAAAACGCTGCGGCAAATTCGTGAGATGAAAATCGAGTCCCCAGAAGCTGCCCTGATCAGCAACGTGGTGGATGGTCAAAACTGTGCTGAAAGGCAATCCGTGCGCATGCACGAAAACAGGCACCAAAGCCGGCGCCCAATCGTGCACGTGGAGAATCTCCAATTCCGGCGTTAATCGACGGGCCAGCTCGACGATTGCTTTGCAGAAAAAAATGAATCGCGCGGCATTGTCGTCGTACGGCGTGCCTCGCTCTGCGTAAATTCCAGCGCGATCAAAAAATTCATCGCAGCGGATAAAGAATAGTTGCACGCCAGTGGCGCTTCGGCCTTCCAGATAGCGGGCGACGTAAGTCGTATCGCCGAGTTGCACCTCGACAGTTATACCGGTGTCCTTTTTCTTAAATGCGCGATTCTGTCGAATCTCGCGATAGAACGGCAGCGCCACGCTTACCTCATGTCCCCGATCGCGCAGCGCACGCGGCAACGCGTCCATGACATCTACCAGCGCGCCCGTCCGTTGCATCGGGGGCCCCTCGGCGCTGCTCATGAGGATTCTCATTTGGCGTTCGCTGTTTGACGTTTTTCCTTAGTTCTACTTGCCCGACAAATATCGCTGCTTGACCCACTCCAGCGCTTCATCCGCATTCCGCAGGCGTCCCTCAAGTTGTTGCGTCTCCACTGCCTCAAGAATCTGGCCGAATTCCGGGCCAGGCTTAATACCGAGCGCGATCAAATCATCACCGCGCACCAGCGGTGGCGGAATGATCGGTTCGTTAGCGAATTCTTCGCCTTTGCGCAGCAGAAATTGGTAATTGTCGAGCATGCGATGACTGCTTTCGCAATCGACCCGGTGCAGCTCCAGCTCCTCGTTGAACGTTGGTCGGGCCATGAATCGCTTCAATTTCGCAACTCGCATCTTTGGCGTGTCCTTGAAAACCATGTGTTGCCTGACCATTTCAACGACCGCTTCAATTTCAGCGCCTGAGAATCGCAAGCGCCGCATGATCGCCTCCGTCATTTGCGCCCCGATTCGGTCGTGTTCATTGAAACGAATGCGGCCCGTTTTGTCGACGGTTGCCGTGACCGGCTTCGCCACGTCGTGAAACAACACCGCGAAAACCAGCGGAACAGAAACTGTTTCGGGAAGCAGCGACAACATCAGCCGGGTATGCACGAATACGTCGCCTTCGGGATGGAACTGCTCGGGCTGCAAAACGCCTTTCATCGCTGCGATCTCCGGTAGAATTGCGCGCATCAGGCCGCTGAAATCGAGCAGGTCCCACCCGCGCACACGATTCGGCGACAAAAAAATCCGCATCAACTCGTCGCGAATTCGTTCCGCGCTGATTTGATTGATCGAAGCCGCATTGCTCACAAGCGCGTCCCATGTTCCTTTGTCGACCTGGTAGTCGAGCACGGTGGCGAAGCGCACCGCCCGAAGCATCCGCAAGCGGTCTTCGGCAAATCTTTTCACCGGATCGCCAATTGCGCGGACTAATTTCGCCACGATGTCGGTTTGTCCGCCAACAAGATCAATCACCTCACCTGCGACCGGATCGTAAAACATCCCGTTAATGGTGAAATCGCGTCGCTTCGCATCTTCTTCCGGCGAGGAAAAATGCACCGCGCTTGGGTGCCTGCCGTCAATGTAAGCGTCATCGGAGCGAAAGGTTGCTACCTCAAATTGAAAACCCTCCTCCAGCACGATAATCACACCAAAATGCGCACCGACCGCGTACGTGCGCGGGAAAAGTGTCTGCACGGTTTCGGGACGCGCGTCAGTAGCGATGTCGTAATCCTTGGGTGTCAAACCTCGCACCATGTCGCGCACGCAGCCGCCCGCGAAATACGCGATGTGCCCTTGATCACGCAGGTGCGCCGCGACTTTACGCGCGGTCGTTTCCATGGGCGAAAGGTTCACGCAACCACTGTAGCCGCTTCACTGTGCGAAGCGCAATCAAAGGTAGGGACATCGCGCTGCGATGTCCGGACGCAGCAGCGCGGCGTCCCTACCCTGCGCTTTTCTCTTTTCTAAACGAGTGAATGATGAACAGGACTACCGCGATCGAGATGCATGAATCGGCGACGTTAAACGCAGGCCAGGGATCGGCGAAGCGGATGTGCAAATTAAAAAGGAGAAAGTCGATCACATGTCCGTAAAGCAGGCGATCCGTCAGATTTCCCAGAATGCCGGCAAGGAGAAGCGCCAGCGAAACATCCCGCCACGGGTCAGATCGCTGGTGTCGCACCAGCAGAACCGTCACGACGACCAATGCGATGAGAGAAATTATGACGAAGAAAGTGTTGTTGCCCTTGAAAGATCCAAACGCGGCGCCGGTATTGGGGACGTTAACCAGATTGAAGAAATCACGCACTACGCTGAGAGCATCGTAAGGGCTTATCGATCGCTGTACCCACTGCTTCGTCAGTTGGTCCAAAGCGTATAGCGGAAGCGTGAGAAAGAGGATAAACCTCATCATGAATGCCGCCATGCGGACGAATGAGGAATGACGAATGACGAAGCCTGAAACACGAAACTAACCCGAGCTGTGATTTCATCATTCGTCATTTAAAATTCCTTCGTCATTGGTTCATTCGGGTTTCGTCATTCCGGCAACCACGCTCTCGCAACGATCGCACAAATCCGGGTGGGCTTGGCTCGTGCCGACAGTCGGCCGATGTCGCCAGCAGCGGGCGCATTTTTTGTAAGGCGTTTTTGTTACCGAAGCGCTCGCTTCCTTGGCCCGGTGAATCGTCAAATCACTCAAAATAAAAAATTCTTCCAGTTCTTCCCAGGGGATCTCTTCTGTGACATCGGAATCCGAATTCAAAACAACTCGGGCTTCCAACGTGTTGCCGATCACTTTTTCCTGGCGTGCCTGCTCGATCGCCTGACCGATGATGCCGCGCAATCTCAAAAGCTCCTCAACCTGACCGATTGCTTCCCGGCCTCGATTCTGTAGTTCGGGAAATTCCTGTACGTGAACTGACGTTGTAGCAGCGGGCAGTGAGTCCGGCTGGCCGGCATCATCCCGATGACTCGGAACTACAGCCGAGTGGCGCCACGCTTCTTCAGCAGTGAAAACAAGAACCGGCGCGAGCAACCTGGAGAGCGCGTCGAGGATTTCGCGCATCGCCGCTTGTGTCGCACGACGACGTGGGGAGTCCGGCGCGTCGCAATACACCCGGTCTTTGGTGATGTCGACGTAGAGGCTGCTTAGATCCACAGCGCAAAACTGGTTGACCGCGTGGTACACCTTGTGGAATTCGAATTTTTCATACGCGGATCGGCAAGTGCCGATCACTTCGCCCAATCGTTCCAGAATCCAGCGATCGACTAAGCTCAAATCTTTCCTGGCTTCATGGCTTCCTGATTCGAAATCATGCAAATTCCCAAGCAAAATCCGAAGCGTGTTGCGAATGCGCCGATAGGTGTCCCCGAGACGCGTAAAGATTTCTTCCGAGAATGGCACGTCGGTCGTGTAATCAATGCTGCTGGCCCAAAGTCGTAGCAGATCGGCGCCATATTTGCCGACGAAGTGATCGGCAGCGGTTGGTTTCTCATACGTGCCCGACTTGGAAATCTTCTTGCCGTCCACATCGACCACGAAGCCGTGTGTCACACACATTTTGTATGGCGCACGATTATTGATCGCGATGCTCGTCAACAGCGATGACTGAAACCAGCCGCGGTGTTGGTCGGTGGCCTCGAGATACATGTCAGCAGGATCGCGCAACTCCGGACGAACCGCGCATACCGCCTTATGAGAGACTCCGCTGTCGATCCAGACGTCGATCGTGTCGGTGCCTTTGGTGGTATCCGGCGGCAACCCAAGTTCTTTTGCCAGGGCGGCATCATCCAATTCGAACCAAATATTTGAGCCACGCTGCGCGACAAGATCGGCCAATTTGCGAATGATCTTTGGATCGAGAATGACTTTGCCATCTTTGCCGTAAAAGACAGGCAACGGCACGCCCCAGCTGCGTTGACGCGAGATCACCCAGTCGGGTCGCGATTCAACGGTACCCGCGATGCGGTTCTCGCCCCACGCCGGAATCCATTTCACTTCATTGTGAATGGCTTCGAGCGCTCTGCCACGCAGCGCATCAATGCGGATGAAAAATTGGTCGACATTGCGAAAGATGATCGGCGTTTTCGATCGCCAGCAATATGGATAGGAATGATGAAATTTTTCTTCGCCCAGAAGCATCCCGCGCTCGCGAAGCAATTCGACGATGTAAGGATTCGCGTCGAAAACGTACTTGCCGGTCAGGTTCGGTAAACCAGCTTCATCTGTGAATCGGCCGTGATCATCGACTGGCGATAAGATCGGCAGTTTGTGTTCCATTCCTAAAACGTAATCGTCCGCGCCATGACCGGGTGCGATGTGTACGGCGCCAGTTCCTGAGTCCATTGTCACAAAGCCGGCGGTGAACACCGGAACGTCGCGATCCAGAAATGGATGGCGCGCGTTGACACCGTGTAGATTGGCTCCGGGAAATGAGGCGAGCGGTTTTCCGATCGGCTGGAATCCTGTGGCTGCAGAAAATCGTGGAACAAGTTTTTCAGCGAGAACCAAGGTAGCGCGACCGTCTCGGTTGAGAGGATCACGCAAGCCGGAGGCAGGCGCTACTTCAAACTCCTGGACAACGTAATTCTCTTTTGCATCTACAGCGATGGCGAGATTGGCGGGCAATGTCCAGGGAGTTGTGGTCCAGATGGCGATGCTCGCGTTTGCCAGCGCGTTCGGAGAACTCGCTCCACCCACGATTGGAAATTTGACGTAAACGGCGGTGTCGTCGCGGTCTTGATATTCCACTTCGGCTTCAGCGAGGGCGGTCTGCGCGCCAGTGCTCCAAAAGACAGGCTTCTGTGCCTCGTACACTAGGCCTTTCTCGACGAAAACTGCGAACGCGCGCAGAATCTCCGCTTCGTATTTGGGATCCATTGTCAGGTATGGATTTTCCCAATCGCCGAAGACGCCGAGTCGTCTGAATTGCTCGCGCTGGATATCGATGAATTTTCGCGCAAACGCTTCGCATCTCTTGCGCACCTCAAGCGGAGAAAGCTCGCGTGATTCCTTTACCACTTTGTACTCGATTGGCAGGCCATGGCAGTCCCAACCAGGGACGTACGGCGCACGTTTGCCGAGCATCGTCTGCGATTTCACCACGAAGTCCTTGAGGATCTTGTTGAGCGCTGTGCCCATGTGGACGTCGCCGTTGGCAAACGGCGGGCCGTCATGCAGGACAAATAGCTCCCGACCATCGCGCGATTTCTGAATCTGCTGGTAGAGCTTCGTGTCTTCCCAACTCCTGAGCATCTCCGGTTCGCGCGCAGCAAGGTTCGCCTTCATCGGAAAATCCGTGCGCGGCAGGTTCAATGTGTCTTTGTAATTCTGGCTCATGGCGAGCGGGCGACGCTAACATCCGTCAACCGGCGAAGCAACGCAGTCGCCATTACGCAATGGCGACGTTCAGCGTTAAATCGAAAAGGCGTCGGCAACGAGACGCGCTTGCTCGCGTTTATGGCGAGCAAGTGCGCCCACGGCGGGACTGGCACTAGCCTCGCGACCTGCGTACGCAATTTCGGTGCAAAGGAGCGTTCGCAATCGCGGTTCGATGAACGTCCATGCACCCATGTTTTGCGGTTCTTCCTGACACCAGACAAGCTTCGCGGCTTTTGGAAACGGCTTGAGCATTTCACGGAGCCTTTTTTCAGCTAGAGGATAAAGCTGCTCGATACGAATGATCGCTGCGTCCTCGATCTTACGTTCGCTGCCATACTTTTGAAGATCGTAATAGACTTTGCCGGAGCAAAAGATGATGCGCTTAACATTGTCGGCCGAACCCACTTCATCTGAGCCGAGAATTTCTTCGAACCGGCCATGGATGAATTCTTCAGCTGGTGACGACGCATACTTGGCACGCAACAAACTCTTCGGCGTAGCGATGATGAGTGGCTTGATGAAATCGCGTTTCATCTGGCGGCGCAGCACATGAAAATACTGTGCAGCGGTCGTAACATTGCAGACTTGGATGTTGTCCTCGGCACACTCTTGGAGGAAACGCTCGATGCGCGCGCTGGAGTGTTCCGGCCCCTGGCCTTCGTAGCCGTGCGGGAGTAACAGGACAATTCCACTGGGCCGTTGCCACTTGGATTCCGCTGACACGATGAATTGATCGATAATGGTCTGGGCGCCATTCATGAAATCGCCGAATTGCGCCTCCCACAGGCAAAGCATTTTTGGGTACTCAAGTGAGTAGCCGTAATCGAATCCGAGCACGGCGGCCTCGGAGAGAGGACTGTTGTAAATGCAGATGCGGGCTTGTTTTTCAGCCAGGTGCATCAACGGCACGTACGGCTTGCCCGTCCTCGCATCGTAAAGCACGGAATGCCGTGTACTGAAGGTGCCGCGCGAACTGTCCTGACCCGATAACCGAACCGGAATGCCCTCAAGAAGCAAGGACCCAAATGCGAGCGCTTCGGCGAAATGCCATTCATACGGTCCGCCATCCTCGAAGACTTGGCGCTGATGGTCGATCACGATGTGTTGTATCTTTGACTGAACATCGAAACCATCCGGGACACGGGTGAGACCTTCGACGATCGTTTTCAGAGTTTTCTCGCTGATAGCAGTCGGCTCCGACTCGCTCGTGTATTCAGGTTGAAAGATCGCGGTTGATTCTCTGAATTTGGCTTTCTGGTTCGCTCTGCGTTTTTCGATCGCATTCACTTCGTCCCGCGTCATTTCCAGTCGCAAGGCAAACTCGGTCTCGAGTGAGGCAGCGTCGTCTTCGCTTAGCGTTCCGGCATCGAGCAACTCGCGCTTATAAAGCTGAGTCACAGAGGGACGTTTCTCGATCTTTGCGTAGAGATCCGGCTGTGTGAATGACGGTTCGTCGCCTTCGTTGTGGCCATAGCGACGATAGCAATACAAGTCGATCACGACGTCGCGCCCGAATTGCTGACGAAAATCGAACGCCAAATCGCTGACAAACGCCACCGCGAGCGGGTCATCGCCGTTCACATGAAAAATCGGCGCCTCGATCATCTTGGCGATATCCGTGGCGTAACGAGATGATCGCGCATCTTTCGGAAGCGTAGTAAAACCGATTTGGTTGTTCACCACGACGTGAATAGTGCCGCCAGTGCTGTAACCGTGTAACTGAGACAGATTCAGCGTCTCGGCTACAACCCCCTGTGCGATGAATGCCGCATCGCCGTGCACGAGCAGCGGCAAAACTTTTTTCCTGTGCTCGGTATCGCCGCGAATTCGTTGGCGGGCGCGCGCCTTGCCTTCCACGACTGGATCGACAGCTTCCAAATGGCTCGGGTTCGACGACAGCCGGATTTCAATCTCCGCGCCAGAAGTGAGCCTGCGCACGGCATCATAACCAAGATGATATTTCACGTCGCCATCGCCAGCCACCAAATCAGGAATGTAATTCTCGCTAAACTCGGTGAAGATGACCTTCAGCGATTTGCGCAGAAAATTCGCGAGCACGTTGAGCCGTCCGCGATGCGCCATGCCCATGCAAATCTCTTCAACGCCGCCGTCCGGGCATTTGTGCAGAATTGTCTCCAGGGCGACCATGACCGTTTCCGCTCCCTGCAACGAGAAGCGTTTTTGTCCGACGTAGCGGGTATGCAAAAAAATCTCGAACGACTCGGCTTCGAGCAGCGCGCGCAACAGCGCGACCTGAACCGCACGAGACGTTGAATGTTTGTTGGGACGCGTTTCCAATCGTCGCCGGATCCATTCGCGGACATGCGTGTCCTGAATATGCATGAACTCGGATCCGATCGAGTCGGCATAAATTCTGTCCAGCCCCGCCACCATGTCGCGTAACGACATCGGCCGGTTGTCGAGGAAGAACTTCGATGAAACGCGAAGATCGAGATCGGAGTCGGTGAACCCAAACTCGCTCAGACGCAGCAAGGGATTTCTGGGCCGCATCTCAGCTAGCGGATCTATGCGAGCAATCGTGTGACCGATCGAGCAATAAGCGTAAACCAATCCATCGACGCGCGTCTGCAACGCTGCTTCGCGAGCCTCGACGTCGGCTTCCACCGCCCCGTTGCGCTCCGGAAGATTCCCTAGTTCGAATCCTTCAAAAAAGGCGGACCAACCGGAATCGACTGAGTCAGGGTTCTCCTGCCAAAGCCGATATTTGTCTTCGATCAGATGAAGATTTGCGCGAGCATCAATTGAGGTGCGCATAGTGAGTTAATGTCGGATGATTAGCCATGCCGGCAAGTTGACAGTCCGAAGGCCGCCTCGTTACTTGCTGCGCGTATGCGTCTGAAAAATCGTGCTGTTTGCGCGGTCGTTGCGTTCCTGACGGTCGCGGCGTCAGCGCTGTGTTTTGCACAGGCCGATCCTGCTTCGGAACCAGCGGTTTTGGCTGTCGCGAAGGTTTTGCCAGCGGTGGTGAATATCAATACCGAGCGAGTGGTTAAGCGAACTGTGCGCGACCCGTTCGACGAAGTTTACTCCCAATTCTTCGGTTACAATCGGTTTCGACCGCGCGAAGTTCGTCAGACGCTGCAGAGCCTCGGCTCCGGTTTCATCATAGATCCCGCAGGTTACATCATAACGAACCAGCATGTGGTAGAGCGTGCTGCGGACTTAAAGATTCACGTTACCGCTCACGACGGGAAAACATATCGCGCTCATTACATTACCGGCGATGACAAGAACGATTTGGCCTTTATCAAAATCGACGCGCAGACCGATTTCCCTTTCATCAATCTCGACGATATTTCTCCGAATTTGCTGGGTCAGACAGTCATGGTAGTGGGCAACGCTGTCGGGTATGGCAGCTCCATCAGCCGGGGCGTACTGAGCGCGGTCAAACGGAATATTACCGTTGATGAAACCGAGTATAAGGATTTGGTGCAGACCGATGCCGCAATCAATCCCGGCAACAGCGGCGGCCCAGTGGTCGATCTTTCTGGCCGATTGGTAGGTATTGCTTCCGCGAAAATGGCGTTTACGCCACAAGGAGTCCCCACCCAGGGAATGGGGTTCGCCATTCCGGCCGATGTTGTGCGTGACAGCGTTAATCGTTTCAAGCAGGTCGCGATGAAGCAGGGCAAACTTAAGGACTCTCCTGCACCTTCCGAACCTGGTAGTCCCCGCACTGAAGAATTATTCGGAATGCAGCTGCAAAACTTGAGTCCGGAATTGAGCGAAGCGCTTGGATATCTGCAAGGTCGCGGCGTCTTGATTACCGCGGTAGAACCCAACAGCCCGGCGGATGCTGCCGGGATTAAGCGCGGAATGGTCCTGTATCGGATTAACAAATCGACGGCCCTGTCCGTGAGACAGGTAGACGAGGCGCTGCGAGCGGTCGAGAGCGGTGCAACCGTGGAGTTTACGATCGGCATAGTCCGCGCGCGTGGCGAGAATCACGAGCTCGCCGCTTTGACTCTCAAAGCGCGATAAAAAAATTGGCAACGCAATCGCGGTTCGGTTGTCTCAACGAAGTATTGCAAAATGATAAAAGTTGAGAATTTAACGAAAAGGTACGCTGGTCAGACTGCCATTCAGGATTTGAATTTCGAGGTGAACCGTGGCGAGATCATGGGATTTCTCGGGCCGAATGGCGCCGGCAAAACTACGACCATGCGGATCCTGGCGGGTTTCATGCCGCCGACTTCCGGCCGCGCAAGCATCGCCGGATTCGACGTTTTTGAAAAATCGCTTCAGGCACGCGCGCACCTTGGCTACATGCCGGAAAATGTTCCGCTGTATAGCGATATGCGTGTCAGGGAATACCTGAATTATCGCGCAGCGCTCAAGGGCGTGCCGCACCGCCGCACAGCAGAGCGGGTTGGCGATGTAAAGGAACTTTGCGGTCTCAAGGACGTCGAACGGAAATTGATCGGCACTTTATCCAAAGGCTATCGGCAGCGCGTCGGTCTGGCCGATGCTCTACTAGCAGAACCCGACCTTCTCATTCTCGACGAACCCACGATTGGTCTCGACCCAAATCAAATCCGGCAGGTGCGGGAGTTGATCAAGAATTTAGGCAGGCAGCACACGATTTTACTTTCCACCCATATCTTGCCCGAGGTGGAGATGACATGCAGTCGCGTCATCATTATTCACAAAGGGAGAATCGAAGCGTGCGATACGCCGGAGAATTTGTTAGGGAAAATCAGACAAGCCGGCGGCGTAGAGCTTGAAGCAAAGGTCGGAAACGACAACGGCGAGGAGCAATTGAAGAAGATTCCGGGCGTTCGAGACGTAGTCATTGATGGTGAGGACGAATGGAAGAAATTCTCGTTGCGAGTCGAATCTGGCGCGGATGTGCGTGAAGAGGTTTTCAGGCTCGCCGTTGAACGCCACTGGTCGGTGCGGGAACTCACTCAGCGCCGCGGAACGCTCGAGGATGTGTTCGTCGAGCTAACCCATCCGGATCAGATCTGAACGGGAGTGGTGGAGTAAAGGAGTGTCGGAGTATTGGGGTTATGAATTACGAAACTGAACTTCGGAACAAAAATCGCGGCTATATGAAGCTGATTGTTTGGCAAAAAGCCATAAAGTTATTTGAACTCGTCTGGGCAATCGTTTTCACAGAGAACAAGATTGATTTCAAACTCCGCTCACAACTAGCCGATGCCGCACAATCAGTGTCCGCAAACATTTCCGAAGGGTACGGCCGACGCTCGCTTAACGAATATATTCAATTTTTGTATTACGCGCTGGGTTCATTGGCCGAGACAATGACGCGCGCGATCGGTCTTAGCCAAACCAGTCAAATTACAAAAGCGCGTTTCCACGATGTGGACGTTCTGCATTATGAAGTCGAGAACCGTTTGCTGCGCCTGATTGATAAGCTGGAGCAAAAACGTGGAGATGAAAACTGGATAGACCGTATCGCTGAAGATCCTGAGGAGTACGTCATCACTCCATCACTCCACCACTCCATCACTCCACCGCTTCAGAGCCATGCGTAAATTCTGGACTCTGCTCACACGCGAAGTGCGCGGCTATTTCTACTCCCCGATCGCGTACATCGTGATGATCTTTTTCCTGATCATCAGCGGGATCGATTTTTATTTCCAGGTCTCGTTCATGAATCAGCGCCAGGTGCAATACACGATCCAGGAAGCATTCTTTAATTCAGTCTTTTTCTGGTTCGCATTCGTCCTGATTTTTCCGTTGATCACGATGCGCCTGTTCGCCGAGGAATTTAAGCTCGGCACGATCGAACCTCTCACGACTGCGCCTGTTCGCGACTGGCAGGTAGTGCTTTCTAAATTTTTTGGCGCCCTTGTGTTTTACTTGGTCCTCTGGATCCCGACGCTCGTTTATTTTTGGATCTTCGCCAAGGTAACAAACCAGCCGGCTGCGCATTCTCCGGGAGCATACTTCGGCTCTTACCTGATGCTGTTGCTGCTTGGGATCTTTTACCTTTCCATCGGGTGTCTCACATCGGTGCTGACCCGGAACCAGATTATTGCCGCGGTCATTTCGTTCTGCGCAATTACGCTGCTGTTTTTCCTCGGCCTGGTGCAGTTCATCCTGCTGGATGTAACCTCCGAGACCCGCGATTTGCTGGGTTATTTCTCTGCGATCGAACACATGGGAACCTTCTCCCGGGGCATCATCGACACGCGACCAATCGTTCTCTACGTGAGCATGACCATTGTCATGCTGATGCTCACCTATCAGGCATTCCAATCCCGGAAGTGGAGGCTCTGATATATGGCTGATCAGTCAAAGCAGCCTCGTGTGCGCCGCAGGATGAAAATTGGCCGGATCCGGATCGGCCTCAACGTTGTCGTCCAGATAGTGCTGATCCTGTTTCTCGCCGCAATGGTGAACTCGCTTGCCTTCAAACACTACAAGCGTTGGGATTTTTCACGCGACCAGAAATATGCGTTGTCCGACAAGACGAAACGTTTCCTTAACTCACTCAAGGGCAAGATGCGCATCACCGTTTTCTTTTCGCCGAGCACGCCGATCAGCGCGGACCTTCAGTATCTGCTGACCGAATATCAGTACGCCGGGAAAGGAAAGATCGACGTCGAGCAAATCGATCCGGAGCGGAGTCTTTCCCGGGCCAAGGAGTTGTTCGATAAATACAAGGTCGTCACCGACGAAAGCCTTTTGGTGCTCGACTACGACGGGCGCAACAAAACAGTGAAGGCATCGGAGATGGCCGATGTTGACCAAAGCGGGATGGCAATGGGCGAAGGTCCGCGGGTCGCCGCATTCAAAGGCGAACAGGCGATCACCAGCGCGATGATCGATCTTGTGGAGGGGAAAAAGAAGACCCTGGGATACGTTACGGGTCACAAAGAGCCGGCGCTTTCCGCACCCACGAGCCCCATCACGCTGCTGAAAACGTTTATCGAAAATGAAAACATCAAGTTTCAAGAGCTGAACCTTCTCGATCAGCCCGCAATCCCAGCCGATGTGAATGCAGTGATGATTGTGGGGCCGCAATACGATTTTTCCGAACGCGAAATGCAAGTGCTGCGCGGTTTCTGGGACAAACAGGGACGCATCCTGGTTTTTGTCGACCCCGCAGCGAATACACCCAGACTACGTGCCTTTCTTGATGAGCTCGGAGTTAAAGTAAATGACGACAGACTCATGGTTTTCGTGCGCACAGGAATCCAGGAGCTCGCACTAACGAGAGA
Source organism: Candidatus Udaeobacter sp. (assembly GCA_036488345.1). Taxonomy (GTDB): domain Bacteria; phylum Verrucomicrobiota; class Verrucomicrobiia; order Chthoniobacterales; family UBA10450; genus Udaeobacter. Next base: position 29,306 of record DASXHS010000052.1, read on the forward strand.
TGTCCAGGGGCATTTTCTCAGCGACAGTCCGATTACAAAGCGACTCGCCGATGTGCGAGCGATTTTTGTTGGCGGCACGGCTTCACTCACATTGGATCCGAACCGAAGCCGGACTGCCAACATCCGACTCGAGCCGCTCATCCAGTCAGAAAAAGGCTATTTTGCCGAGACCGATTACAATTCAGACGATCAGGTGAAGATGCAGGCGGATGCCCAAAAAGCTGGCGATGTGCCGCTGACAATCGCTGCCTCAGCGGAAAAGGGCGGCAGCGCCGATGCTCGCGTTCAGGTGAACTCCTCGCGGCTCGTCGCAGTGAGCAACGCCACGTTTGTTCAAGACAATGCGATCATGCAAGACCAGGCCGCGCTCGATTTTGTTTCCGGCGCAGTGAACTGGCTGCTGAGCCGCGAACAAATGATCGGTATCGCGCCAAAAATCCCGAAGCCACTCACGTTCAGCCTCGACCCGGAAGGATTGCGCCGGCTGCGTTGGATTCTCCTGGTTCTGATGCCGCTGATTCCCGCTGTCATTGGAACAGTCGTCTGGTGGCAGCGTCGCGTCTGACATGAATTGGAGGAACACGCTCATCCTGGCAATCATTGCGCTTGCCGGCGTCGCTTATTTCAGATTTTTCGAAATGAAGTGGGCCAGCACGGAAGAAGCACGGCGTCAGTCGCAGAACATGGTCAATTTCGATCGAACCAAGATTGACGGAATCGTGATTCAAAACGGCGATCAAAAGATCGAAATCCGACGCAGCGATAACAAATGGCGCTTGGAAACGCCTATAAAGGACCAGGCCGACACGGCGTTGGTCGATACTTTGTTGTCGGACTTGGAGAACTGGCAAAAAGAAGGAACCATCCCGGGCAAAGAAATCGACTCTGATAAGAGCAAGCTCGCTGAGTACGGCCTGAATAACCCAAAGCTGAAACTCAAACTGCTCGGGCACGATCGACCGCCGGAAATTTTGTTCGGCAAAGATGCCGCAATGGAAGGCAGGATGTATGTGCGGTTCCAGAACTCAAAGGAAACGTTTCTTACCGGCCAATCGGTTAAGAAAGACATAGACAAAAAACCGGAGGAATTCCGGGACAAAAAGCTGACCGATTTGAGTAACGCGGAGGTGCGCCGGGTAATATTAAAGACATCTGCCGGCGAAATCGAACTGGAGAAGAAAGACACCAACTGGGAGATCCTGAAACCGCTACGCGCCCGCGCTGATGATCAGAAAGTCAACGACCTGATCTCGCAGGTGACGTCGGCGCGCATCGGACAATTTGTAGCTGACGATCGTGGCGACCTGCGCCCTTACGGGCTAGCGGAGCCGCGCGGATCAATCACGTTGTTCGATCAGGAGCAGAAAAAAGATCAAAAAGTCGAGATTGGCGAGTCCATCAAAGTTGCCGGTCAGGACGACAAAGGGCAGACGTTGCAAATCGGCGCAATACCGGAAAAAGAAAAAGAGGAGGTGTATGTGCGGTTCGCTCCTCGCGGTTCTGTTTACACGTTGCCGAAAAAAATCGAAGAGATTCTTAACACGAAGCCGGCAGACTTGCGGGACAATCATCTCGTTCGGATCGACACCAACATTCTTGATCGGATCACGATCGACGCACCGGGCAAAACCAAAACCGTTCTCGCTCGCAAAGACGGGAATTGGACAATCATCAACCGGAACAACGCGCCAGCGGATGCAGGCGCGATTCAGCGCATGATCGACGCGCTTCAAAATGAACGGGTGACAAAATTCGTCGAAGACGTCGCTTCTAATCTGCCGAAGTACGGCCTCGATAAGCCGCAACTGCAATTGACCTTCAGTTCATTTGCTTCAGAAAACACGGCCGAAACCAAAGCGGGCGAGGAACCGTTCGCCACAATTGCCTTTGGAAAGGACGAAGGCGACAACGTCTACGCGCGTCTCACGGATGAACCGTTTGTCGTAGCAGTGCGTCGTGGGTTGCTCGACCAGATTTCCGCTGATCCCCTGCAATGGCAGGAGTTATCGATCTTCAAATTTAAGCCGGAGCAGATTCATAGCCTACGTGTCACGACTGACAAAGAGCTGTCGTTAGAACGTGATAAAAACAACCAGTGGCATTGGCTCAAAGGAAGCGGCGCAATCAATCAGGGCAATTTGCAATCGCTGCTCGCAACCTTGTCGAACTTGTATGCGGTGCGCTGGCTCGGAACGACAACACCTCAGCAAGGATTCGATAAACCACAACTAGTGATCAGCTTCATAACCTCACCCGACAACAAGACGTCACAAAAACTCACCATCGGCGCTCAAAACAACGATGGCACGTTTTGCGCACGCGTGGACGGGCGTGATGGCACATTTGCGATACGCGTATCCGATTTCAACAATTTGAAATTGCCGCTTGAAACGCAAGACACGGCGTTCCCTATATCAACTACGGCGCCGAGTCCGAGTGCAACGCCCTAACCGATTACCGCCTCGGTTTTTCCCGCGATTTTGGCGATGGAGATGGGCGAATTGCAGAGCCACCTGTGCGGCTCACTAATTTGCCGGACGCGTCAAAGACAGAATAACCAGTTTGCTTGCCGGCCGGGTCGTAGCTGTAAACGATCTTGTTCTGAGGCGTGCCATTGGCTGTGCTTTGAGCTTCTTCCAGAATGTGGCCCGCGTCGTCGTACTTGTAACGGCTCTTTAGCTGAACTCGACCATCGGGTCCGGAAACTTCTCCGGTCGAGAATCGGCCGGCATTGTCGAGTTGATAACGAATCGTCTGACGAACTTTGCCATCCGGATCTGTTGTCGTGGATATTGCTGTGTGCTGTGTGTTATCGAAGTTGTAAACGGTGCGCGACCCATCTGGGTGCATTGACATCGTAACTCGCACGGCGTCAGTCGACGCTTGCCCGAACGCGGTCACGCCGCCGCATACGAGAAGAGCGCACGCGAGCCTGGACGCGAACCGAAAAGGTTTCATGATTCGAACGAGCTTACGAATTTCGCTGCGCGGACGCAACAGAACGTTGGGAACCGGCGTCGCGAGAACCAGACTAACCTCAGCTTCTCCCTTTCTTTTGCGAGGGAGACGCGGCCCGTCTCTCAGCTGATTTTACGCAATTTGACCGAATGCAAAACGACTGAAGATTTTTATTGACCGTTTCGCGCGGAGGTGGTTAAAGGTGGGGTCAAGTGGAGTAAAGTGGGCCATTGCTCCACGTGACCAATGGACGCAGATTCTCAATCCGAACGCTTCTATGCCGGCGAGTTTCGGCATTCCATTGACGAGAAGAACCGGATTACGATCCCTTCGCGTTGGCGGCGCGACCGTCCTGAAGACTTCATTCTTTTGCCTGAAGCGACACACCAGTTTCTGCTGGTCATGTCGCCAAAGGAGTTTGCAAAAATGAGTTCGGCTGCGGAAACGAACGAGAAGATTTCCGCGAGCAATCGCCGCGTGTTCCTGCGTCAGCTGCATTCTCGCGCTCAACACGCCGGCGCAGATCGTCAGGGTCGCCTTGTTTTGCCGGACGAACTTTGCCAAACGGTCGGATTAAAGAATGAGGTCGCGCTCGTAGGCAACCGCGGGCGCTTTGAAATTTGGAATTTGCAACGGTGGAAACGGGCACACGAAGAGGAAACAGCTACCTACCAGCATGTAGCGAAGGAAATTGGATTGTAAACGTATGGTGCGCCAACTCGTCATGAATCCGCTCTGGATCGAGCCGCCCGCATGGCTCGCGATCAATCCAAGAGCATCAGAAGAATCCACGGATCCGGCGGAGGAATTCATTTACCATCGTCCCGTCTTGCAGAAGGAGGCGCTTGAACTGCTCAAGCCGAAAACAGGGACGCTAATCCTCGACGGAACATGCGGCGGCGGCGGCCACACTGAAGCACTCATAGAAAGCGGTGCCGATGTTCTGGCTTTAGATCAGGATCCGGATGCTGTGCGCCACGTGACCGAACGTTTGGCGCATCTTGGCCGGCGGATCATCGTGCGGCAGGCAAATTTCCGATACGCAGACTGTGTTCTCGACGAACTCGGGATTCGCAGCATCGGCGGCGCGTTTCTTGACTTGGGTGTGTCTTCCCGACAACTCGAAAACGCGGAGCGCGGCTTCAGTTTGATGCGAAACGGTCCGCTCGACATGCGGATGGACCCGCAAGCGAGCCTCACAGCGGCGACAATCGTAAACGATTACAGCGAAGAGGAATTGACCCGGATTTTTCGTGAACTCGGCGAAGAACCGGCCGCGCGCCGCATCGCCAGTATGATCGTGAAAATACGCAAAACTTCGCCGTTTCACGAAACGCTCCCGCTCGCGCGCACGATTGAAAAGCTGGTGGGCCGTCACGGACGACACCATCCGGCGACTCAAGTGTTTCAAGCGCTACGCATGGAAGTGAATGATGAACTGGGAGCACTGGAACAAGGCCTGCGCGTCTTAACTCCGCGACTCGAGCGAGGCGGACGGATCGGCGTGATCACTTTCCACTCGCTGGAGGACCGGATAGTGAAAAATTTCTTTCGCGATCATAGCAAGGAATGGCTCGACAGACCTGAATGGCCTGAGCCGCGGCGCAATCCCGATTACGACCTCGCGGTTGTTACGCCCAAACCCGCGCACCCGAGTGAGGAAGAACAGCGCGCGAATCCGCGATCACGAAGCGCAAAACTGCGCGTGGCGGAGAAGATCAAATGAACCGATCACGTCGACGAAATTGTAATACGGTAAACGCGGCATCGCTGGCGCGCTGGATTGTGATGACGGCATTTCTCGCGCTTGCCGGGTTGGCTTATGTGTATTTGACGCTGCAACTGTATCACCTTGGTGAGCGCAGAAAGGCAGTGGAGAACGAGCTCGCGTCGCTGCGCACTCAAAACGATGTCGCCGCCGGACAGATCGCGGCGCTTACGTCGCGCACAGCTCTGCAACGCCGCCTGAAGGAAGGATATCTGAAAATGCTTCCCGTTTCGGATTCGAAGATCGTGCGGCTCACGATTCCGGCGCGATCAACCGACGAAGAGGCGATTCAACCCGTAGTGAACCCTTTACCGCAACATGAATCCAAGTAGCCGAACTCGTTGCGCTCTGGTGTGTGCTGCTTTTATCGGCCTGTTCAGCATCTTTTCGTTTCGCTTAATTTATCTCCAGGCAATCAAGCACGACGAATACGCCGGGCTCGCTGCGGAAACGCACGTTTACAAGCAGGTCATTCACGGTGAACGCGGCATGATCCTGGACGCGAACAATGAAGTTCTCGCGCACAACATTCCTGTGGAAACCGTTGTTGCTGACGCAACGCATCTTAACAATCTGCAAGCAACTATCGGGCTTCTAAATGCCGAACTGGAGATCCCCTCCGAAGAAGTCGCCGAAAAATTAAACAGCGGTCACCGCTACATCGTCGTCAAGCGCGAGGTACCCGCAGCGCGAGCAAGCGCGTTGCGTGAAAAACTCCGCGCCGGCAATCTGCGCGGAATTTATTTCGAGCACGACGCCACGCGCATCTACCCGAACGGCTCAATGCTTTGCCACGTGATTGGGTTTACTGATTTCGATCACCACGGCATCCAGGGGGTTGAAGCTTCAATGGAAGAATACCTCCATGGACAGGACGGCTACCGTTTCATCGAGCACAACCGCGCCGGCCAGGAGATCGTGCCTTATCGCGGGCAGGAACGCGCGTCGCGCGATGGTTATCAGGTGCATCTGACCGTCGATCTTGGCTTACAGAGCATTGTCGAGGAGGAAATCGACGCGGCGATGAAGGAGTATTCTCCGCAAAAGGCCACGATCATTCTGATGCGGCCGGAGACAGGCGAAATCCTGGCAATCGCGAACCGCCCGAACTTTGATTTAAACCTCCGCTCCGAGGCCAAGCCCGAACAAATGAAAAACCGGGCCATCATCGACATGATGGAACCCGGTTCCACCTTCAAGATCGTAGCCGCTGCCTCCGTTATCAATGAACACAAGTTGCGTCCTGATTCACAGGTTTTTTGCGAAAACGGCGTCTGGAACTACGGCGGGTCCCCTCTTCACGATCATCACGCGTATGGCTATTTGAGCGTCCGCGACATTCTGATCAAATCGAGTAACATCGGGGCGGCGAAACTCGCTCTGACCGTCGGCGACCAGAAATTTTACGAATACATTCGGCGCTTCGGATTTGGCGAGCGCACCGGCATTGAATTGCCGGGTGAGATCAATGGAGTGATACGGCCGCCGCAAACCTGGAGCAAAATTTCCATTACGCGAATTCCAATGGGACACGAAGTCGGCGTTACGCCATTGCAGATGACAACGGCAATGGCAACGATTGCCAATGGCGGCAAACTGGTGACGCCGCGCATTATAAAATCTGTCACGGCCTCGGACGGCAAAATAGTCAGCGCAGTGTCGCCAGTCGTCCTGCGCCAGGTCATCTCTCCTGAAACTGCCAAACAAATTGGTGATGCGCTACGGGGCGTCGTGAGCGATCAGGGAACCGCAGCCGCTGCTGCTGTGCCCGGGTTTATTATCGCCGGGAAAACCGGAACCGCACAAAAAGTCAATCCGCACGGTGGATACGACCACGGAAAGTACGTCGTTTCGTTTCTCGGCTATCTACCGGCGGATCATCCTGAGTTTGTGGGACTTGTTGTCCTGGATGATGCACACACGAGCACACCTGAATTGAATTACGGCGGGAAAGTTGCTGGGCCGATTTTTTCCCGCGTTGCCGAGAAGGCTGCCCATTATCTTGACCTTGAGCCGCATGAGGAGATTCGCAAAGCGATTCCCATTCAGCGAGTCGAAAAACCAAAGCCGGCAGAGCGACTCCGCAAGGTGCCGGCGGAACGAATCGCCTTAACCGATGGTTCGCGACGTTGAGTGCTTGGTCCCGGTTCGCCGTAGCAAATCCGTCTCATGTCGGAGATGTTAAAGCCTCATGCAGCTCAAGACCCTTCTCGCTACGACTCCAGTTCGCCAGGTCTTCGGGTCAGTTGATCGCCCGGTGGAAAATATCGCGTATGACTCGCGGCGAGTGCAACGGCACACCATGTTCGTGGCGTTGCGGGGTGAGAAAACCGATGGGCACCAATTCATCGGTCACGCCATCGATAAAGGGGCGTCGGTGATCGTCGCGGAGGACGAACACAAAGATCCACGCGTCACTTCTCTCCTTGTTGAAAATACCCGCACCGCCCTGGCGGATTTTGCAGCAACTTTTTACGGCCATCCGGCACGCAAGTTAAAGCTCGCCGCGGTCACGGGCACAAATGGCAAAACCACGACGACGTTTCTCATCAAACACATCTGCGAAAACGCCGGATTACGTTGCGGATTAATCGGGACCGTTCGATACGAGATCGGCGAGCGAATTTTACCAGCGATTCGCACCACGCCTGAATCACTCGATTTGCAGGAGTTACTGGCCCAGATCGCCAACGCAGGGTGCAAAGCGGCAGCGATGGAAGTCTCTTCGCACGCGCTGGCGCAGGAGCGAACGCGCGGCATCGAATGGAACGTTGCCGTCTTCACAAATTTGACTCAGGACCATCTCGATTTTCACGGCACGATGGAAAACTACTTTGCAGCCAAGGCCAAGCTCTTCACTGAACTGGCCAGCCAAAAACAAAAGACCAAACCGGTGGCGATTGTGAACGTCGACGACCGTTATGGCCAACAGCTGCTCCGCAGGCTGGATAAAAACGTGGCTGTTATTACCTATGGGTTGGGGTCGCGCGCAGATTTTCGCGCTTCAAACTATCGCGCCGAATTCACCGGAACATCGTATCAGCTTGACGCGCGCGGCAAGAGCTACCTCGTTCGTCTTCCGTTGATCGGCCGCTTTAACGTCACGAATTCCATCGCGGCGTTCGCTGCCGCTGAGGCGTTGGGCATTAACCTGCGAAGCGCAGTCCTGAGTCTTGCAAAAGCGCCGCAAGTCCCGGGACGTCTGGAACTGGTTCCTGCGAAACGACAATTTCAAGTGTTCGTTGACTACGCGCATACGCCTGATGCGCTCGCCAACGTTTTGAAGACACTGCGCGAACTTCAACCGCATCGGTTGATTACGGTTTTTGGTTGTGGCGGCGATCGCGACCGGCAAAAGCGGCCTTTAATGGCCGAGATGGCGGACCGCCTCGCAGATTACTCCATCATCACCTCTGATAATCCGCGAAAGGAAGATCCCAGCGCGATAATCGACGAAACCGGAAAAGGGTTTCGCTCGTCCCATTACGAAAAAATTGTCGATCGTACCGAGGCGATTAATCGCGCCGTTGCGCTTGCCGGTCCACGCGACATTGTGTTGGTCGCTGGCAAAGGGCACGAAAATTATCAGGAGTTCGCAGATTACACCATCCCATTTGATGACATCCAGGTCGCGCGTCGCGCGATCGAAGATCATCCCGTGGAGCTTTAGTTATGAATCCGCTGACGGTCTCTCAAATCGCAAAGTTCGCCGGAGCGTCGTTGTCATCCGGTGACGGGACTGCCGTAGTCAACAAGGTCAGCACCGATTCCCGTACGATTAAGCGGGGTGAATTGTTCGTCGCATTGCGCGGCGAAAATTTTGAAGGCCATGATTTCGTCGAAGCCTGTGCAAAAGCTGGCGCCACAGGCGCGCTCGTTGATCTCAGCTGGGCGGGCAATGTTCCGAACAATTTCGTTCTTCTCCGCGCAACTGATACGTTGCAAGCATACCAAACGCTGGCAGCCGATTACCGGCGATCACTCGGCCTGAAAGTCCTCGCAATCACTGGCAGCAATGGCAAGACCAGCACAAAGGATTTCGCCGCTTCGGTGCTCGCACGACGATTTCGGGTCACCAAGACCGAAGGGAATTTCAACAATCACGTAGGCCTGCCACGCACAATTCTGGAAGCAACTTCCGAAGATGAAGTTGGCGTTTGGGAAATCGGGATGAATCATCCCGGCGAAATCGCAGCGCTCTCGAAGATCGCCGCGCCGGACGCAGCGATCATCACGAACATAGGGGTGGCACACATCGAGTTCATGGGGTCCCGCGAGGCGATCGCCGCAGAGAAAGGGGCACTGGCCGAAGCGATCGAACCGCAAGGAACAGTGATTCTGAATGCCGACGACCCATTCACCGAAGGAATCGCTGCGCGCACCCGCGCGAAAGTTGTGTCGGCAGGAACGACAGGCGGAGCCGTGCGGGCCATCGAAATTCGCCAGAGCACTGAGGGCGCAGAGTTCACAATTGTTGAGGGCGCGCATCGTTGCCGCGCGCAGCTTCCAGTCGCGGGTTCGCACATGGTGCAGAATGCATTGCTGGCTGTTGCAGCCGGGCGGGCATTTGGATTGTCCATCGAGGAATGCGCGGCGGGCCTCGCCGCAGCTCCGCTCACGAAGGCGCGCTTACAAATCAAAGAGATCGGCGGCGTGCAATTTTTGGACGACAGCTACAATGCCAACCCTGACTCGATGAAAGCGGCGTTGCGCACGTTGATCGAGCTCGACGCCGAGGGAAAGCGTATCGCGGTGTTGGGAGAAATGCGGGAACTCGGCACCGAATCAGAACGCGGGCACCGGGAGGTCGGTGAGATGGCAGCGACCCTCCGGGTCGATCAACTGATCACGATCGGCGACGCGGCGGAACTGATTGCGGAAGGCGCACGCACCGCCGGCTTGGACAAGGTTCTGTCCGCACGATCCACCGGTGAAGCTGCCAAGTTGTTAGGCGAAATTGCCGAGCCGGGAGATCTCGTCCTGATCAAGGGCAGTCGCGCCGCGCGCACGGAGGAAGTAATCGAGCAATTTGGCAGTCAAAATTCGGCAGTCGCGACTTCGCCATGATGTACTACCTCCATCACCTGAGTAGCCACTTTATCGGGTTCAATGTTTTCCTTTACGTCACCTTCCGAGCCATTGCTGCCGCGGTCACCGCATTTTTGACCACTCTGATTTTTGGAAATTTCATTATAGCAAAGCTCCGGGCACTCAAAGTCGAACAACCGATTCGAGGAGCGGCGGAAGTCCACAGGCTTGCCGAACTGCAAGGAGTGAAGCAAGGCACACCGACCATGGGTGGCGTGCTGGTGATTGGCGCCGTCTTTTTTTCAAGCATCCTCTGGGCGCGTCTCGACAACAAGTTCGTCTGGCTCGCGTTATTCAGCATGGTTTACCTCGGCGGCCTTGGATTCGCAGATGATTATCTGAAAGTCACGAAGAAGAAATCCGAAGGGATTCACGGCCGGGTTAAACTCGCATTCCAAATTCTTCTCGCGGCGATTATCACTTGGATCTTTCTCACCGATCCATTGTTGGAAGTCCAGGCGCGTACGCTCTACGTGCCTTTCTTCAAGACGCCGGTGATTGCGAACATGAGCTGGTTCACCTTCGTGTTTTTTGTGCTGGTCATTGTCGGCACATCCAATGCGGTGAATCTCACTGACGGTCTGGATGGTTTGGCCATCGGTTGCACCATCACCGTGGCGTTCGCGTATGCCCTGCTCTGTTATGCGGCCGGCAATTTCCGCGTGGCAGAATACTTACAGGTGCCGTTTTATCCGTTCGCCGGCGAACTGACCGTTGTTTGCTCGGCGCTTATCGGCGCGGGGCTGGGCTTTCTCTGGTTCAATTGTTATCCAGCCAAGGTTTTCATGGGAGATACCGGGTCGCTAGCCATCGGCGGGATGATTGGGGTGGTGGCGATTTGTTGCAAGCAGGAACTGCTTCTCGCCGTGGTGGGTGGCGTTTTCGTGATCGAAGCCGTCTCAGTGATTGTGCAGGTGCTGAGCTTCAAACTCACGGGCAAACGCTTTTTCGTCATGTCTCCGCTTCATCATCACTTCGAGTTAACCGGCTGGAAGGAAACGACCGTCATCGTTCGCTTCTGGATTCTCTCGATCATTTTCGCGTTGCTCGGACTAGCCACACTCAAACTGCGATGAATAACGGGCGCTACAGAAAACAAAACGTGGCCGTGCTGGGAGCGGGGTTAAGCGGAAGCGCCGCAGCATTACTGCTCGCGTCGGAGGGAGCACAGGTCACAGTGCTCGACAGCGCCAGCGAAAATAATCTGCTGAAATCCACGCTGGACAATCTCCGGACACACGGCGTGCGCGTCGTTTTCGGATCGGAGGCGGACCGGGACTCATCTGTGTACGACTGGATGGTTCTAAGCCCGGGCATCGATCCAGGTTCTCAGTTGGCGCGCAATTTTTCCTCGCGCGAAATTAAAACGATCAGTGAGCTCGAACTGGGTTGGCGCTCCTGCGAAATACCAGTCATCGCGGTAACAGGCACGAATGGGAAAACCACGACGACAGAATTGCTGGCGCAAATGCTGAATGCCTGCGGTCAGCGAACGATCGCTTGCGGCAATATCGGCAAGCCACTTTCAGAGGTCGCGCGTGAACATCCGCCCTTGGATGTGCTGACAGTTGAAGTGAGTTCGTTCCAATTGGAAGCAATCCGTCAATTTCGTCCGTCGATTAGCCTTTGGCTCAATTTCGCTCCCGACCACTTGGATCGTTATCGCTCCGTCCCTGAATATCGCGCGGCCAAGCTGCGCATTTTCGAAAATCAAACCGAGCAGGATGTCGCAGTCGTCAATGCCGCGGAAGCCCTTCCGACAATTCGACCATCCAGGATTACTTTCAGTGCTTATTCCAATCGCGCCGATTTCCGGTTATCCGACGGCGCAATCGTTTATGAAACTCAGCCCGTCCTGCGCGTGGCTGACACGAAGCTGCCCGGGCTACATAACATCGAGAACCTGATGGCGACGCTCGCTGTCGGCGTTGCGCGCGGATTGTCTTTCGCCCAGATGGTGCCCGCGATTCATGATTACGAGCCGCGGCCGCATCGGTGCGAATTTGTGCGCGAACTCGATGGCATCGAATACGTCAACGACTCGAAGGCAACCAACCTGGACGCGGTGGAGAAGGCCTTGGCCGCACAGACCAAGCCGGTGGTTCTCATCGCCGGCGGCAAAGACAAAGGATTCACGTTCGATCCGTTGCGTTCTCTGGTGAAAAGCAAAGTAAAATCAGCAGTCCTGATCGGCGAGATGGCTGAAAATATCAGGCGCTCATGGGACGGAGCGGTCAAATCCGAAATCGCAACTTCACTCGCCGACGCGGTCGAGCGCGCACGCAGTCTGGCCAGTGCGGGCGACGTTGTCCTCTTCTCTCCCGGCACATCATCGTTCGACATGTTCAAAAGCTACGCCGATCGCGGCGATCAATTTCGCAGACTCGTGCAAACGCTCCCGCAATGAAACGGATTAAAGTTCCGCGTCTTTTCAAGGCCAGGAAACTATCGGCAGCCACGGCGCGCCGCGCGTCGGCCGCGTCCGCAGGGATGGAGTTTGAAGGGATTCCAGAGCCAAACATGAAGTTGTCGCGGGCGTTACTGATTGTTTTGCTTCTGCACGTAGTTGCCGTGTCGGGAATCATTGCGTTTAACGCCATCAAGACGCGTGAGCGAGTATTCGTGCCGCCTGCGTCGAGCGAACCGGAAAACAAACCCGCTAACACCACGCAAACAGCGAATCACGCGAGTTCCGACAACGCTCGAGTCGTTGCGGCGCAAAAGGAAAACAATCGTCAACATGATCCGACCCTTTCTCATTCACCTGGGAAGAACGAACAGCCGAAGACGTCTTCGTCTTCAGGAAAGACTTACATTGTGAAGAAGGGCGATAGTCCAGCCGGAATCGCAAAGAAATTGAAAGTCTCCTACAGCGATTTGATCGCCATCAATCACATTGACGACCCACGAAAACTGAAAATCGGGCAAAAGCTTTCAGTCCCCGAAGCCGCAAAGCCGAAGACCACGAGTTCTAAAGCGACGGATAAAAAGAAAAAGCAAAACGAAATCAGCAGCGAGAAAAGCGATGCGAAAACTCATCGCGCTCCCAAAGCGCTTCCCGCAAAATCTACGGACAGGCGTGCTTCATTTCGCGCAAGCTTTTGGAGCGCGCAGGCGTCCTCGCGGCGCTTTCATGCCGTGACACCCCATGCATCGTAAAAGCGCCTACATACTTTTTTTAGCAGTGCTGGCACTGCTCGTCATCGGTATCGTGATGCTCTTTAGCACGAGCGCTTACGCACGCGACAGCCATGGCGACGTTTATTTTTTCATTAGACGTCAAGCGATTTGGATTGGGATCGGACTTGTCGGATGCGTTTTTGCGGCGCTTGTGAATTATCAATTCTGGCAAAAAACGTGGTGGCTTTGGTTCGCGGTGGCCCTGGCCGCTCTGGCGCTTTGCTACATCCCACACATCGGAATGCGCATCAACGGATCGCGCCGGTGGGTCGGCTACGGCCCGATTACCTTTCAGCCATCGGAGCTGGCAAAAGTCGCAACGATCTTTTTTCTCGCTGCCTGGTTTGCACGAAGTGAAAAACCGCGCGGCAACGCGTTGTCGGGATTCATTATTCCGCTTGCAATTATTAGCGTGCCGGCTGCGCTTGTGCTGGGGGAAGTCGATCTGGGAACTACAGCCTTAATTGGAACAACGGCATTCGTTGTGATGTTCATTGCCGGCACTAATCCTCTATTGCTTGGGGGCCTCATGGTAGCGGGACTGGGCGGATTACTGGTCGTTGCGACGCAAATCTCGGAGCGCATGGGGAGGCTCTCCGCGTTTCTTCACCCGCAAGCCTATAAGGACGACGCCGGCTTGCAGCAAATGCAGGCCTTAATCGCCTGGGGCAGCGGCGGCATGGACGGCCTCGGACTAGGGAACGGTCGGCAGAAGATGCTGTATCTGCCGTACGCACATACGGATTTCATTTTTCCAATCATCGGCGAAGAACTTGGCCTGCGGTTCAGTCTTCTGGTGGTTTTTCTGTTCGTTGTGATAATTGTTTGCGGCATCATGATAGCGCTGCACGCTCGTGATCGTTTTGGAATGCTGCTCGGCTGCGGGATTGTCTCGCTCCTCGCTCTGCAGGCAGCGGTCAACATCGGCGTGACGACTTCGCTTCTGCCTAACAAGGGACTTCCGCTGCCGTTTATCAGCTATGGAGGTTCGAACCTGGCCGCGTGTATGTTTGGCATTGGCATCATGGTAAACATTTATCGCCAGGGCATTCTCGAGCCGCCGCCGGTGAAACGCGCCACGATGAACGCAAAATTAACGCTGCGAATTTAATTAACCCGTAACTCAGAAAGCCCCATATGAACGCTGTAATCGCATGCGGAGGAACCGGTGGACATCTTTTTCCGGGCATTGCTGTGGCGGAAGTGCTGCAAAATCGCGGACACGCAGTGATGCTGTTGGTTTCCGAAAAGGACATCGACGCAGTAGCGCTTTCCGGCCGGACGAATTTTCAAGTCGAAAAATTACCGACTGTAGGGTTGCCTTCGCCATTTTCGCCCGCGCTTTTTGGGTTTACTCGCCGGTTTGTTGAAAGCTTGTCACTTTGCCGGTCTATCTATCGCAAGTTCAATCCGCACGCCGTCCTGGGCATGGGCGGGTTCACTTCAACCGCGCCAGTGTTGGCCGGGCGATTCCGCGGGATAGCCACATTTATTCACGAATCGAACGCCGTCCCCGGAAAAGCAAACCGTTGGACCGCGCGGGTGGTGAATACCGTCATGCTTGGTTTCAAGGAATGCGCACCATTTTTTCCGAAAACGCATACCGAAGTCACTGGCACACCCGTTCGCACCGAACTAGTGCGTCTGGACCGCGCAGATTCGCGGCGGAAACTCGGATTGCAAGAGGACCTGCCCACACTGCTGGTGATGGGCGGCAGTCAGGGCGCCAGCGGAATCAATCAGGCGCTAATCAAAGCTCTGCCGTTTTTGCAAGGCGTGCCGCTCCAGGTGATCCACCTGTCCGGGGCGCGGGACGAACGCCTCGTTGCAGACAACTATCGCCGAGAAAATGTCCCTGCCTACGTCGGCGCGTTTCATCATCAGATGGAGGAAGTTTACAGCGCCGCTGATCTTGTCGTTGCGCGAGCGGGCGCGGCCAGCCTCGCGGAGTTCGCTGGCTTTTCGTTGCCCGGCATCGTGATTCCATTTCCGTACGCCGCGGATGATCACCAAACGCGCAATGCGGAAATCTACGCTCGCGCTGATGCGGCAATTCTTCTGAAGCAGTCGGATCTCTCCGGTGAATCGCTCGCGCGCAACATCCGCGAGCTGGTGGAAAACCCGCAACGGCTGCAGCAAATGGCAGCGAATTGTGCGCGTCTCGCTCCGAATGATGCAGCTGGTCGCGTGGCTAACACGATTGAAAAATACACCAGTCATGAAGCTCACGCCTGAAGCAACTGCCACGCGCGCCAATTCTTCGCGGAAGAATTTTCGGCGGCGTGATGCGTTGCCAGATCTGTCGCGATTTCTGACCACCGAGCAACATCGGATTCACCTTGTTGGTGTTGCGGGAAGCGGTATGAGCGGCCTTGCCGGGCTTCTGATCGAGCTGGGACACGCAGTGAGCGGCTCGGACAAGGTTACAACGACGGAGACCGAGCGATTGCAACGGCTCGGCCTGTGCTTTCATGAACAGCATCTCGCTGAGCATGCGGACGCGGCGGAACTTGTTGTTTTTTCCTCCGCGATTAAGGACGACAATCCGGTTCTGCTAAGTGCGCGTAGTTGCGGAAAACCGCTATTCCGTCGCGCGGAAGCCGTCGCTGCAATCATGCGAGCCAAACGCGGCATCGTAATCGCCGGAATGCATGGCAAAACAACCGCTTCCGCAATGACGGCACATGTGCTTCGCGAAGGCGGACTGCACCCGTCGCACTACGTGGGTGCTGAAATTCCGATTCTCGGAACGAATGCATATTGGAATCCGCACGGCGAATATTTTGTTGCCGAAGGCGATGAAAGCGACGGCACCTTGCGCTGCTTTTATCCTGAGCACGCACTCATTCTAAACATCGAGGAAGAACACCTTGATTTCTATCCCGATCTTGCGGCTATCGAAAAAGTGTTTGCTCAACTGATCGATCAAACCAGCGGAAGTGTTCTTTATAACATTGACGATACGAATACCGCTCGATTGTGCGGAAAGCGCAAACGCGCAGTCTCCTACGGATTTTCCGAGCAGGCAGATTACCGTGGAGTCGATGTCGAGCTGCGGAATTTTGGTTCATCCTTTTTAGTTTCTCGCCGCGGTGAGAAACTCGGGCAGGCGACGCTGAATGTTCCGGGAGAACACAACGTGCATAACGCGCTCGGAGTCATCGCTCTGGCTTCCGAGCTTTCTATTCCATTCGACAAGATCACGGCATCGCTTCGGAAATTTGAGCACGCGCGCCGCCGGTTCGAGATCAAATACGCGAGCGACAGGTTTCTGCTCGTCGACGATTATGCGCATCATCCCACCGAGATTCGCGCCACGCTTCGCGCAGCGAAATCGATAGGACGGCGGCGGCTCGTCACGATGTTTCAGCCGCACCGCTTTTCGCGAACAAAAGCGTTGTGTCGCGAATTCGGGAGTGCCTTCGATGATGCGAATCGGGTGGTGATCACGGATGTGTATCCTGCCAGCGAGTCCCCGATTCCCGGAATCACGGGTGGGACTATTGTCGATGAAATCGTGGGACGCGCGCATCGCGGAGTCACTTATCAGCCACATCTGCAATCGGTGCATCGGGACGTGGGAAACATGCTGGAGGCCGGCGATCTTGTCTTGAGCCTTGGCGCCGGCAACATCCACGAACAACTGGAGATCCTCGCCGCCGATCTCGTGATCGCCGAAAAACTAAAAACGATTGTGGGCGAAGAGGGTGAAGTTCGCCTCTACGAGCCGCTGTCGAATCACACGACGCTGCGCGTCGGCGGTCCCGCACAGTTTTGGGTCGAACCACGCACCGAACAGGCCTTCGCCGAACTGATTCGCTTTTGTCGCAATGAACATCTCCCGCTGTTCGTCATCGGGCGAGGTTCGAATCTCCTCGTTCGTGACGGCGGAATCCGCGGAGTGGTCGTTCATCCGCATGGCGGCGATTTCGAGAAAATCGAGGTCAACGGGTGCGAGATCACGGCAGGGGCAGGCGTAAAGTTAAGACAGGTGGCTTACGCCGCGCGTGCTTCCAATCTCGGCGGATTCGAATGGATGGAGGGAATTCCGGGCACGGTCGGCGGCGGATTGCGCATGAATGCCGGCGCAATGGGCGCGCAAACTTTCGAGAACGTCGCGCGCGTTCGCTATCTTGACGCCGAGGGAAATTCGCACGTGAAGAACCGCAATGAATTGGAAGTGTTTTATCGGCGGTTCCCATTGCTCGAAAAAAACTTTGACGTTTCAGCTACGTTCTGTGGGCAACCCGCCGAGCGCGGAGAAATCGACGCACGTTTGCGCGAATCGCAGGAGAAACGGCGTACGACACAGCCGGTCGCCAAAAGCGCAGGCTGCATTTTCAAAAATCCCGCCACCATTCCAGCCGGCAAATTAGTGGACGAACTAGGGTTGAAGAACTCGCGCGTCGGAAATGCACGCGTGTCGCGGGTACACGGCAACTTTATCGTGAACGATGGCAACGCAACGGCATCGGAAGTTCTTGAGTTGATTGATGACATCAAGAGCGTCGCGAGGAAAAAGCGGGGAATCGAGTTGGAGACCGAAGTGGAAATCGTGGGAGAAGCGGAATGACAATACGCGAGGAGTTACCAAAGAAAATTGCTGTGCTCATGGGAGGACCAGGATCGGAGCGAGAGGTTTCGCTTGCGACCGGGCGAGGTGTCGCGAAAGCGCTTCGGTCGTTAGGCGCCGAAGTAATGGAAATCGACCTGCGCGACGAAAACTTCGAACTGCCGAACGATGTCGATCTGGCGTTCAATACGATCCACGGAACTTTTGGCGAAGATGGCCATCTTCAGAAGATTCTTGAGGGCCGCGGCATCGCTTACACCGGCGAAGGTGTCGCTGCGAGCGAGATCGCCTTTGACAAGATTCGCACCAAGGAAAAATTTCAGGAACATGGCGTAACGACACCGCCATGGGAAGTGATCCATTCCGGACAGCGTCCGACGATTTCATTGCCGATTGTCGTCAAGGCGCCACGACAAGGTTCAACCGTAGGCGTTGTGATTGTGAAGAACGAACGCGACATCGAATCCGCTATCGCTGAAGCGGCGAAATATGGTCGCGAATTATTGATAGAAAAATTCGTATCTGGGCGGGAACTGACGGTAGGCATCCTCGCTGACCAGGTTCTGCCCATTCTCGAAATAATTCCGAAGGGCGGGTTTTACGATTTCAACAACAAGTATCCGTTTCTCAACCCGCAAGGCGGCGGCGGAGCCGAGCACGTTTGTCCGGCAAACATCGACGCAGAAAAAACACAAGAAATTCAGGAACTGGCGCTCCGCGCGTTTCGCTCAGCCGGTCTGCAGGTGTATGCGCGTGTGGACGCAATTCTATCCGAAGACGGACGGGCGTACATTTTGGAGATCAACACCATTCCCGGCATGACCGAGGCAAGCCTGCTGCCCGAGGCGGCTGCGGCAGCGGGTATTGGTTACCCGGATCTCTGCGCGCGGATCATTGCGCTTTCGCGCCTTCGCCAAGCCTCTGGCGGGCAGGTGCGGGGCAGAACAGAAGACAAACGATGAGTTTTCGCCAAAGAACTTCCCGAACGGGCAATCGGCGATTGTCCAATGGGCGGCAACGTCGGCAGCAACACCTGCTCGATGTGAAAGTTCGTTCGCGCAGAGCGACCCAACACAAGATTCGCAGCGCGATGGGAGTGCTCTGGAAGTTGGCTCTCTCCTTGATCTTATGCGTAGCCGGCTACGTAGGTGCGCGTGAAGCTGTTAAACGCCTCGTCTTCGAAAATCCAGATTACCGCGTTCAAACAATTGAATTGCAGACCGACGGCACTCTGCAGCGTGAGCAGGTGCTAAAAGCAGTCGATCTGCACGAAGGCTCAAACATCTTCAGCGTGAATCTGGCTCGGATGCGCGATCGCATACAGCAGCTTCCACAAGCCGACGAAGTTGAGGTCATACGAAAATTACCCAAGGAAATCGATATTCGTATTGTAGAACGAAAACCCGTCGCGTGGATCACCAGCGAAACGGAAATTAACGATCCGTTTGCGTCGGACGCTGCCTTTTTAGTGGGTGCCCGGGGTGTTTTAATGAAACAAAAAAAATTGTTGCCCGAATATCTGGGACTGCCGCTGATCGTAGGATGCTCGAGTGAAACGCTCGAAGCGGGGAAAGTTGTCGAATCGCCAGAAGTAAGAACTGCGCTCGAGTTGCTGCGTCTCACCGAGAGCACTTTTTTGCAAATGCGGTTTCAGATTCGCGAGATCGATATTTCGAAAAACTATTGTCTCCTGGTGACGGACAAAAATCGCAGTCGCGTCAAGTTTGGTTTGAACGATCTCGAAGGGCAACTGCGGCGGCTGCAAGTGTTTCTTGATTACTGTGATAACACCAAACAGGAGCTGGAAACGTTGAACCTCGTCGCGCAGCGCAACATTCCCGTAACGTTCACCAGTCCGGCAGCGGCTGTAATCAACGACACATTGGAGCCTGCTGTCGAGCCGCGGATCCTGAAAGCAATCCCGGTGCACGCGCAGGAAAACCGGAGTCACCAGGATTCCGGCAAACAACCAACCGGATCCTCAGCGCAGAAATCACGCGCTGCTTCTGCGCCTCCTCCCAAGGCAATTCGTAACCAACAAAAGAAAGCCGAATAACAAATGCGGAACAATAGTTTGATGGTCGGTCTCGAGATTGGGACTTCCAAGATTTGCGTGGTCGTCGGAGAAAGCCGACCTGATGGAACGCTGAAAATCCTGGGCGTAGGCCAGGCGCCATCGCGCGGCGTGCGCAAGGGCGAGATCGTTGATTTTGAAACGGCAATGAAATGCGTGCACGAAGCAGTTGTCGATGCCGAACAGAAAAGCGACGTGATGATCAAAAGTGTTTACATCGCTATCGCCGGATCACACTTGCACAGCTTTAACAATCGCGGATGCGTCATGCTGCCAGAGGACCGCGATGAAATTGAAGAGCAGGACGTGGAGGACGTAAAAATTAATGCGCGCGAAGTGAGCATCCCTGCGCAAAACGCCTTTCTGCATTCAATCATTCAACATTATCAGGTCGACGGACAGCAGGGTGTGCTAAACCCGGCCGGCATGTTTGGTCAAAAACTGGAAGCCGATTTTCACATCATCCACGGCGTGCGCACGCGGATTCAAAACACCATTCGATGCATCAAAGAACTGCCGCTCGACGTCGATGACGTGGTTTTTAGCGGGCTGGCTTCGGCGCAGGTTGTGCTGACCCAGCAGGAAAAGGATCTCGGTGCGCTGGTGATCGATATCGGCGGGGGAACGACGGATTACGTATTGTACTCTGAAGGCGCGGTGCGACAAAGCGGTTGTCTCGCTGTTGGCGGCGACCATATCACCAATGATATCTCCATGGGCCTGCGCATTCCGATGGCGCGCGCGGAGAAATTAAAAATCGAAGAGGGCAGTTGCGTTCTCGGAAATTGTTTACCGGGCGAAATGATTTTGCTGAAGGACGATTCCGGTTTTGCAGGAAAAGAAATCGAGCGCGAAACGCTCAACACCATCATTCATCTGCGCGTGCGCGAAGCGTTTGAGTTGCTCAAACGCCGGCTCGATGAGGAACCGTATCTCGGCTATCTGGGCGCTGGCATTTTCATTACTGGCGGCTGCAGTCTTTTGAGCGGAATCGATTATCTTGCGTCGGAAATTTTCGAAATACCGGCCAACCTGACCCACGCGCAGGCAGCTTGGGGTGTGACGTCCGCCGTGGAAAATCCCCAATTTTCTACCGCAATTGGCTTGGTCAAGTTCGCACAAGTGATGCACACCGATCGACCGGCGCGAGGGTTTGGCCGGTTTATTGGAAAAATTTTCAGCGGAAACCGATGAACACAAAAACAAGTTCGGGTAGGGCGCGACCGCCGGGCGCGCCACAAACACTCGATTCCGGACGGCCCGGCGGTCCGTCCCCTACCATATGATTCAGCTTAACAAAAACTACAGTCTTCCAGAACGTTTGGCAGAGTTTATCCCGATCAAAATCGTGAGCGTGGGTGGAGCGGGTTTAAACGCGCTCGACCGCATCGTGCTTGACGGATTGGAGAGAGCCGATGTAGTCGCGATCAATACTGACGTAAACTCACTAACGAGTTCGGTTGCGACGCGCAAAGTGCAGCTGGGCCGTAGTGTGTCGCGTGGTTTGGGTGCGGGCGGCGATCCAGACGTCGGATATCAGGCGGCCTTGGAATCGGCCGACGAAATTCGCGAAGCGCTGGCTGATGCGAGTGTGATTTTCATTTGTGCAGGGCTCGGCGGGGGCACGGGATCAGGCGCCGCGCCCTACATTGCACAGGCGGCCCGGGAAGCTGGAGCGTTAGTCATCGCTTTTGTGACTCTTCCGTTTGGATTCGAAGGCAAACGGCGCAACGTGCAGGCGCGCGAGGCGCTAGTGCGGCTCAGCGAGTTTGCGCACGCGGTAGTCTGTTTCGAGAACGATCGGATGGGCGATCTGTCCCCGCCGCAGGCGGGAATTCATCAAGCTTTCGCAATGGCGGATATCACCATCAGCCAAAGTGTGCGATCGATTGTGAACCTCATCCAGCAGCCGGGACTCATTCGCATCGGCTTCGATGATTTGCTTTCAGCGTTGAACACGCGCAATAGCCGTTGCTTGTTCGGCTACGGCGAATCCGATTCGGACAATCGCGCACATGAAGCCCTGACGCAGGCGCTGAAAAATCCGTTGATGGATCGTGGACGAATGTTGGCAGATGCAACGCATGTGCTCGTACAGGTAGCTGGCGGCCCTGGCATAACACTGTCCGAGGTCGAAATCCTGATGCAGGAACTCGGGCGTCATGTTAGCGACCAGACGCAAATTCTCTTTGGGGCAGCCGTCGACGCACGGCTGGGAGACCGTTTGAGCGTCACGATCATCAGCTCGCTCTCGGGAGAAGACGAATCAGATTTGTTGCAAGCGCCTCCCGCGGCGAACAATGCGGCCGCAGTGTCTCCGGTAAGAGAACAATACGAAGCCGCAGAACCGGAACCTGAAATTCAACCCGAAGAATCGGCTGTCGAAATTCAAACTCTCGAGGAAACAATTGCATTTGAAGAACCTGTCGCAGCTGAAACGGAACCTCCGGTCTCCAGCGAACCGCCAGAGATACCGAGCCGTAACGGCAAGCCTGAGCGCGCAACGATTACGCAGCAGGAGAAATCGGTCCCGTGGACGGAGGAGAAAGAACTCATTGAAAAGTCAGTGGCGCCGCCCAAGCAGGAAGTCCTGCAATTTGAACCCGTGACCCGCGGTCGTTTTGAAAAAAGCGAACCCACAATCATCGAAGGCGAAGACCTCGATGTGCCCACTTATCTGCGGAAACACATTAAGGTGAAGTAACTCAGGCATCTTGTCTGAAACGTCGAGCAGGCTTCCAGCCTGCTTCTTATGCGGGGCAGGATGCCCGCTCGACAGGACAGGCTGGAAGCCTGTGTTACTTCATCAACTCGAGCACGGCAGTTGTCATTCCGATAATGCCCGTGCGGATCGTTGGCTCGGGAACGGGTGCGAATTTACTCGAATGCAGAGTCGGCAATTCCTTCCCCGTTTCTTTGGACTCCGCGATCTTCGCCGGATCGACTGCGCCGAAGTGAAAGTTGACCGCTGGAATGGAGTGGTCCGGCAGGCTGTATTCGGAAAAATCTTCACCGCCCATCACAGCATCGACAATCTCGACATTTTCTTCGCCTAACGACTTTTTCCAAACGGCAACAAGCCGCTTCGTGAGTTCGGGATTGTTGTACATGCCAGCCGTTACGAAATCTTTGGACACGCTTACAATCGGAGCCAAGTCCGGCGGTATTCCAGCCGCTGCCGCGCAGCCTTTTGCAATCCGATCGATGTCGGCAAGCACGCGTTCGCGCACCTTAGATTTATATGTGCGCACCGTAACCTGCATCTTCACTTCATCCGGAATGATGTTGTGTTTGGTTCCCCCGTGGATTGATCCCACGGTCACAACGATTGGATCGAGCGGATTATTTTCGCGGCTTGCGATTGTTTGCCAGGCGTTGATGATTTGCGCCGCTAGGACGATCGGATCTTTTGTCTTGTGCGGATAAGCGCCATGTCCGCCCACGCCTCGAACAGTGACATCGACTGAATCGACATTTGCGGACGTATATCCTTCGGTCACAGCAATGTGGCCGGCTTGAACGTCGGCTTTGTCATGAAAACCGAGGGCAAAATCCGGTTTTCCAAATCGGTCATAGAGTCCGTCCTTCAGTAACGCGCGTGCGCCGGCACCAATCTCCTCTGCTGGTTGCGCGACGAACACGATCGTGCCGTGCCATTGGTCTTTTAATTTTGCCAGCGCGCGCGCGGTACCGATGAACGCCGCCACATGTATGTCATGTCCGCAGGCGTGCATTACATGGACGTCCTTATCTTCGTCATTTTTTGCGATGACCTTGCTGGCATATGGCAAACCAGTTTCTTCTTCCACTGGCAACGCATCCATGTCCGTGCGTACAAGCACCGTTGGCCCCTGGCCATTCTTCATCACGCCAACCACCCCGTAGGCCTTGAGCTTGGAGTTTTCATATTTTCCGAGATGCTCTGTGACCTCGCAGCCCGCTGCGCGCAATTCTTTCGCGACCAGCGCTGCCGTTCGCTCCTCTTGTCCAGATAATTCCGGGTGAGTGTGAAGGTCTTTGTACATCCCAAGCAAAGAGGGAAGCTCAGCATCAGCGAGCGATTGCGGCGTTTGTTGCGCCAAAATGAGAGGCGCAACCCAAATCGACAGCAACAAAATCAACAACGAACGAATCTTCATTCCGGACTTATATCCACAGATTTCGCAGATTGCCGCAGATTTGTTTTAGACCCTCCCAGACACTTCGTGTCCGCCTCTCCCTACGAGGAGAGTATTGAGGTGAGGGTGAGTTATTTTGAATCTGCGTAAATCTGCGCAATCTGTGGATAGCGATGGAATTTGAGAAAAACACGCTTCTCTTCGGCGCGGATCCGACGTCTCGGATTGTGGCCGTTGAGTTGGGCGAAACCGGCACTGTGCGTGTGCATCGACGGGAAACTGATGGTTCGACCGTTACCGACGTCGAGCCGTTTCATCCGTTTGTCTGGGCCGACTCAGACGTTGTCGATCTTGGCATTGAGACGGAGAAACTCCGGGGCAATCTCAAGTACGGCTGGCTCGTCACAGTCGATAGCTGGAAGGAATTAATTGCGCTTCGCAACGGACTCAAAAACTCCGGCCGCGATTTCTTCGCGTTTACCGATTCGATTCAACATTACCTCACCGCGACTGGCCGCACACTGTTCAAGGATTTGCCCTTCGAGGCGCTGAAACGCATGCAACTCGAAGTGCTTTCTGTAGTCCCGACGACTCGGGATGATCCCAGCAACAACGATCACGTAATGAGCATCGCGTTGTCGGACAACACCGGCTGGGAAGAATTGATCGTTGTCGATCCGCGCAACGTAGAAGAATCGGAAAGAAACGCGATCAGACGACTCACCGCGCTTATCAAAGAACGCGATCCGGATGTAATCGAAGGCCACGATCTATTCCGCGTGCATCTTCCGCTGCTTGTCGCCCGCGCGAAGAAGTTGAAGACCAAGCTCGATTGGGGTCGGAGTGGTGGCTTCCTTCGCTCGCGCCCCTCACGGCTGCAAATTGCAGAGAAGACCATCGATTATCCGAAGTTCACAATCGATGGCCGCCATTTTGTCGACACATTTTTGCTGGCGCAATTTTACGACATCGGCATGCGCTCTCTCGCAGGATTTGAACGCACGGACGTCGCCCGACATTTCGACCTGTGCGATAGCGACCAGGTTTCAGGGCTTACGGGAAAGGAACTGCAACGCGCCTACCTTGGCGATTCAGAATTGTTCCAGCGACGCGCATTATGCGGTGTTCGTGAAACGCGCGCTTTATCGGATCTGCTGAGTCCGAGCTACTTCATTCAGGCGCAAATTTTTCCTTATAATTACCAGGACGTGATCGTGCGCGGTAACGCCACGCGAATCAACGCGCTCTTGCTGCGCGAATATTTTCGGCAACGCCATTCCATTCCCGAACTGCCGATGCCGCGCGCATTCGAAGGCGGTTACACCGACATCTTCTTCACCGGCGTGGCGCGCAATGTCTGGCATTGCGACGTCGCGTCCCTTTATCCGTCTATCATGTTGCAGTTCGACTGCTTCCCAGCGACGGATGAGGTGCAAATCTTTCGGCATTTACTCACGGATCTGCGCAACTTCCGGCTCGAAGCCAAAGCCAGAATGCGGGCGGAACGAGATCCGGCGAGACAACATCACCTTCAGGCGCTACAAAACACGTTCAAGATTCTGCTCAACAGCTTCTACGGCTATCTTGGATTTGCGCAGGGACATTTCGCCGACTTCGACGCCGCCGCGCGTGTCACACAGATCGGGCGCGATCTGTTGAAGAAGATGATCGACTGGCTCAACGTGCGCGGAGCGCAGGTGATTGAGGTCGATACCGACGGAATCTACTTCGTGCCGCCTGAGGAAATCGACATCGACACCTTGCAGAAAGATTTGGCGAAAGAATTGCCAGCCGGCATCGACGTCGAGATCGACGAACAGTTCGACGCGATGCTGAGTTATAAGGCGAAAAATTACGCGCTTCTAACAAAAGACGGCGACGTCATCATCAAAGGCGGCGCGCTGAAGTCCCGTGGCTTCGAAAAATTCCAGCGCGTTTTTCTAGAGGAAATGATCAAAATGATCATGCAGGCCAAACCGGATGCGATTGCCGATCTCCGGAACGACTTTGAACAAAAAATCCGTAACCGAGAATGGAAGATCGATATGTTGATGAAGACCGACACGCTCCAGGATTCGCTCGACAAGTACCGCGCTAAGATCGCCGGCTCGGCGCGTAATCGCGCGGCGGCGTACGAGCTCGCCCTGGCTAGTGGCCGCAACTACAGGCCGGGCGATCAGATTAGCTACTACATCAAGGCTACGCCAAAGAAGGTTGCCGCCTACGAAGCCGCCAAACTAGCGAGCGATTTCGATCCGCAGAACCGGGACGAAAACGTCGATTATTATGTGGCCAAGCTCGATGATCTTGTGAAAAAATTCAGTGGCCTCGTCACGACTGCACCAACACCAAAACAGGAAAAACTCGCACTATATGATGAATAAAAAACTCCTCGTATGTTTAACAGCACTCGCAGTTGCGACGCGTTGCTGCGTAGCAATGAATGATGATCACGCGGACATCAAAGCCGAGATTACCAAACGCCACGACGAGGCTGTGAAGCGGTTGCAGGATTGGATTGGCCAGGTTTCGATCGCGGCCGAGGATCGCGGCTATCCCGAGGGCGCTGAATACATGGCGAAGCTCGCGCGCGATGCGGGATTTCAAAACGCGGCCGTAATCAAAACAGATGGCAAGCCCGGCGTGTTCGGCACGCTCGACGCCGGTGCGCCGAAAACGGTCGGGCTCTATTTCATGTATGATGTGAAACAGTTCGATCCGTCGGAATGGTCGTCGCCGCCAACCGAAGCTCGAATCGTGGACAAACCGCCGCTTGGAAAAGTGATGATTGGTCGCGGCGCAGTGAATCAGAAGGGACCGGAAGCAGCATTCCTTGCGGCTCTGCAGGCCATTCGCGGCGCGGGAAAGAAAATGCCGGTAAACCTGGTGTTGGTAGCCGAAGGCGAAGAGGAGATTGGTTCGCCGCACATCCCGCAACTCGTTAGGCATCCGGAGGTGCTCGACGCGCTAAAGAATTGTGTCGGCGTATTCATGCCATTTGCGGCGCAGGACTTGGACGGAATCGTCACAGTGAACCTGGGTTCTAAAGGCGTTATCGAGCTCGAGCTTGTGTCGAGCGGTGAAAAGTGGGGACGCGGTCCAGCAAAGGACATTCACTCTTCGCTGAAGGCGATGGTGGACAGTCCGGCGTGGCATCTGGTCAAAGCGCTCAACACACTAGTGTCCGACGATGGTAACGTGATCATGATCGACGATTATCCGAAGCCGCTTCCCCTAACCGATGAGGAAAAAGCGATGATCGAAAAAGTATCGAAGACGCGCAGCGAAGCGCTGGCGAAAAAGCAATTTAGCGTGCAACATTGGATCAACGATCTGCCGTGGGGCCAGGCAAACGAACGGCTCGAATCGCAGCCGACTGTAAATATTGAAGGACTCGTAGGCGGCTACACCGGCCCAGGCGGCAAAACGATTCTTCCGCATCGCGCCGTCGCGAAAATCGACATGCGACTCGTGCCTGATATGAAAGCGGGGGACGCGCTTGCGGCGTTGAGGGCTCATCTGGCGAAGCGCGGTTTCGGCGACATCGAAGTAAACATGACCGGCGGGTACGATCCGACGGAAACATCGAAAGATTCGGCGTTGATCCAGGCGCAATTGGCAACTTACAAAAAGTTTGGAATCGACGCGTTGCTCTGGCCGCGTAACGCCGGTTCATATCCCGGTTACGTTTTCACCGGCGTACCGCTAAATCTCGCGGCGGGACATTTCGGACTCGGTCACGGCAGTGGCGCGCATGCGCCGGACGAATATTACATCATCGAATCCACGAACCCGAAAATCCAAGACTTCGACGGAGCGACGATGTCGTTTGTTGAATATCTCTACGAATTGGCGAAGTAGATGCTGGGGAGCGCACGCGTCTCGCGTGCTGGCGAGCGCGTCCTCACGATCGCGGACTTTTCTTCTCTGAATCTGCCTTCCTCACCTCAGTCGCAATCGAGGGAAAGGGAGACGCGGCGTTTAGGAACATCGCGCCTACACCAACTTCGCGTCGAGATTGATCTGCGTCCCTGCTAAAGCGACGGAGACTGGGCAGGTCTTTTTTGTCAGCTCGGCTTGCTCGTCGAATTTTGCTTCGTCAATACCCGGGACCTCGGCTTCAGTTTTAAGATCGATCGTCGTGATCTTTGGACCGCCGCCGACCATTTCCAGTTTCACGGTCGCGGTCGTGCTGATTCGTTTCGCTGGATAACCTGCCTTTTCCAGATTTGCCGAGAGCGCCATTGAGTAACAGCCTGCCTCGGCAGCGCCAATGAGCTCCTCTGGATTGGTCCCCTTCCCTTCTTCAAAGCGCGATGAAAATGAATAAGGGCCTTCAAACGCGCCGCTGCCAAGTTTCATCGTTCCCCTGCCCTGCTTAAGTGTGCCTTCCCATGCTGCCGATCCAGTTCGTGTTGCCATTGTTTTGTCTCCTTTAGATGTTGTTGTTTACGACTTTGCTCGCGAGCGAGCGAGTTGCAAGGAGCGCGGTCTCCAGTCCGCCGCTCGGGCGATCTGGAGATCGCCCCTCCTTGACGCGCAAATCACGCCGCCTCAGGCGCGGCAGCGCCGGTCAACGGCGTGGCCTGGTCGCGGTTTCTTTCAGCGAGTTGGCGTTGTCTGCGCCCTAGCCAGATGCTAAGAGCGCACCAGATTGCTCCTATCGGAACTGCCACCCAGGAAATCCCGGCCAGCCCCAAGCCAAGCCACCGCATTAACGGATAGGACCACGCACCGATTTGGTCCCCCAAGCGGTAACCGAATGTGTCGATCAGGCTCTTGGCTTTGTATTTGTCTTCTCGCCGCAACACCGTGAAGAGAACTTCGCGAGCTGGTCGAAGTAGGGCGAAGCCTGCGGCCCGACGCAAAATCTGGAACGTCGCAAGGACGGTGAGAATCGGTGCGACACCAATCGCGGCAAACCCGATCGCGCTCAACAGCGGCATGAGCACCAGCGTGATTCCGACTCCAAACCACTTCATTAGACGGCCGGTCAGAAAAACCTGGATCAGCACCGTAATCGTGTTCACCGCGATATCCATGTTTGCCAGGAACGAAGTGCGCGCAGCGCGATCCTGCAGTTGATGTCCCGTAAGATCAGATTGTTGAAAATATGCCCACGTGTTTGTGAGCGTGTAGATCATGAGAAACCCTGCTAGACCAAGTAAGTAGGGAGATCGAACAATGTGCGTCGCACCCTCCCAGAATTTGCCGCCAATTGGTTGTTCCGCCGTCGGTTTCTGCACTGTAGGGGACGACGATGTCGTCCCAGGGAAGCTGGCAGCTTCCCCTACAGCCGTGAAGTGGAGGGGAAATCGGCGCACGCATTGCGCCGCAATCTCCAACATGACCGCTGTGATGAGAAGGAAGAGTCCTGTGCTGAGCTTTCCGGCGAGCGAACTCGTGACCAAACCACCAACGATTCCGCCAAGCGATCCGCCGACAGCAATAAATCCGAAAAGCCGTTTGGCTTGGTCTGGGGTGAAGACGTCAGCCATGAACGACCAAAACATTGTTGTAGCGAAAAGATTGAAGACGCTGACCCAGATGAAAAATATGGGCGCAAGGATCGTGCGTTCCTGTGCGGCCGGCATCCAACGCATGAGGAGAAAGAACACGAAGAGGTTCGCGACGGCGAAACGGTACGCGATCGGAATAAACCGCCGCCGCGACATACGCGTCACGATGGCGGCATAAAGCGCATTAGCGATCAGCATCCCGGTCAGCGTTCCGGTGTACATCCACGGTAGATTTTCAACGCCGCGATCGGCGCCGATTTCATCGCGAATTGGACGAATGACATAATACCCTCCGAGAACGACAAAGTTGAAAACGAACGCCAGGAGTAGCGCGTGAAGTTCGTTCGCCTTTACGTCAACGATTTTTGCGAAGAATCGTTTCACGTTAATGACGAAGCACGAATGTCGAATGACGAAGGAATGACGGAGCCCGAAGAATTATTCGTCATTCGAACCTTTGACCTTATCTCGTCATTTCTTTTTCTTCCACGCGGCAAGCACTTCCGCTTCGCGCTCTGGCGAAAGACCAGCTTTCGGATGCGCTTGTCGCTCCGCCGGAAGCGACTTGAACCAGGCGAGCGTATCGCGTGCGGTGACGTCGAGCGGTCGAAACGTCAGGCCTTTGCTCAACGCACGACTAATGTTCGTTCGCGCAACCGCATCATCTTTCCCAGTCCACACCGGCATGTCCGACCAGGGCTGCACTTTCTGTTCAGTCAAAAATTCCTCGCTTACCCAGGTAAACTTCGCATCCGATTTCAAGGCACTCTTAATTCCGTCTAGCATTCCGCCGATGCCGAGGGGTTTGGCAGGTCCGGTCGCATTGTAAATTCCGGTCTCACGGTTCTCGGCCATGCGAATGGTCCATTCAGCAAGATCACGCGCATCGATGAATTGAACGGGGTCGCTTGGCTTGCCAGGCGCCAGCACGTCTCCGGCACGATCGATGCGCACAGGCCAATACGTAAAGCGGTCGCTCTCGTCGCGAGGGCCGACGATAAGTCCGGGGCGAATAATCAAAGTTTTTCCGGGAAACCATTTCTCGGCTTCGCGTTCTGAGAGCGCCTTTAGCGGCCCGTAGGTTTTGAACCCGGATGCGCGCACCGCTTCAATCGTCTCTTTGTACGGATCTGCACCTTCGTATTTTTCTGTCGGCGCATTTTCATCAGCTCCCTGTTTAGGTTCGCCGTAAACGGAAATGGTCGAAATGAACACGTAACGATCAACATTTCCTTTGAGCACTTGCGCTACATCGCGCACCCAGGCAGGCAGCATCGTCGGGTTGTCGATCACCACATCCCATTGCCGGTTTTTCAGCGCGTCGAGATTGCCGTTACGATCGCCGACAAGCTGCTCGACTTCAGCGGGCAATTCGCCGGGATGCGTTTTACCCCGGTTAAATGTGGTCACCTTATGGCCGCGACTCAGCGCATATTTCACCTGAGATGGGCCAGTGAATCCGGTGCCGCCGAGTATGAGTATGCGCATCGGTTTCACGGCGCTCTCCGCGAACAACGACGTGGATCTCACACGCAACGCGAGCATGGTCGTCGTGGATACCTTGATAAAATGGCGACGATTCATACTGCCATATAGCTGTTGTAGGGCGTCTGTGCCAGACGCCATTGGCGTTTCACAGAAACGCCCTACAATGCGACGATGACGCGACGTGAAGCTGCGAAAATAATCGGCGGCACAGCAGCAGGACTGGTTTCACCGATCAGCGCCCGCGCGGCGAGCGAATCACCAACCATGTTACAGCGCATTATTCCTTCCTCTGGCGAGAAACTAACGGTCATCGGCCTCGGAACATGGAGAGCGTTCGATGTCGATCTTAGCGCCGATGTCCGACGGCAACTCGCAGACGTTCTTTTGCTGTTTGTGAAGCTTGGCGGCCGTGTCATTGATTCCTCGCCGATGTACGGACGTGCGGAGGAGGTCATCGGCGATCTCACTTCCGCACCAGGCATTCGCGAGAAGCTGTTTCTCGCGACCAAAGTTTGGACTAAGGGCAAGCAGAGCGGAATTCAGTCAATGGAACGTTCCATGTCGCTTTTGCGCACGAACCGAATCGACCTGATGCAGGTGCATAATCTCGTCGACGTGAACACACAACTCGCAACCCTGCAGGAATGGAAACAGCAGGGCCGCATTCGCTACACCGGAATCACGCATTACGAGTCCGGAGCTTTGAGCGAAATCGAAAAACTAATGCGAAACCAGAAGTTCGATTTCCTCCAGATCAATTATTCGCTGATGGAACCCGAAGCCGAGGAACGCATTCTGCCTATGGCGCAGGAGCGCGGCGTCGCGGTGATCGCGAATCGGCCATTAGGATCTGGCGATCTGTTCGGCAAAGTGCGTTCGAAACCGCTACCGGATTGGGCGACGGAATTTGATTGCCGCTCGTGGGCTCAATTCTTTTTGAAATGGATTGTGGCTAATCCAGCGATCACGTGCGCGATCCCAGCGACGGATAAACCGCATCATCTCGAAGATAATATGCAGGGCGGCATAGGACGGTTACCCGATGGAAAATTGCGCCGCCGGATGGCAGAATTTGTCTCATCTTTTTAGGTCTGCGACGACCCTCGTACATCCCGAGTAAGTCAAATTAAAAATCTCCTCTTTGTTAAAAAAATCGGTTGCGGCCATGGCCGATATACCCGATAGATCGCCGCTTTATGCCAAAACTTCTCACCCTCACCTTTGTTATCCTGGGATCCGCGGCAATGTGCCCGCATCCCGCAATGGCCCTGCGATTGTCGGCGCCGAACCCCAAATTCAATTACACCGATGCCTCCGGCAAAAAACAATCGGTCGACGTTGTGGACCACTATTATCCGAAGAAGATCGTCAACCCGATTGCCAAGGCGGATGCGCAGATTGATCCGAAATTGCGCCGGGCAGCCACCATCGCTGAGGAGCGCGCACGTGCGCACTCGCTGCGCAAGTGCTGGTGTTTCGTAAAGGAAGCGCTGGTTGCTGCGGGCGTAGTGAAATCGCGGCCGCAAACACCCCTTGCGAAACAAGCCGGTCAGGAGCTGGTGAACAATTACGGATTCAAAAAACTGCCGGTCTCAAATCCGTACGAGGCGCCTGTAGGATCTGTGTTGGTCTACGGCGCCAAGAGCGCGGCCGGTCATGTGGAGATCCGGACCGAGACTGGGTTTGTTAGCGATTTTCGCTCTCAGACGCCATCGCGGCGGCCGTTGATTGGCGTTTTCGCGAAGAGTTAGTTTCAAACCGCGCCTGCGGCGGCTGACATCGTCTTCGGAGAAGCCGATCCACCTAACAAAGGTGGAACGCGTTGTCCTCAACGCCGTTGCACACGCGGCTTTGCCGCCTGACTGTTCCGGCCGTGAGCATCCGCATCGCCATGTGGTCTGGTCCGCGAAATATTTCGACGGCCATGATGCGCGCGTGGAGCAATCGAGACGATACCATCGTCATCGATGAGCCGTTTTACGCCTATTACCTCAAAGTGACGGGTATAAAACATCCCAGCGCGGACGAAGTAGTGGCAACCGGCGAAACCGATTGGCGAAAAGTCGTCGCGCATCTCACGGGCCAGATCACGAACGGCAAGCGCATTTTTTTTCAGAAGCAGATGAGCCACCATCTGTTGCCAGAAATAGATCGCGAATGGCTCGAGGCCGTGACTAATTGTTTTCTAATTCGCGATCCGCGCGAAGTGATTAATTCCTACATCAAAAAGCGAGAAGACCCTGCGCTCGAAGACCTCGGTTTCGTGCAGCAGGCAGAGATTTTTGATTTCGTCCGAAAACGTACGACTACCGTTCCGCCCGTTGTTGATGCCAGAGATGTGCTGCAAAATCCGGAGGGAACGCTACGACTGCTTTGCAAAGCGGTCGGCGTCGAGTTTAGCAAGTCAATGCTTTCGTGGCCATCAGGCTTGCGTGACACCGACGGCATCTGGGCCTCGCATTGGTATAGTGAAGTGGCCAAATCAACCTCATTTCAACCATATGATCCGACACCGAGAGAAGTTCCGGCGCGATTGCATGAGATCTATCAGCAATGCTGTGAATGCTATCAGCGGCTTTATGCGTATCGACTGTGTTGAACGGAGACTGCTGGGTGCTGGACACAAACGCCCCTAAAACAAAACAATCTGCGTGATCCCGGATTAAATCTATGCTCCAAAAATTCGACGAGCGAAACCGCAACCTGATCATAAACATCAACGGAGAGTTGTTCCATCGCGACAAGGCAGGGATCAGCGTGTTCGACTCGGCGGTGCAAGGCGGTGACGCGGTCTGGGAAGGACTGCGACTTTATAACGGCCGGATTTTCAAGCTACACGAACACCTCGATCGCCTTGAGCGTTCAGCCCGCGCACTTTCGTTTGAGGAAATTCCGCCACGCGACAAAATCACCGACGAAATCAAACGCACGCTCGCTGCGAATAAAATGCGGGACGGCGCGCATATTCGGCTCACGCTGACACGTGGAATTAAGATCACTTCCGGCATGGATCCGCGACTCAACCAAAGCGGGCCGACATTGATCGTGCTCGCTGAACACAAACTCCCCGTTTATGCGAAAACGGGCCTGAGTTTGATGACGAGCAAAATCCGCCGCCCGCGGCCGGATGTGCTCGATGCGCGTATTCATCATGCAAACCTGCTGAACTCGATTCTGGCAAAGATCGAAGCGAACAACGCCGGCGCCGACGATGCCCTCATGCTCGACACGCGCGGATTCGTCGCTGAAACGAACGCGACGCACGTGTTCATTGTGCGTAACTCCGATGAACCGCGAGCAAGCGGCGAGTTGGCAACAGGGCGCGTTCTAGCGTGCCCCGAAGGGATAACTCGGGCGACTGTGATCGAGATTTGTTCCTCCGAAAGGATTCGGTGCGTCGAGACTGATCTGTCACTCGTCGATGTCTATGGTGCGCATGAAATGTTTTGCACAGGGACAATGGGCGAACTAGCCGGCGTGCTCAAGGTAGACAATCGTCAAATCGGCGACGGGAAAGTCGGACCGATGACCAAGCGTTTAAGCGATCTTTACGCGAAGCGGACCGCGTCCGAAGGCGTGCAGGTCGTCGATCTGTAGGCAGCTCAGTCGTTCTGTTTACAGCTGCTGTGCCGGCTTAACAACGCCAGTCAGGATCGCGACGGGAATAGACGTGTAGCCGATAAAAAGGAGCCAGGCGAAGATTCGGCCGCCCGACGCGAGGCGCGGCGTCAGTTTCTTGTCATTAAAACCCAGCGATTGAAAAAAGCTCGACGATCCGTGGCTGAGATGAAGCGCGAGCAAAAAGAGGCCAAGAAGGTAAAACCCGGAAACGTAATAACTTTGGAATCCGTACACCATCATTGAGTAAACGTCGTAGTGTCCGAGCGGATCGGCTTTGAGCAAACCAAACCGGGGATCGGTGACGCGCACGGTGAAATGCGCAATGTGGTAAATGATAAACGCGAGGACGATCAACCCACTCATTACCATGTGGCGCGAAGCGATCGTTGCTTTCACATACTCCCGCTCGAGGTAGGCCTGCGGTCGCGCACGGCGGTTTTCGATCGCGAGTTGGATGGTCACGTAAATATGGACGACGACAGCCGCGAGCAAAAAGAAACGAATTACCCAGAGCAAAGGACCGAGATCGCGCAGATGTTGCGCGTAACCGTTGACCCAATCAGGACCCAGAAAAATCTGCAGATTGCCTAGTAGGTGCCCGATAACGAAAAGGATCAAAATGATGCCGGTGACGGCGACGATCATTTTTTTTCCAACCGACGAGCGATAAAAGGCTGCCAAAATATTCACGTTACGATTCGGCGCCGGTCGATCGGCGTGGTTTCAGATTATGGATGCGGCTTGGAGCGTCAAGAGTAGTGGCCGCGCCCAGGCTTGCTTGATTTGCGGTCGCGACAACTGCTCGCGGGGTAGCCGCGGCGACCCGCCAACCAGGCCACACTCGAAACAAAGTCGTCTTTCACTTGGCTGCGATTAAGCATATAATTGTCGGCCCCCATGGCGAACAGCAAAGAATCGCAGATGATCTCTCAGAGGCTCCTTCAGTTTCAGGAACGCTCAGAAGGCTTCGGCAAGCGCGCCAGTACCGCTCGCGGACTCGGCGGGACCGGTCTGTGGTCGCGTTTCCTCAGCCAAGAATGGTCGTCTGCACTGCTGTACCTCTTCCTGGATATAGTGAGCTGGCTCGCTATCTACCGAATTGTAGGTTGGTTTAGGTACGATGCGTTCTATGCTACGCCGTTTCAGTTCTTCTTCATCGAGCTGATCCAGCTCGGTGTCATCGTGACGGCGCTTTATTTTGTTGGCGGCTACGATCGCAGTGTCGAAAAGTTGACTCTCGGTTATACAGCCGAACACATTCTTGCGGTTAGCGCCGCGGGGGTGGTCAGTGCGATGGTGATTTATTCCGCGGCGACGTTTGATCAGACGATGAAGCCAAGCCGCGGCGTGCTCCTTTTGAGTTTCGCGATTTTTCTTCCCCTGTCGCTGGTTTACCGCCGATTGATTCGGCAGTACGTGGTTGCCAGCAGTGCCGGGCGATCGTTTCTTGTCATCGGTGGTGGCGCGACGGCGGCTCATTTTTACGAGGCGTACAGCAAGTCATCAAACGGACAACAGCTCGAATTCGTAGATGTAAATGACGAACGGGTGGGCCAGCCAATTGCTGGTCAAGGATCACCGATTGTGCAGGGAAATCTCGCCGCAAAATTAGATAATCTCGACAGCCGTTATAGCGGGATCATTCTCGCCGCGAAAGCGAGCTCGCTCAGTACGCAACTGCTCGAGCGCCTGGTGCACGCACAATTTCAGGAGACTCGCGTTTACACGCTCGAATCCTTCTATGAAACCGAATGGCGTTATTTGCCGCTCGGAATCATCGATCCGTTTTGGCCGCTCCAGAGTGGTTTTCAGCTGGCTCGCACTTCTCCCTACCATTATCTCAAGCGGCTTTTCGATGTCGTTGCTTCGTTAACAGCGCTGATCATTTGCGTTCCGATCTTCGTGCTTGTGGCTCTGCTCATTCGCATTCAGGACGGCAGTCCGGTTTTTTTCCGGCAGGAACGAGTCGGTCGTGACGGAAGACGGTTCATTCTTTTCAAATTCCGAACAATGCGACACTCGGATGAAACGGACGAGGACATTTATACGCGAAAAGACGACCGTCGCGTGACGGCTGCTGGGCGGTGGCTGCGGAAACTTCGGCTCGATGAGCTGCCGCAGCTTTGGAACGCGCTCAAAGGAGACATCAGTCTAATTGGTCCACGCCCGGAATGGAGCAAGTGCGCCGAACGCTATGAGCAAACAATCCCATTTTACCATTTTCGGCACCTGGTTAAGCCAGGAATCACCGGATGGGCGCAGGTCAATTATCCCTACGGAGAGAGTGACGAGGACGCGGTCGAGAAGTTAAAATATGACCTTTACTACATCCGGCATTACTCCCTAAAGCTGGATGCGATGATCGTGCTGAAAACCTTATACACGATGCTATTTGGTAAGGGACGGTGATTCCATGGAAACTGGTTGCCAGATGTCGGAGACCCGAATCGTCTGACGTCTAACATGTGATTTCTCACGCCGTTCGCAGCGCATCACGCTGGATTTTCTTCGCTGCGCTGGCCTATGCGCCGTGGGCGTACGGCGGCACAACATCCGAAAGCATCCGAATAACAAATTGGGTGTTACTCGGTGCACTCGCTCTTTGGGCCATTGAGTTGCTCGTTAGCAGACGAACGCCGCGATTTCCACGGCTTCTGTTGTTCTTAACAGCGGCTTTGATCTGCCTGGGCGGTTGGATGGTCTTTAACGCGAAGTCAGTCTGCGACTCGGATTTTTATGTTTTTGTACCGCTACACAACTTCGCGCCGCCTGTGACCGGCTCCGTTGATTACCCGATCAGTGCTGCGTGGATGATCAGAGGCGCTTTGCTTCTGGGGATAATCTTGTTTGTCGCGGATCTTTCCCAAAGCAGCCGATGGTTGCTTCGCTTGTGGTATGTGATTGGTCTGGTTGGCGGTTCGATAGCGCTTCTCGGTTTACTCCAGAAAGCCACTGGCGCGGATATGATCTTTTGGCGACCACCGACAGCGTGGCCGCTTCGAATCAACACGTTTTTTGCGACCTATTATTATCACGGGAATGCTGGTGCATTCTTAAACCTGGTATGGCCATTAAGTTTCGGACTAGTTATCCGCGCCTTTGCCAGGGAATCCCATCCGTGGATGCGCGCGATGTGGACGAGTGTTTTTCTCATAACCATGGCCGCGGTACTGGCGAATACGTCGCGCATGGCTCAACTGGTTGCGCTCCTGTTGCTGGTTGCGATTTGCGTGCAATTTGGACCGATGCTTCTTCGCAAGCTATCGGGCGGTAGAAGCGTCGCTCTGGTAGGAGCGCTTGCCATTGGTTTAGCGCTTATTGCGTTTGTGCAGGCCAGTCATTTCGAACAGGCGCTGAAGCGCTGGCGGTTAGAGAGTGAGCACATTCCCAACGATGCTCGCTGGCAGGTTTCCCGCGTAGCCGTGCGTGCGTTGCCGCACGCCGGATTGTTCGGGTTTGGGCCAGGGACGTTTCGCGTTGTGTTTCCAACATACAATCGCAGTGGGAGCGACCAGGTGCCCGGGACGTGGAGATTTTTGCACGAGGATTATCTGCAGACCCTGCTGGAATGGGGCTGGGTTGGGGGAATTCTCTGGGCGCTGCTCTTCTTCGGAGGAATCACAGTCAGCATTCGCAGTTACAAAGAGCACGCCAGGCGGGAGTGGGCGCCGCGAAGGCGCGTGCTGCAGCCGTTAGTTATCACAGCGCTCATAGGAGTGGCGCTGAACGCGCTAGTCGATTTCCCAGGTCAGATCGAATCGATCCAGCTATATGTGGCAACGTATCTGGGCTTTTGCTGGGGAAGCAGATTGTGGCACGAAAGGTTCCGATAGGAGCAAAGATCCAAGTTGCTGCAAAACTAAACTTATCGCCGTCCACCAGACGATCAGGCTGACGACGGGCGAGCTACGCTCCGTTACCTTCGTGGTCCGTCTTGGATCGACGACTGTAGCTGTAAGTACGAGAATACGCTCCCTCGTCTTTGCCATAACCAGGCGAAGCGTAATAGTAATAATACCCGACCCCGCGACCCCGCCGCAATCGATTCAAGACCAGACCAGCCGGGCGAATTCCTGACTTAGCCAGCAAGGTAATCGCGCGGTGGACTGCTGTCCGCGGTGTTTTTGCCGCCCGAACCACAATGCAGACAGTTTGGACATGTGGCATCATGAGGAGAGTGTCACTGACCGCAAGGATCGGTGCGCTATCGACCACCACGCGATCAAACAGGGTCGCAGCCTTCGCAATCA
The DNA here is from genome assembly GCA_036488345.1 of Candidatus Udaeobacter sp. GTDB lineage: Bacteria > Verrucomicrobiota > Verrucomicrobiia > Chthoniobacterales > UBA10450 > Udaeobacter. Next base: position 67,943 of record DASXHS010000052.1, read on the forward strand.
GCTGTCCGAAGAACGGGCCGGCAAGAATCTCAGCGGGATTGGGCGCGCGTCGCCCGCCTGCGAGAACAAACAGCTGTCCTCCCGTCGCGGCGAGAATGTCTTCCGTCCGCTCGATGCTCTCATCGACGAGCTGGATTTCCCCGGCGGGAATCTGACGCGCTGCCGAGGCTACCTCCGCTTCACCCACCAGGCAATCCGTCACTCCTGGCGCGCTGTCTTCATCGGAATTGTTTCGCGCATTCGGGAACCGGAAAATCTTGTGCACGTTCGGCCTACGGAGGTCGCCATCGATCAGCAGCACGCGATAACCCTGCTGGGCCAGTGCAAGCGAATAATTGGCGCTGGTGAAACTTTTCCCTTCGTTGGGCACAGCGCTGGTAAAAAGCGAAACTTTGCGCTCGGCTTCCGGACCCAGGAGAGAAAGTGCGGCGCGCAAATTACGGAACGCTTCCGCCGCCGGACTTTCGGGAGTTTGTACCACGACGCGATAGTTCGAACTTCCGACAGCTTTCTTTCGGCGTTTCAGTCGGCTAACGGGCCCTTCATCAGTATCGGGAACAGCTGCAAAAACAGGCAGACCGAGCGTGCTTTCTGCCTGGTCCACAGTTTTGATAGAACGATCCAGCGCATCGATTCCAAAAACGAAAGCCAAACCGACTGCGAGACCGCCAAGCAGGCCCAGCAGGATCGTTTTCTTGGGCTGAGGACTAACAGGAGAGGTCGGAAGCGGGGAATGCTCAATCACGCTGACCGCATTCGCCTTAACGTCTTTTGCCAGGTTCGTGTCTTTTATCTGGCGAAGGACGCTTTCGTACAATGCACGATCGGTTTCGGCTTGCCGTGCCAATTCCTGATAGCCGATCGCGGTGCGGTTGAGGTTGACCGCGACACCCTGCTGGGCTTGCAAAGCTTGCTGCAAGCTAACCTCTGTGGCTTTGGTCTGCTCGAGGGTGTTGCGCAGAATCGGACGTTGCGCCAAGACCGCTTGACGGAGCTTGTCTTTCGCCTCGGCCAGCGAGGCCTTGGCCGCCATCATTCTAGGGTGCTTCTCCTTGTATCGTAAGGCGAGGGTGGTGATCGCCGCCTCGATCTGTATAATACTGCTGCGCGCGGAAGACACCATTGGCGCGGTAGAGATGCTCGAAATCGCGAGCAACGCATCGATATTATTGCCAAGCTGATCGACTTGCTGGAGCTGCCCTTCGAGACGAATCTGCTCGTCCCTCGCTGCCGACAATTTGGTGTTTATGTCTTGCAGGTTGTCCTCTACCAAGCCGCCCTTGGCTCCGCCAGCTCCCTGTGAGCCCGTCGCGGCTGTGCCCCCGCCGAGTTGCAGAGCGTCTGGGTTTTTTGCCTTGTATTCGGCGGCTGCGGCCTCACTTTTTTGGAGGTTCCTCTTCAATCGCTCTTCCTCTTCCAACAAATAACGCAATGCGTCTTCGCTCGCTGATGCGCGGCGCTCGATTGAGTTGCGGATGTACTCTCGACCGACTGCTTCGACGAGACGCTGTGCCATGGCTGGATCGCCGTGCGTCACGTACAAATCGATCAAGCGCGTGCCGCGGCGGATCGCCGGATGCACCATACCGGCCATTGCCCGACCCAACCCATCTTCGAGCGGCGTAAACGTCGTGACGCCATTGGCGTTCTGGGTCTTGTTGGAAGTTGGGGGCGGCTCCGGCCGTTCGGTCGCAGTGGAAGTCTTATTGGCGACGACACTCTGGCCCAGAAGAGCGCGTCCACCGTCCTGCGCTAAACCTTCGGAGCGCACAACCCGCGCAAGAAGTGTTGGGTTAGTGAGATTCTGTTCGATCGTTCGGAGCGCCTCCGAGCTGGCCAGAAAAATCGAGCGCGTCCGCGCCGCGTAATCCGAGGTTGGGACGAAACTCGGCTCCTCAAATTCCACATCTAAAACCGTGTGGGCTTGGTAAAGCTTCGGCGTCCGCGCGAGATTAGCCAACGCAAGGAAAAGGCCGGCCAAAACGCAAATCGCTACGATCCAAATACGTTCGAGGAAAGAATGCCAATACCGGCGAAAATCGAACGTGTGTAGTCCATCGGCGTACTCCGCTGTCAAAGGCACGCCTGGTTTGTCGGAATTGGGCGCAACGGTCGCTTCCC
>DASXHS010000187.1:0-5390 GCA_036488345.1 Candidatus Udaeobacter sp.
CCTTTGTTTCTGCTCAGCCGCGTTTTTGATTCTGGCCAGACGTTTTTGCTTGTTAGAACGCGCAACGTACCAATCGGAGAAAAGAGTCTCGATCAGATCGACCAACAGGTCCGCCTCGCCAGGATCGACATCGACAATGACGTTGATATCGGCTTCCATGTGCGCTCCGATGTTTCCGATCTTTCGCACAGAATCGCGTCCCAGGTTTCTGGATCAATTTTGTCCTTTAGGGCATCGACTTCATCTTTAAGACGGCTCTCAGTAATCTTCCAAAAATCGCGGATCATTCCTTGTAGGCATCGCCGTGCCAATGTCGCCGACGCTTTTGGCGAAAGGCTCGCGATACGACACGCTTCTCGATAATCAGCTAGAATTGGGGCTGGGATATAATCTGGGAATTCCTTGGCTCTGGATTCTGGCAGTAGCTTCCATTCCTGTAGTATTTCCGAAAGCTGCCAGTCCCGTTGGGGGGACGTACGGTTCCTTGTCCACAGTTGGACAGTCAAACCAGTTTTTTTGCATTCTGGATTCGGACAAAACTCCAAATGAGCAACCAGAGCACGTTGCTCATTCAAGGATGATTTTGTGAGGGGATGACGAAAGCCAATCGACCCAAATTGCTCGTCACCGTCCCGAAAAACGGCGTCTCGATTGCAGAACGGACAGGTCCAAGGTCTACTCATATCATCCAAGCGCGTTATAAAGCTGTATCCGCCGCTTTGGATGGAGGCAAGCCGTTAAAATTACAGAAGGAGGCCGCGAAGTTTTAGCAACAAAGTAGCAACAGCAATTCGTATACGATGGTAGACAACAGCCCTCTCAAGGCTCTAAGGCATAATTGACGCTCGTCCGGTGCGGCAGCGATGCAAAAAGAACAAATCTCGGGCCGAGTGTCAGGAATCTGTCAGGAAAATTGCTCGGATTGCAATTTCACCTGGCAGCGCGTACGGGAGTCGAACCCGTGCACCAGCCTTGAGAGGGCTGTGTCCTAACCACTAGACGAACGCGCCGTAAACGGGATGCAATTAGAAATACTGTACCGACCGCGCGCTGGCAAGATGCTTGCGAGAACCTGTCCTCCTCCGACTTAAATTGCCGTTCGTTTATTCGCCTTGATCTCCACCGCTGCCATTGCCTTCATCGTCATCCCCTGTGTCATCATCTCCGGTATCTTTATCTCCCGGCGCGTCACCGCCACCATCGTCGTTTGCCTCTTCGCCGTCATCGCTGGAAGCAGGTTCTGCGCTATCGTCACCGTCAGACGGCACTTCGTCGCCGGTGTTTTCATCATTAAAGGTTTTCACGTCCGCTTCTTGTCCTGTCGGGTTCTTCTGAGCTCTCCTTGTGTCGGGAGCCGCCGCATGGGCCGTTTTCGTAGCGCGCGCCACAGTAAAAATGCTGAGTAAGAGGCAGAGCAGGAGAGGAAGAAATTTGTTCATAGCAGCGCGGAACCCTCTCAGGAGGCTTGGCAACTGTCAATCCGTGGATGGGCTGTGGCGCGTCAACGCGACCTCGCTTTACGAGTCGCTGGCCAAGCGCGATGCTCGCGCGCGTGTGAAAACAATCAGTGTACCGCTTCAAAAAAGGTGGCGGCCGAAAGCAGGGTGGGGTGTCCCAGCTGCGTGGCTCACGCTTTGCGTCGTTTGGAGCTCTACATGGCTTGCCATTAAAATCGGACTACGCGATCTCCCTCCAATTTCATTCGTGGCGATTCGTTTTCTCATCGCAATTATCGTGCTGGTGGCGGTCTCGATGGGCCGCACACATCTTCTACCCCGAAAGCGCAACGATTATATCGTTCTCGCCTTCACCGGAGTCCTCATGTTTGCCGTGAACTACACGCTGCTGTTTTGGGCGGAGCTGCACGTTTCGTCGGGTCTTGCTGCAGTGTTGCAGGCAACAATTCCGATTTTTGGGATGGTGTTCGCCCACTGGATGCTGCCGGATGAACCGCTGCGTTTACCAAAGCTCGCAGGCGCAATCATTGCACTCGGTGGCGTGACCGTCATCTGCGCACGGCTACTGGGGTTCAACGGTCCGCTTGCCTTCTGGGCCGGTGTCGCAGTGGTTTTTGGGGCCGCGAGCGCCGCGTTCGCAAACGTGCTCGTCAAGGCGCGGTCGATGCAGCTTGCGCCCGCGATGCTCGCTGCGTGGCAGATGATTTTCGGAACTGCGCCATTGTTACTGATTGGATTAGTTGTCGATGGGAATCCGGTGCGCTTTCACTGGACCGCCTCGTCCGTGTTTTGCCTGCTTTATCTGGCTGTGATCGGCTCGGCGCTGACGTTTCTACTTCTTTACTGGCTGCTGCCACGCCTGACGGTCGCGCAGCTGCAAAGTATCTCGCTCATCACTCCGCCGGGAGCAGTCATGCTCGGCTGGTTGTTAGGCGGCGAAACATTTCCGAACTCGTCTTTGTTAGGCGCTTTACTAGTCCTTGCGGGCGTGTGGATGATTTTTCGAAAAGCGCGTCTTCCAGATCCGCTGATTCAGGAAGGGTAGTTAAACAGCCCGGCGGAGTCCACCTGTTGGTGTTCCTGTTCGAGCGACGGCTTCAATAACGATATGTTTCGAATTCCTTGCCGCATTTAGCGCCATCACGCCACAGTTCCATTCTTAGCTCGGTGTTACTAGCATGGGCCTTGCAATAAGCCTGGCGCGGGAAAGGTCTGCGTCGAAGTCTCTAATTCGGGGCGGCTAAGTCAGTTCACACGTTAGCCGCAACCCAATCTGCGATCGTGGCTTGTGAGTGCACCGGACCGAAGAGCTTGTCCGGACAACTGGTCCCTCCCGGTCGGCAGTAACCCGGGGTGAAATCATGGCCGAAGATGTTCGTGCGCGGAATCTGATATTCCTGCAGCAACCAGCGGATCAACGCTGCGGAAGCGGCGGCCTGCGGCGGAGCTAGTGAGTCGGTTTCGCTCCCGACGTGTTCGATGCCGATGGAGCCAGCGTTGGCGCCCATACAATGATTGGCGCAATCAGTGTCGTTTACCATCTGATAGATATCGCCGTTGCGATCAATGACGTAGTGCGCGGAAACTTTCCGCGAATCTGTTTTTTGAAACTCCGCCAGCGCACCGGCTAACGAGCCTTCAGTGCAATGTAAAACAATCTTGTCGATTTTTGTTCCGTCCTTGCGACAGGAACAGTTCGGGCTGCGGACGAATTGTTTGATAACAGGTTTCGTTGGCGCTGCAGGTTGAATGAAAGGAGCGGGTTGTTTTGCCGCCTTTACAGGTTTCACAGGTTTGATCGGTGTCGCTCGCAATGCTGAAATCGTTATCCGAACGACATCATCCGTCGTTAAACCGAGCGCTGCCGCTAATCCCGGAGACAAATCCGCCACCCGACCTGTAGAAATATTCGGACCCCAATCAACCGGCCGCGCATCGACTGCGCGTCCATTTGCAGGGTTCTCCACGCGCGCAAGCGCGCGCTTCAAAAATTCTCTTGGCGTGTCGTTGTAATTCCAACGGCAGGCAAAGTAATATTTATCGGGATCAAGTCTTCGCCCTAGTCCGGTGATGCCCGGCGGCGGCGTAAGAAACAAATATGAGTATTTCGGGTCTTGCAGATCAGCCGGTGTAAAAAGCGCAAGCCCTTCGGCTGCCGACATCCCCGTGTCCTTTGGGCCGCCGAACGTGGACATCTTTCCTTCAACGCGGAAGAGAATCTCTTCAACGGGTTGGATCTTCTGTTTGGCTGTCCTTTTCCGCTGCGGCCGTTTGGCCGCTGGTTTTTTCTTTGGTGATTTACGCTTTTGCGCCATGGGGGATGTCAATTTGTTTTTGGCACGCCGAGCAATAACTTCGCCAATTGTCGCTCTTTTAGAAGATCGCGGAACCTAAGACAAGCTCTCTTTGAAGCCGGATCGAAGTCTGTTCTTACTGCGAAATCCATTTTCGTCGGAATTGGAAAAAGCTTAGAATGCACGCCGCATAGCCGATGTGGCGGAATGGTAGACGCAACGGACTTAAAATCCGTTGGGCTGTAATTGGCCCGTGCCGGTTCGAGTCCGGCCATCGGCAATCCCTTGCGCGTCGCTAACACGAAAGTGTGAGAACTTCCGTTTTGCCAAACATGTCGAGCGAAAATTGCAACGGCACGAATAATCGAGGTTTGGCAATTCTACTCGCGGTTAGTGCGGCTGTTCTGGTCATTCATTTGTTGACCGGCTGGCGTTATGGTTTTCACCGCGACGAACTGGCAACGCTGGACGATGCCACGCACCTTGCCTGGGGTTACGTGGCGTATCCGCCGGTAACGCCGTTCTTCGGATGGATATCGCTGAAGTTATTCGGAACGTCGTTGACTGGATTCCGGTTCTTCGCCGCGGTCTCAACTTCCCTGGCACTAGTTCTCACGGGGTTGATGGCAGGCGAGCTAGGCGGCAAAAGCGGCGCGCGAACGCTTGCCGCAGCTGCCGCGATTCCGTTCGCACTCGGTGCGGGAAGTCTTATGCAATATGTTTCATTCGACTATTTGGCGTGGGTCGCTTGCTCCTACTTTTTCGTAGTGCTGTGCAAATCGCGCGATCCGCGGTGGTGGCTCGCAATTGGAGGCTGCATCGGTTTCGGCATGCTGACCAAATACACTATGCTGTTTTTCGCGCTTGCGATTGCTACAGGCGTGGTATTTACGGACCTTCGCGCCGATTTGCGAAGCAAATGGCTCTGGCTCGGTGTGGCAGTCTCACTGCTTATCTTTTTGCCCAACCTGATCTGGCAGATTCAAAACGATTTTGTTTCAATCGACTTTCTCCGGCACATCCATGAAAGAGACGTGCGTATTGGGCGAACGAAAAATTTTCTACCTGATCAACTGCAACTCACGCTGTTCACATTACCTATGGCGATGCTTGGGTTGGTCTTTTACTTTGGATCCGAAAGGGGACGAGCTTTTCGCGCGGTCGGATATTTGTACGTAATTCCGCTGATTACTTTCTTCCTTGCAAAAGGTCGCGGCTATTATCTCGCTCCGGCTTATCCTGTGTTGTATGCGGGCGGTGCAGTTTTTGGAGCTGAACTGATCACTAATCTGCGTCCGGTTTGGCGGATTTTCCTGCGGTGGACCGCCTGGGCGTCAGTTGCGATCACGATTCTTTTCGCTGCGGCGTACTTTGTTCCGGTGGCTCCGGTTGATTCGGATTGGGCGCGGCGAGCCTTTACAGTCAACGACGATTTCCGCGAGGAAATCGGCTGGCCAGAGTTAGTGAAAACAGTCGCTCAGATTCGTGACTCGTTAGGCCCGATGGAGCGGTCGCACCTGGCAATTCTCGCTGGCAACTATGGCGAAGCCGGAGCGGTTAACCTTTATGGCAAAGACTATGGACTGCCGAAGGCCCTCTGCGGAACGAATTCATTCTGGGCGCGCGGCTACGGCGATCC
>DASXHS010000089.1:0-20403 GCA_036488345.1 Candidatus Udaeobacter sp.
CAGTAGTGCTTCGCTGTCGAACAGCCAGGGATCAGGAAGCGGCGTCGGATTTGGTTTGGCCATTGCTTGTATGATGTTGTGGATTTTTTCGGCGATTTCCAGACCAGCATTACCAGCATTAGCAGCAGATGGTGGCGAAAATGGTCTGGACACTGGTAGGCTACGATTTTATATGACATATATTGTCTGATGTTATCGAACATGGTTAGGAGAACGGCTATCCGGGGTTCCCTGCTCATCGTTTCTTCAAATGGCCGTACTCTTGACCCTTTCGCGACCGGTGCTAGCCTCCGCGAGTCTCGTTTTCCTATTTTCGATGTCATGAAGATTTGCCGCAGTGCTGTAATTGGGTGCGTGAGCTTCGGATTTTGCCTGAGCCTGGCCTTTGTCGAACCGGCACGTGCAGCGGAGCCAGAAATGTCAGGCAGCATCAAGGAAGTGATGTCGCCGGAAGAATTCAAGGCTGCGGGATTGAATAAGCTGTCTGCGGACGAGCTGCAGAAACTCGACGCCTGGCTCCAAGGTTACCGTCAAGTCACTGAACAGGCTGCTGAAAAGAAAGCTACGGCGAAAGCTTCCGCAGAATCCCATGCCAAGATGGATCTGCTTGTAAGTCGCGTGGATGGCAGCTTTCAGGGGTTGACCGGCAGGACCATCATTCGTTTGGAGGATGGAACGGTATGGAAACAGGCAAATGCTGAGGACCGGTATCGCTCGAAAGTCACTGATCATCCAGCCGCCGCAGTGATTCATGGCGTCTTTGGCTACAAGATGCGGATCGAAGGGACCCAGGACTTTTACGTCGATCCGGTCCGGAAGCCGTAGCCGATCAAGCAAGCGGCTGCGTTGCCGAAGCGGCGGGCAGCAATCGTCCCAAGCCAAACTCGGCATGGATTAATCGCGCTGCGCGCTCGGCTTCTTTTTCGTCGATAATAACGGCAATTTTAATCTCCGAGGTCGAAACCATTTGAATATTTATTTCGGCCCTTCCCAGGCATGCAAACAATCGGGCCGCGACGCCGGAATGGGATCGCATTCCGATGCCAACAACGCTCAACTTCGCCACGCCGCTCGCGGTGTTTAACCGCTTCGCGCCCAGCTCGCCCAGCACCGGCATAAGGATTGTGCGGGCGTTTTCCAGCTCATCTTCGTGAATTGTAAACGAAATGTCCGTCGTCCCATCAATCGACGCATTCTGAACAATCATATCAACAGTGATGTGCGCTGCCCCAATATCGGAGAAAATCCGGGCGACGATTCCCGGCTTATCACGGACTCCGGTGATGCTGAGCTTTGCCTGATGCAGGTCCAGACTGATCCCACGAATCAGTATGTCTTCCATACTGGGGGTTTCTTCCTTTGTGACGGTCCCACCGACTTCCTTAAAGGTCGATCGCACCTCGAATTCTACGCCGAATTTCTTGGCGAATTCGACCGCTCGTGACTGCATCACTTTTGCACCGCTCCCGGCCATCTCAAGCAGCTCGTCATAAGATATTTCTTCGAGTTTTTCCGCATCTTTGACAATTCGAGGATCGCACGTGAAAACACCATCTACGTCGGTGAAAATCTGGCAGGTGTCGGCATTCAACGCGCCAGCCAGCGCAATCGCCGTCAGGTCAGAGCCGCCACGGCCAAGCGTGGTTGTTTCCCCTTCCGGACTCTGGCCCTGAAAGCCGGCCACGATAACGATGAAATCGTGGTCGAGCAGCTCATGGATTTGCTTTGGACTGATGTTGGCGATGCGGGCACGCGTGTGATTCCGGTCAGTTAAGATTCCTGCTTGCGCTCCCGTCAGTGAGATTGCCGTTCCGCCCAGACCGTTCACTGCCATCGCCGTTAATGCTGCGGCCGCCTGTTCGCCGGTCGAAAGCACAATATCTAGCTCGCGCTTCGTTGGCTGCGTCGCGACGGCGTGTCCCAATCGGACCAACTCATCAGTGACTCCGGCCATTGCGGAGACTACTGCCACTACCCGGCAGCCCTCTCGTTGTGTCTCGAGGATTCGCCGTGCCACGTGACAAATTCGTTCCGGTGTTCCAACGGAAGTTCCGCCGTATTTTTGAACTACCAGGCGCATGTTGAGCTGAATGTTAAACCAGATCTCATAACCGTCATTCCGAGCAGAGTCGAGGCTGCAACGCAGCCCCGAAAGCTTCCGGGCCGAGGCCAGGCTTTCCAATCCCGTGGCCCAACTCACAGCTAGTTTCGCGGGATATCTCGACTTCCCTCGATATGACAGATGGGGCGGCTACGGCTCAATTGCGCGTCGTACATCCGTTACCGTCGCGGCGATCGGCTTCAATTTTTTCATTCGCCTGATAATCACATCGGGGTCTTTCAACCCGTGTCCAGTGACGGTGCAAACGATCCGGCTGGCTTCCCGAATTTTTTTCAACGAGTACGCGGCATCGTCTGCGTCGCAGCACTTGAAAAGGCCGGCGATCGACGCCGCGCTCGCCGGCTCGACAAAAATTCCTTCATGCTGTGCCAGCCAGCTCTGCGCAGCCAAAATATCTTCATCGCTGACGACATCGATCGCGCCTTGCGATTCGACGATCGCCGCGCGCGCCTGTTGCCAACTCGCCGGATTTCCGATTCGAATCGCTGAGGCGATCGTTTCCGGTTTGTCGATTATGCGGTCGTGAAAAATCGGTGCTGCGCCGATCGCCTGGAAGCCAATCATCGCCGGTAATTTTGTCGATCTCTCGCTCGCAAAATATTCCCGATAGCCAGCCCAGTACGCCGTGATGTTTCCGGCGTTGCCCACCGGCAGCAAATGAAAATCAGGCGCATCGCCGAGGTCATCGACAATTTCAAATGCGGCCGTCTTCTGTCCTGCGACGCGGTTCGGATTAATGGAATTCACGATCGTGAAATCGCCGGTCTCGCCCAGTTCACGAACGATTCGCAGTGCATCATCGAAATTCCCATCGACGACGATGATTTTCGCTCCGTAGGCAAAAGCCTGAAGCAATTTCCCGGTCGCAATTTTTCCCGCCGGCAAAATCACGACGCATGAAATCCCTGCCCGCGCCGCGTACGCAGCCGCCGAAGCTGAAGTGTTCCCGGTGGAAGCACAGATGAGCGCTGTCATTCCGCGCTCCACTGCCTTGGACACAGCCACCGTCATCCCGCGATCTTTGAAAGAGCCCGTGGGATTGACTCCTTCGTTCTTAACGAAAACCTCGCAGCCGCGACCAATGCGTTCGCTCAATCTCCGAGAATAGATGAGCGGTGTATTCCCCTCGCCCAAAGAAATGATCGGCGTTGCGGGCGAGACTGGCAGAAATTCGCGGTAACATTCGATAACTCCCCTGCTCGGCTGTGATTTTGTTGTTGTCGAATGCATCAACTTTCTTTATGCGAGGCAGGTCCGCGCGATTGTCGATTCGAGAAGCGACATGTAAAATCAACCGTATGCCTGCCCTTAGCAAAGACGATAAACTGCGACTCTTAAGGATTATTCTTGAGAGCCGACACGCGGATTTGCGCGAACAGAATTTGATTCGTCAGGGCAAAGGACATTTTCACGTCTCCGGAATGGGCCACGAAGGGCTGGCAGCGGTGTCGATCCAGATGGAGCAGGACGATTACATCGTGTCGTATTATCGCGACCGCGGCCTTGTGCTCGGGCGCGGCATGACCACGCGCCAACTCGGCCTGGAGTATTTTGCAAAGCGCAACACCGGCAGCGGCGGGCGACAAATGCCCTCGCATTACAGCGACGCAGATCTCCACATTTGGAGCGTGCCCACGCCAACTGGTTCACAGCTTCTTCCCGCGTGCGGCATCGCCTGGGGCATTAAGCTTGATAGAAAGAAAAATGTCGTCGTCACGACAATAGGTGACGCCGCGACACGCCAGGGAGATTTTTTCGAGGCCATCTGTTTCGCGAAAGAAAAGAAACTTCCCGTGCTCTTTCTCGTGGAGGACAACGCCTACGGCATCAGCATGCCTACGCGGAAAACGAATCCGCTCGCGTTGGACATTCTCGAGCAGGACAACTGGCGCCAGATCGAAGGACAAGACGTCCAGCAGATTTACGATGCGACGAATGAAGCCTTCGGAAAAATTCGCGGCGGCGGCGGACCGTTCTTTTTCTGGATCAAGATGGAACGCCTGTCGAGTCACACCAGTTCCGATGATCAGAAACTTTACCGGACGGCTGAGGAACTGCTCGACCTGGAGAAGGCCGACCCCCTGACGTGCTGGAAGGCTCGACTCATTAAAGAAAACGTAATCACGCAAGAAGATTACGCGGAACTGGATAACGAGATTAAGGAGCGCGTTCGCCGCGAATATGCCGCGGCGGAAAAGGCTGAAGATCCTTCGCCTAACGAGCTTCTTGCCAACGTCACAAACCCCCCGCCTACAATCGAAAAAGAAATCCTTTCTCCCGGTAAATACCGCATCGGAGATACTGTGAACAGAACTCTGCGCGCAGGTTTGGACGAAGATCCGCAGCGCATCCTCTTCGGCGAGGACATCGAAGATCCGAAAGGCGGCGTGTTCCGCCTGACACAGAAGCTTTCATCTGAATTCCCGAAGCAAGTTTTCAATTCACCGCTCGCCGAATCCACGATTCTCGGTGTCGCATGCGGACTGGCCGCGTACGGGAAGCGGCCCGTGTTCGAGATGCAATTCATCGATTTCATCTATCCGGGCTTCAATCAGCTTGTGACCAACATCTCGACGCTTCGGTGGCGATCATTTGGGAATTGGAAATGTCCGGCAGTGATTTATGCGCCGTACGGTGCGTATCTGCCCGGCGGCAGTTTGTGGCACAGCCAGGCGAACGAATCGGCATTCGCTCATTATCCTGGTCTGAACGTTGTGATTCCTAGCACGCCTGCCGACGCCGCAGGATTGCTCTGGACGGCGATGCATGCAGAGGATCCTGTGATTTTTCTCGTCGCCAAGCATCTGCTCTGGGCCGAGCACGAATACGCAGAGCCAATTCGAGCTATTCCGTTGGGCAAAGCGCGCAACGTGCGCAATGGCTCCGATGTCACCTTGGTGGCATGGGGCAATATAATCGAAAAATCGCTCGAAGCCCTCGACAAAATCGGTGGCGAGATCAGCGTCGAACTGATCGATCTCCGCTCAATCGTGCCCTGGGATTCGGCTGCGATTGAAGAATCAGTGCGCAAGACGCGCCGGCTGGTTGTGGTTCAGGAGGACACGGAAAATTGCAGCGTCGGTCAGATGATTATCTCTCACGTAACCGGCACTCCAGTACTTTGGAACGAATTGCTCAGCCCGCCCATACTCGTCAGCAAACCCAATGTAGTGATCGGTTATAATCCGATCTATGAATACGCGGCATTGCCCGACGTGGAACGGATCGTAACGGCAATCAGGCGTTCAATTTCAACCAAACATGAGCGTGCAACTGTAGGCGGAATCGGTGATTCCGGCCGAGTTGCACCGCGAGCTGAATCCGATCTGCCGGGATCACCGATCCCGGCTACAGCAGACCTCAGCGAACAACACGTCCAAAGCATCACCGTGCCGATCATGGGCGAAGGAATTCGGAATGCGAAAATAGTTTCGCTTCTGAAAAAGTCTGGAGAACAGATTCAGCTGGATGACGAATTGTGTGAGGTCGAAACTGACAAAGCCGTTTATCCGATCCAATCATCATTCGCCGGAGTGATGGGTGAATGGAAAACGAAGATCGGCGATACCGTCGAGATCGGTGAGGAATTGGGAACGATTGTTACGAGCGAGCCAGCGTTTGCGAAACAATTTGAAGCAGCGGCGAAAGAATCACCCAAACGTGAAACTGAAGAGGCGGCTGTGTCGGCTGCAGCGTCTGGTGACGGCGGGCGACACGCCCGCCAGTACAATATCGAGCCTGCGCTTTCGCCGACTATTACCCGCAAACTGAATCGCGTTATTCCTGCCAACCTCCAAATCGACGCACGCTGGAACGCAATCCAGGAAGCACGCCAGGCATTGAAAAAGACGGACCGCGAGCAGGCTCCCTCCCCTTCAGTGATGGTTGCGTGGGCGGTTGTGCGCGCGATGGAAAAACATCCGCCTTTTCGCCGGTTGATTCTCGAAGACGATCAGATCGTGCAGAATGACGATTTCGACCTGGGCATTGCTGTCGCTCTAAAAGGCGATCGCCTCGCAACAGCGGTGATCACAACCTCAAATCAAAAGAGCTGGCCAGACTTCGTCAGTAACTACAACGAGACAGTCGCGGCTACACGCGGCGGTCGTGTTGACGCCATGAACGCGCCGGTCGTGATCACGAGTCTCGGCGCGTTTGAAGTGAAAGCCGGCGCGCCGATCGTTGTGCCCCCATCAGTCGGTACGCTGTTCGTTGGGACCGCGCACCGCGAGTTAATTTCGAATAAACACAAGAACGAGAGCGCTGAAGTCATCACGCTTTCGTTGACATTCGATCATCGGGTCGTAAACGGCGCCGGCGCGGCGGCGTTCGCAAACGAAATTAAAAAACAAATCGAGGGATTCGAAATCCCAGCGGAAAACGCACACACGCCCTCGCGTTGAATTATTTCTGAGTGCGCTTTCGGTTCTTGCGTGGCTTGTGGCCGTTGAGCGGAGAAGCGCGGTCAATCAATAGGGCATTCAAATGATGTGGCCGCTCTTCAGCATCAATTATGATCACGTACGAACCTCGCGGAGAAATGGAGACAAAATCCGGGTGCGCCACCTCATAGGTCTCGCCACTCGCCATGTGAACTTCGTAGGGCACAAAAGGTACCGCGTGATTGAATTCGCGAATAGATTTGATGACCACGAGAAGAGGATAATTCTCGCCCGACGACATTCCAGCCTTTAACCAAAAAATGATCGAAGAATTCGCTGAAGGACGGCACAAATCCGCCGTAGCTGCCTAACAACTGATTGCTGGCGTCAGCGACGCAAGAAAAACGAACGCCGACTGTAGGCCGTCTGTGTCAGACGCCAATGACTGGATTCGCGTTCGCAGAAAAGAGCCTGCGAGTGCCGAGCTACATAGACGCGAAGCGGGAGGGCGAGTTCGCTGGCGCGAACCAATCAACCGTCCTACAATTTTCCCGCGCCATGACCACCGCCAACAAGATTACCGTTGTTCGGATCCTGATGATCCCGGCTTTCGTCACAATGGCGATTTACTATGGCGAAAGCATTCAACGCGGCCAGCCGCTCGAATGGCAGCGGTTTACAGCGATTGCAATTTTCCTTCTCGCCGCGATAAGCGATGGACTCGACGGTTACGTTGCTCGACGATACAACCAACGCAGCACCCTTGGAGTCATTCTCGATCCCATCGCCGACAAGGGACTGTTACTGAGCGGCATCATCACGTTAAGCCTAACGAACTGGAGCGAATTTGGACCGGGGAGCGGAAAATTCCCGGCGTGGTTTCCGGTGCTCGTAATTTCGCGCGACGCCATTCTTCTCGTCGGGACGCTTGTCTTGTACCTGCTCAATGGAAAAGTTCAGGTAAAGCCACACTGGACGGGAAAGATCGCGACGGTTTTACAGATGGTCGCTATCGGATGGGTGATGCTACAACTGTATATTATTCCTCTGCTCTATGTTGTGCTGGTAGCCGGCGCGTTCACACTGATTTCAGGGATCTTTTACGTTACAGATGGCGTCCGTCAGTTGCAGGCCGAAGGCCATGCGCATCCTACGAAGCCCTAAATGCGGACTGCTTTGGTGAATGAGGCCCACACGCTGCCCAATGTGGCGATTGTCGGACGGCCGAATGTCGGCAAGTCCGCGCTGTTCAACCGTCTTGTCGGCCGCAAAATTGCGATTGTTCATGATCAACCCGGCATCACGCGCGACCGCCTGTCAGGAATCTGCACTCGCGCCGAGCGCCCATTCACACTTTGGGACACCGGCGGAATTTTCGGCGCAGGCGAATCCGAACTAACCCAACAGGTACGGCGCGCTGCCGAAAATGCGCTCCGTGAGAGCGATCTTCTCCTTTTCGTTCTCGACGGAAAGGAAGGCTTGTCGCCAGTCGATGACGATCTGGCGCGGATGTTGCGCAAATCGCAAAAACCAGTCGTGCTGGTGGTTAACAAAATAGACACCGAGAAGCACGACCCGTTGGCGGCGGAGTTTGATTCGTTAGGCTTCGAAAAAATAATTTCCGTCAGCGCAGAACATAATCGTGGGATTTCAGAATTACTGGACGCCATCGAACTGCAACTCCCCTCGCCTGCTCAGATCGATCATGGAACCCCTATTCAACGTAGCCCCGGCGAAGGCGGATCGACCGTTGAGTATCCAATCGCGATCGCGATCGTCGGTCGGCCGAATGTTGGTAAATCTTCGCTTATCAACTCCATCGTGCGCAGCGAACGCGCGATTGTAAGCGAGCTGCCCGGCACCACCCGCGACGCCATCGACATAGTTTACGAAAGGGAGGGTTTGAAGTTTGTTTTCATCGACACCGCCGGAATTCGCCGCCGAGGGAAAGTTTCCAGTTCGGCTGAGGTTTTCAGCGTGATGCGTGCCGAACGCAGCATTCGCCGCGCTGATCTTTGCATTCTCGTCATCGATCTGACGATGGGCGTAACGGCACAGGACAAACGGATCGCTGGATTGATTCAAAAGGCGCGAAAAGCAGCCATCATCATCTTGAATAAATGGGACTTGGTTAAGCCGAGACGCGGGGAAAAGCAGTCAGCCAAGGAACTAACCAAGGAGACGCTCTCGAGGATTTTTTTCCTCAAATACGCGCCAGTGTTAATCACGTCTGCGTTCACTGGCGAAAATGTCGATCAGTTGTTTGCATTGATCGAGAAAGTGCAACACGTGGCGCGGAAGCGCATCGGTACAGGAGTTTTGAATCGTTTACTGCGCCAGGCGTTTGAAGCGAATCCACCTCCATTGGTCAAAGGCCGACGGCTTAAGTTGTTTTACGCGACGCAACCAAAGAACGGCGGTCTCCTCGAACGCGGTAGCCTCGGCGAAGGTGGCCAGTCCGCTGAAGAATTGTCCGAACGGGCCGACTCAGATAAAGCTCAACGCAATCTCGCGCCGCCGGAATTCGTCATGTTCGTAAACGACCCTCAGTTAATGACTGAATCATATCGCCGTTACCTCGAAGCTCGCATCCGCGACGCTGAAGCGTACGCCGGCATGCCAATCATCTTAACGCTGCGCGCCCGCGCCAAGGACGGCCGGCGACGCTGATCTTACAAGCGAGAGAGAGCGGCTACTGCTCCGGCTCCTGACGATACGGAACATTTGCGCGAACCGACGCGAGAACGTTCTCGCTGAGTTTTATTCCGTCGGTATCACCGAGGGAGCGTGCCTGGTTCAGCGCTTCTTCACCGGCAGCGACCGCACGTGGAAAATCTCCAGCCTCAGCGCAAGCCGCAGCCAGCGTAGCAAGAAGAGCAGGAGCGCGCCGGTCGGTCAGCGTGCAAGCGCGCTCGGAAAGACGAACTGCCTCGGCGCCATCGCGCGAATTCGAGTCGGGATACGTCGCAAGCAACCATGCGAGTTCGTCCAGCATTCGCGGTGAATCCGGGGCATTCGTTGCAATATCGCGGAGTCGTTGCAATCCATCAGGCGCTTTTGCCAGCGACACCACGATCTGATGCAGTTGGATAAGCGCTTTCTCAGCGTTCGGCCCAAGCATCATCACATAACCGAGTTGTCGCGCGGCCGTAACCAAGTCACCAGTGTGTGCCGTTGCCACAGCCACAGAAGAATGAGCCGCCACGTCGAAGGGCGATACCGCCAGCCATTCCGGTCCGAACGCGGCCGCTTCATTGTAGCGTCCCGAATCCAGAAGACATTTCATCAGCAGTTGGTGCGCTGAAAGATTTTCCGGCCCTAGCTCAATTGCGCGTCTGGCTTCTGCAATTGTGCGTTCCATGTCGGCGCGCTTCGCTGCAATTGCCAGGTTCAGGTGGGCCGTGGAATCTGTAGGAGCCAACTGGACTGCGCGCTCAGCTTCCTTCACTGCTTCCGCGTCATCGCCGAGTTCACTCAAACTTAAAGCGTGATAACCATGGGCCGAAGCGTTCAAAGAATCGGCTTCGACTGCTTTGGCTGCTTCGGTGGCGGCCTGTTCGATTTTACCTTGCTGGCCGAGAACCTTTACTGCGTACAAATGCAGCGGTGCCGAATCAAGAATGCAGAACGTCGTCAAGCTGTTGAGCGCCCAAATGACCAGGAGCGTGCCGATAATGAATCGAACACGTGGCCCTCTGTTAGTCACTGTTTCAAAACCAACCGCGCCAAAGAAACAAAGCGACGTCAGAGCAGATAATCCGTAAAACGCCTTGGCTTGCGTGTACGAGGGAACTTTGAGCGTCATAAAACTCAAGCTGAGCACGACAAGTACAGGCAACGCGAGCAACAGAAACAGCTCGGCTGACGGTTTTCGAAAGAATCGAACACCTGTGACGCCGGCGCCGACGAGAAGCAAAACTGTCGGAACTACAGCCCATAAGTAACCTCCGATCATCGGGCTCAAGTTCCACGCGACGCTCACGCTCGCTGCGCCGCCCGACAAACCGTCGCCCCACAAAGTTGAATAGATACCGTCCACAACTCCGGCAAACCCGCTGAATAGCGGAGTCATTAACGAACGTCCGAAGCGGAGGTAATCGGCTGCTGTGTGATAGCCAGGATCCTGCCACCAGGTGAATCCGCTTATGGCGTCCCAATTGCCGAGCAGCGGAGTTCCGAACTTCAGCCATATATGCGCGTAATACCAGCCGCACACCGCGAGACACGTGGCGATGAGCAGACCGAGATTGCGCAACGAAATTGCAAACGGCGCTCTCGTGTGGCTACGCTTCATACAGACCGCAGCGATTACGATGGGAAATAAGAGGACGCCGGTCGACTTCGTCAGCATCGTCGCGCCCAGTGCCAATCCTACAAAGACAAATTGTGTGGCGCGCGGCGTTTCGTTCTTGAGCAGGCGCAAGCAGAGATAGAGCGTCAACGTTGCGAGCGTGGCGGTGAGAAGTTCGTTCGTTACATAATGCATCAGATAGAGATGCATTGGTAAAAAAGCTGCCAGCATGAGGCCGACCAGAGCCGTTCTGACTGGAAGCAAGAGGCGCAAAGTTAAGAACACTAGCACGCACTGCGCGACGCCGAAGAGTGCACCGAGCGCACGCAGAACGGCAACCGAGGCTGGATCAGTGATAGAGAGTTTAAAAAATGAAAGGATCGAGGCGGCAATGAAAAAGTAGAGCGGCGGATGATACATCTCGAAGCCTTCAGTCGGCGATGGAAGCGACCAATGTTGCTGGATGTAATCGATGTATTTGAGATGTTCCCTCGAATCGAAACCGGCGTGGAATGGTAGAAGCCGTGTGTTGTTCCAAAACAAAAACAACCATATGGCGGAAATCAGAACGAGGATGAGTCGTTCCAAGGACTGTGACTTGAACTGCTTTGAGCCGGCGCGCCAGAGAATGACGCATCCACAGGCAACGCCGATCACCAATATCCAGAGCGGCCAGATATTTTTTGCTGCCTCAAAAGTACTTTCACCATCCGCAATGGGATTGCCGCGCCCGGGTGTCTTTGGTGCGGAAGCGAGAGCGGCATGCCTCCATGACGAACCCGCAAACGATGCTTCCCACTTTTCATCGGTGCGCTCGTTCAGTTGGTCGCTGGTCAAAACCAACCAGAGCGCTGGAGGTCCATTGTGATTAAATACGCGCACCTCCACAATGTTGGTGCCCTCATGCAACTGGTCCGCGATGTTGACCTCTGAAACATTCTTCCAATTGCGGCTTTGCGGAAGCTGAATTGAAACGCCGTTTACTTTCGCTTCAGCGCGACGCAGCGCGCGAAGGCGCAAGCGCGCCGCCGCAGATTTATGCGGCAAAACAAATTCGCGCCGGAATGTTACATCGAGGCTGGCACTGCCATGTGCGCGTGCATCAACCGCAGTCGGAAAAACGATCCACTCCGCGTCTCGATGACCAGGCAAATAATTAATGGCAGGATCATTATGGGCGACCCATGCCATGAGCGTTGCTGCCAGGCCAGCAAGTACTACAATAACAGTCGCTCGGTGCCACGGCTTGAGGGCTGACATTTGTAAGTCACTTTTACCATGTTTTTGGCAGCGCACCGAAGGCCGATCGCCAGCAGCATGCGCGAGGTTTTTGATCGAACATTCTCGCTGCCAAACTTGTCTGAGCAGACCGTATGAAATCGACTCAGGAAATTACCCAGGAAGTACGAGAGCTGGGTCAGTGGATGCCAGCTCTCCGGCAACAGGTTGGTCACGTCGTGATCGGGCAGAAGTATTTGGTGGATCGTCTTTTGCTTGGATTGCTGGCCAACGGTCACCTCCTGCTCGAAGGCGTGCCGGGCTTGGCTAAGACGCTGACGGTTAAAACCATGGCCGCATGCATTCAGACCGGTTTCCAGCGGTTGCAATTCACGCCCGACTTATTGCCCGCAGATTTGATCGGAACGCTTATTTACAATCCGCGCAGTGGCGAATTCACCACCAAGCTTGGCCCAATCTTTTCGAATTTAATTCTGGCCGACGAAATCAATCGGGCGCCGGCGAAAGTTCAGAGCGCATTGTTGGAAGCGATGCAGGAACGGCAGGTCACAATCGGCGAAAAAACGTATCCGTTACCCGATCCGTTCCTGGTTCTTGCCACACAAAACCCAATCGAACAGGAAGGCACGTACCAATTGCCTGAGGCGCAACTCGATCGTTTCATGTTCAAGTTGAACATCGGCTATCCTCAAAAGCGCGAGGAACGAAGTATCCTCGATTTGATGGCGACTTCGGCGCCGGATTTGCGAGTCGATCCAGTCGTGGATCCGAAGCAAATCATCGCCGCGCGCGACGTCGTTAACAACATCTACATCGACGACCGGGTGAAAGATTACATTGTGGACGTGGTCTGGGCTACGCGCGAACCGGCTACCTACAATCTGCGACTTGAGGGACTGATTCGCTATGGCGCTTCGCCGCGCGCCACCATTTATCTCGCACTTGGCGCGCGCGCCCACGCGTTCCTGAACGGCCGCGGCTACGTCACGCCACAAGACGTAAAGAGCATCGGCCCCGACGTGTTGCGCCATCGAATCATCGTCAGCTACGAAGCCGAAGCTGAGACGGTGACAAGTGAGACCATCATCGAACGAATTTTTGCAGGCCTGCCTGTGCCGTGATGCCGTCAAAACCTACGACTCCTTCTGTCTCCACGAAATCCGCTCGGGATGACAAGCGGGCTGAGAAAACAACCGAGATTCTCAAGAAAATCAGAACGCTTGAGATTAAAACCCGCGGTCTGGTGGAAACGGCTTTCGCCGGCAATTATCACAGCGTTTTCAAAGGACGCGGAATGAACTTTGAAGACGTGCGCGAGTATCAGCCGGGCGACGAAATTCGCGCGATCGATTGGAACGTCACCGCGCGGATGGGCAGCGCCTTCGTGAAGAAATTCACTGAAGAACGCGAGCTCACTGTGATGCTCGTCGTAGATGTGAGCGCTTCAGGAAATTTTGGCAGCACTACGCAATCGAAACGTGAGCTAGCTGCCGAGGTTGCTTGTCTCCTCGCGTTCAGCGCAATTCGAAACAACGACAAGGTGGGCTTGCTTCTGTTCACTGACCGCGTTGAGCTGTTGATTCCGCCGAAGAAGGGCCGTTCGCATACGCTGCGTATCATCCGCGAGATTTTGTTCTTCGAACCACAAGGACGCGGCACCGAGCCCGGATTGGCACTTGATTATCTCAACAAGATTGTGACTCGCCGTGCGGTGGTATTTTTCATCTCGGATTTTCAAGCGCCGGATTTTTCGCGCGCGCTTGCTGTGAGCGGGCGGCGGCACGATTTCATAGCGATTCAAATCAAGGACGAACGCGAAAGAACGTTGCCAAACGTGGGCATCATTACGCTGGAGGATGCTGAGACGGGCGAACAGATCGAGATCAATACGGCAGATCGCAAGACTCGAGCTCTTTTTACGGATCTGGTTACTGGATCTGAAACGGAGCTTTCGCGCACGCTCCGACGGAACAATGTTGATACGATCACACTGCAAACCGGCAGAGATTATCTGCCGCCCTTGCGCTCGTTTTTTAAACAACGTGAACGCCGGCTCGGAGTTCGATAAAGCAGATTGGAGTATTGGAGTCATGGAGCGCCGGAGTAATGAAATGAGTTCCTATTCTAAAACGCCAATTCTCCAATACTCCATTACTCCTGTCTTGTTCGTGCTCGCTGATGAGTTCCATGATATCGCGCCGCCGGTGGATTATTCGCTGATTCCTCCGTGGCTTGTCTTTGTAATCGCATTTGTCGTCCTCTCCCTCATTGGTTTGGTTGTGTGGTGGTTTGTAAAGCGGCGGAAATTAGAATTGCCGCCAAAGGCGCCACGCGAAATCGCGCTCGGAGAACTCGAACAAATTCGGCCTGAAATTCAGAACATGAACCCGTATCAGTTTAGCATTCGCGTGTCCGACATTCTGAGGCGTTACGTGACCCAGCAATACGGCGTCCCGGCAACTCGACAAACGTCGATAGAATTTCTCATTGCGGCGGCAAAAGCCCCATCGTTTTCCGCAGATGACAAATCGTTGCTCGAAGATTTTTTGAGCCGCTGCGATCTCATTAAGTTCGCCAAGTACGAAGCCACAACGTCAGACAGCGAAGTGTTGCTGGAAGAAGCAATCAGCTTTGTGAAAGGAGGTCAGCTTGCGACTGTTTAATCCACAGATGTCTCGACCCCACTCGGCATGACAAACTTATTTGATTGGTTCCAGGGGAATAGCGCGTTGACGTTTGCGCATCCGTGGCTGCTGCTGTTATTACTGGCGATACCGGTGCTCGCGTGGTTGCGCGGCAAAAGCGGGCCTGCCGCGGCGCTGACGTATTCGTCTACAGCCAGTCTGCAAGCGATCGGAAAAAAGAGCGCGGCGCGAGTCGGTAAAATCCTTCGGGCGCTGGTTTTTCTAGCCCTGTCTTTCTTCGTGGTGGCTCTTGCGCGTCCGCAACTTGGTAAGAGCCTCACGCAGATCGAGGCGAGCGGCATCGACATCATGCTCGTGCTGGACGTTTCCGGCTCGATGCTGACGAAAGATTTCACGATCGGCGGCCAGGAAGCGACACGCGTGGATGCGATTCGCGAAGTCACACAAAAATTCATCGAAGCTCGTCCAAATGATCGTATTGGCATCATTGCGTTCGCCGGTCGTCCGTATGTCGTGAGTCCGATGACGCTGGATCACGATTGGCTTTTGCAGAATATGGATCGAGTAAAGATCGGTCTCGTTGAAGACGGCACTGCGATTGGATCGGCCATTGCTGCGGCTGCAAATCGACTGAATGATAAACGTTCAAAGAGCCATGTTCTCGTTTTGTTGACGGACGGCGAAAATAACGCCGGCAAAATTCCGCCAAACACGGCCGCCGAGGCAGTGAAAGCATTAAAGATTCATTTCTACGCGATTGGCGCCGGAATAAATGGAATCGCGCCTGCGCCCATCTTCACTAGTCGCGGACCGCTGACTGATGCATTGGGAAACATCCTCTACGAAAATCAACCCGTACAATTTAATGAATCCGGTTTGAGGGAGGTCGCCAAAATCGCCGACGGCAAATTTTTCCGTGCGACTGACACTCAATCGCTGGAACAAATTTTCAACGACATCGACAAGCTGGAGAAGTCGACCGTAAGCGTGAAAAAATATCAGCAATACCGCGATCTCTTCCCGTTATGTCTGATGGGCGGGTGCGGACTGTTGGTGGCTCAGATGCTTTTGTCTCAAACGATTTGGAAAAAATTGCCATGAATGAATCGCTTCAGTGCATCAAGATTTCCATGGTAGGGCGCGTCACTCCGTGCGCGCCGAGGAGCGGCGTGCAGGGGACTGCCCGCCCTACCTTTTCCGTAAGGATTCAACGAACCGTATGACTTTTGGCGCACCAGAATGGCTTTGGGGATTGCTGATGATCCCGCTCTTGATTGCGCTCTTCGTGCGCGCAGAACATCGCGGACTGAAGCGGCTGCAGCAGTTTGTTTCCGCGCGACTGCTGCCGCAGCTCGCGGGAACCGTTAATCGGCGGCGGCGCATTGTGAGATTTGGTTTGCTATTGCTTGGGCTTGCGCTGGCGATTGTGAGCCTGGCGCAACCGCGCTGGGGTTACACCTTTGAGGACGTGAAGCGTAAGGGACTGGATCTGCTGGTGGCCGTCGACACTTCGCGCAGCATGTTGTCTAACGACGTCCAGCCAAGTCGGCTCGATCGCGTCAAACTGGCGATTCAGGATTTGATCGACGAACTGCAAGGGGACCGCGTTGGCCTGATTGCGTTTGCAGGACGCGCGTTTTTGCAGGCACCGCTCACAATCGATTACGACGCCGTGGTCGAGGCGGTCAACGATCTCGACACAAAGACCATCCCAGAAGGCGGCACGAATATCTCGAGCGCAATTTCGCTTGCTAGCCAGAGCTTCGGCAAAAGCGCCATGGGTAATCGCGCGCTGATCATCTTCACCGACGGCGAGGATCTAAATGGCGACGCGGTGAAAACTGCGAAAGCTGCCGCCGACGCCGGCGTGCGAATTTTCACTATTGGCGTCGGAACGCCGCAAGGGTCGTTGATTCCGGTAACCGGCGACAACGGCGAGACGAGCTTCGTGAAGGATTCAGCCGGGGTAGTCGTCAAATCAAAACTCGATGACAAACGTTTGCGCGAAGTGGCGGAAGCAACCGGCGGATTTTATCTCCATTTGGAAAGCGGACCGCGAACGATGCAGCAGGTTCAGACTGAAGGCCTGGCCAAAATGCAGGCTGCTGAGATGGACGTGCGTTTGTCGCGCCGGCCGATTGAACGCTACGAGTGGCCGCTCGGTGCCGCGTTGATTGCACTCGCCTTGTCGATCCTGATTCCCGAGCGGAAACGCGTACGCGTGCGAGTCCCTGTTCCTGTTCCTGCGCGCACAGCTGGGCGTAGCGTCGCGGGCGGACCAGTCAAAGCTGCGGGCGCTGCTGTAGCTGTCCTGATGCTGTTTTGTTCATCGGTGTTCGCGACGGTGCCGGGAATCAGTTCATATCAGCAAGGCAAATTCGAAGATGCTTATAAGGACTTTCAGGACACGCTGAAGTCCCATCCGCAATCCCACGCTGAAGACGAGCTGCAGTTCGATTCGGGCGCCGCGGCTTACAAACTGAAGGATTACAACAAGGCGTTGGAATCATTCAGTCAGGCATTGCTAACGCCTGACACCGCTTTGCAAACCAAGGGCCATTACAATCTCGGCAACACCCTGTATCAACGCGGGGAGATGCAAAAAAGCGACGACAAAAAGCTAAGCGACTGGACAAATGCTCTCGATCATTACGAGCAAACCTTAAAGCTGGATCCGCAAAACAAAGAAGCGAAGGACAACTACGACTACGTCAAAAGGAAAATCGACGAGTTAAAAAACAAAAAGGAACAGCAACAACAGCCATCCCCTTCCCCAACGCCACCGCAAAAGAACAAACAGAACAAGCAAGACAAGCAGCAAAAACAGCAGAACCAACAGAATCAGGACCAGCAGCAACAACAACAGAAAGACCAGCAGCAGAAAGATCAACAACAGCAACAACAGCAACAACAGCAACAGAAAGATCAAAAAGATCAGCAGCAACAACAACAGCAGCAAAACCAGAACCAGCAGGATCAAAAGGATCAGCAGCAGGCGAAAAACCAGCCGTCACAAGACAAAGCGGACAGCGACAAAGACAAAAAAGAACAACAACAAAAGGATCAATCTCAGGCGAAAAACGAACCGCAAAAGAAACAGCAGCAACAGCCCGGCGAGAGTCCGTCTCCATCGCCCGGCTCCGAAAAGCAGCAGGACAATCAGCCTTCGCCCTCGCCGGGAGAACAACAAGCCAAACAATCACCAAGCCCTGGCGAAGGAGAAAACGAAATGCCGTCGCCCTCACCAGGAGAAGGCGAAGAGGAAAATGCCTCACCTACCCCAGCTGAGTCGCCCCAAAAGAAATTTGCCGGCGAGGTGAAAGGCGCTGCAGGAGATAAATCACAGAAGCCCGCCGATAAAAACGAGCAAGCGGCGGCGGAGGCTGAACAGGAGAAAGAAGGCGAAATGAGCGAGCGCCAAGCGCTGGCGCTGCTTGAATCCATGAAGGATGAAGAGGCGCGAGTCCGACTTGATGAACGCAAAGTAAAGCGTCATGTCTATAACGATTGGTAGGGGGTTGGATTAGTGGCTAAGGGAAATCTCATGTATCGCCGAATCTTACTCGGGTTTTTCGCCGTAATCGCGATCGCGCAGATTGCGCGTGCCGATTCGCCCAGTGTCACGGCGGTCTTGAGCAACTCGGAGGTAACTGTCGGCGAAACCGTGGATCTGCAAATCAAGGTAACAGGCCCCGGCGATGCGCGGCCGCCAGAAGAAATTTCAATCGATGGCTTGGAGATTCATTCCACTGGAACGTCGCGACAATTCGAAATACACAACTTCTCAACCAACTCGAGCGTAACTTACAACTATACGATCCTGCCGCTCAGAGCAGGACGATTCACGATTCCACCACAAACAGTTCACGCCGGCGGTAAGGTCCTTAGGACGCCGGAACTCGCGTTAAACGTCGCTGATGCGCCCGGTCAACAAACGACGACGCGGCCGAATCGCGGCGCTCAGAGCCGGTCGACTACCGCAGGCGACTTGGTTTTCGCTGAATTAATCGTGCCGAAGAAGACCGCGTACGTCGGCGAGATTGTTCCGGTCCAGATTAAAATGGGATTTGATGCGCGTGTTCAACCCCGGCTGACCGAGCCACCTGATATCACTGGGCAAGGGTTTACCGCACAGAAACTGCAGCAGTCGTCACAAAATTTGGAGACCATCAACGGCAAACCTTACGAAGTAGTGACGTTCAAAACGGCGATCGCGGCGGCGCGAGCAGGCAAATTTGAAATCGGGCCCGTCAAAGCAAAGGCGCAGGTGGTCGTTCCGCGAAGACGAAACGCGCCGCGTTCGCGTTCGCCCTTCGATCTCGACGATCCGTTTTCGGATCCGTTTTTCTCGAACCCTTTTGCACAAATCGGCGAACGTCGCGACATCGAGATCAGCAGTGACCCCGTGGCGCTTGAAGTAAAACCGCTGCCACCGAATGCGCCGCCCAGTTTTTCGGGAGCGATTGGAAGCTTTACCATGGCAACCGAGGCCAAGCCGAAGAGCGTGCAGGTCGGTGATCCTATCACGGTCACAACAACAATCTCAGGGCGCGGCAATTTCGATCGGGTGAATGCCCCGTTGCTAGAGGACGACCGCGGCTGGCATAAATATCCGCCGTCTTCCAAGTTCAAACAGGACGATGAAGTTGGCATCAGCGGCACAAAAACCTTCGAGACGGTGATTTCGCCTAACGAGAATAAGCAAAGTCTGCCAGTGCTTGCATTTTCGTATTTCGATCCAGCGAAAGAACAATATGTAACGCTAAACAGCGAATCGACGGCAATCACTGTTCAGGGCGGTGCAGCTGCACCGAACGTGGCCGCTCAACCACCGTCTTCGTCGCCCGCCACGGCAGCTCGAGGCCGTGCCCCGATTTCGAATTCAAGCAAGCCTCAGGACATTTTATATCAACTCACCGAGCCGTCGCGTAGGGTTGAATCATTCGAGCCTCTTTATACGCGCCGCGGGTTCTGGGCCGCGCAATCGCTACCACTGGCGGCGCTGCTCGTGTTCGCAGGTTTGAAGATTCGGCGAGCAAGGTTAGACGATCGGGAGGCACGGCGCATCGGTGCACTGCAACACGAAGCAGCCGAACTGATGCACAAGTTGCGCCGTAATGATGCCTCCCCGCGTGAATATTATGCCGAAGCCTCCCGAGTTGTTCGATTGAAAGCCGCGCTCGCATCGCGCAATCGCGGCGTCGATCCAAACATCGTGGACGCCGAAACTGCAGCAGAAACCTTCAAGCTTGATACTGATTCACGCGACCGGCTGCGACGATTGTTCGAGCAAAACGACGAATGGCAATACAGCGGAACGCACAATGGCCCGGGAGAAATCTCCCCTGAAAACCGCCGCGATGTACTGGAGCTGATTGAAAATTTGAAAGCATGAACACGCGAGAAAATAGTAGCGCGAGCGTCCCCGCTTGCGAAACCGTTCCTCCACGCAAGCGAGACCGCTCGCGCTACATTGTTGACGCTTGCTGCGCGATGATTTTGCTGGGCGTTGTTTCATCGGCGTTCGGGCAATCAGACGCTGAATTTGCAAAGGCGAATCAGGAATTTGCGCAGGGTCGTTTCAAGGAAGCGATTGCCGGCTATGAGGCGCTGGTTCACGAAGGTCAGTGGAACGCAAATCTCTTTTACGATCTGGGGAACGCCTATTTTCGCACGCGCGATTTTGGCCGTGCGATTCTGAATTACGAACGCGCACTCGCGTTG
>DASXHS010000099.1:0-3800 GCA_036488345.1 Candidatus Udaeobacter sp.
TTGCCAGCTGGTCGATCGAGTACGCCTGAAGCGTAATGCTTTTGGACGTGTTCGCAGTGATCCAGTCTGTGATGTGATCCTTTCGCACGGGCACGGGGCTGACAAATGGCCACCCGAGAAAGTTTTCGTGCCAGAGGGCGCCTCTAAATTCCAGATTTGCGCTTGTTCGTTATCTGAACCTGCGGCGAACGCAGCCGCAGTTACTGCAATAAACAAAGCGATCGTTTTCAACATGGGCCGATAATATTTAGCGAACTGGGAGAACACCATCCTCAACGCGGAGATTCGGCCGCTTTGTTCGGCAGCACGCGGCGAGAGTGAAACGAATCGACTAATGCACATTCACCAATTCAGCAGCGAAATCTGGCTAGCCCGGCCAATTAAAGAGGTTTTCGCCTTTTTTTCGGACGCAACTAATCTCGATTCCATTACACCGCCATGGTTGAGTTTTCGGACCGTTACGCGCCAACCGATTGAAATGCACCTAGGCACAGTCATCGATTACAGGCTGCGCGTCCGTGGTTTTCCCGTTCACTGGCGCAGCGAAATCACCGAGTGGGAACCGCCCTACCATTTTGTTGATGAACAAATCCGCGGTCCCTACCGGCTTTGGATCCATGCGCACAGGTTTCAAACGCGAAATGGGGGCACGCTTGTGTGCGACGATGTGCGCTATGCTGTTCCGTTCGATTGGCTCCTCCACAAATTCATTGTGCGTCCAGACGTGGAACGCATCTTCGCCTACAGAGCGGACTGTCTGCGAAGGCAATTCGGCAATGTCTGAGCGGGTATCGCGCCGCGTCTATTGCGCGCGTAACGCGGTTATCGGATCGACCTTCGTTGCGCGAAGCGCGGGGACGTAGCTGGCGAGGACTGCGACTGCGAGCAGCACCACAGAGATGCCAATGAACGTTATCGGATCCGTAGCACTGATCCCATAAAGCAAAGTTGCCATGACGCGTGTCAGAAGAAATGCCGCGCCCAAGCCGAGGATCATACCTGCGCCCACGAGCTTGAGTCCCTGCCCGACGGTCATTTGCAAGACATCGGCTCGCCGAGCGCCGAGAGCCATGCGAATGCCGATCTCGCGAGTTCTTTGCGCGACGGAGTAGCTCATGACGCCGTAAATTCCAACTGAGGCAAGCAGTAGTGCCAGCCCCGCAAACACGCCTAACAACAGCATGCTGAAGCGTTGCCGTGCCACTGCTTTCGCGACGATGTGATCCATCGTATCGATGTCTGCGACGGTTTGATCTTTGTCCACAGACCAGATCGCGTTACGTACTGATCCGGCGAGACTCATCGGCTCGACAGTTGTTCGTACCGCAAGCGCGTTCGCCGCGATTTCTTTCGGCTGCCGATAAGAGAAATACATTTGCATCTTCGGTGGAGCGATCAGGTCATTTTGTCGAACGTCTTTGACGATTCCTATCACCTCCCGCCATTCGCTTTTCGACGTACTCGAGCCGGGTTTCAGTCGTTTGCCGATTGGGTCCTGTCCTGGCCAGAAATGCTGGGCAGTTTTTTCACTAATTACCACCACATCTTTGGAGTCGGGTTTGTCTTGATCGGTGAAATCGCGGCCACCGACGATTGGAATGCCCATCGTTTTAAAGTAACCAGGTCCGATTGCACGGAAGATAACATCGGGTCGTTGCCCAGGCGGCGGGTCTGTCACCCCTTCTACGCCAATCGTCATGGAATTGCCGTTGTATGTGAGCGGCAGATTATCCGCGACAGCAGCTGATTGCACTCCTGGCAGCTCATGGATGCGCCGCATCACCTCATCGAAGAATGCTGCGCGTCGTTCACGGTCGGGATACTTCACCTCCGACAGATCAACTTTCATTGTCAGGAGATGATCGGCACGAAATCCGGGATCAAGATTCCGTAGATGAAAAAAGCTGTTGATCAAAAGCCCGGCGCCGATCAGCAGCACGAAGGAAATGGCGACTTCGCCAATCACCAGAAGGCTTCGAGCTCGATTTCCTTTGCTGCCTCCGGCGGAATCACGGCCGCCTTCTTTCAACGTGTCGTTCAAATTCAAATGCGACCCCTGAATGGCGGGCGCGAGACCGAACGCGACTCCAGTCACCACGGCGATTAATACCGTAAAGATGAGCACTCTGGCGTCGATATGGATTGTTTCCGCCTGCGAAATGCTCGCAGGAATGAATGTTCTAAGTGCGCGGAGGCCGAGGAATGCCAGCAGCAAACCTAATCCCGCGCCAAACATCGCCAGTAATACGCTCTCCGTCAGAAATTGTCGGATGAGGCGCGACTGATTAGCGCCCAGTGCCAGGCGGACCGCAATCTCCTTTTGCCGAACAGCAGCGCGCGCGAGCAACAGATTGGCAACGTTTGCGCAGGCGATAAGGAGCACAAACCCGACTGCGCCGAGCAAAACAAGAAGCGCCGGTTTAATATCGCTAACAACCTGTTCGTGAAGCGGAACCAGGACCGCGCCTATTCGCATATTGTAATCCGGATACTGCTGCTCAAGGCGCGCGGCGATCGTTTCCATCTCAGCTTGCGCCTGCTTCAGAGTGACGCCGGGTTTTATTCTCGCGATCACTTCGAGAAAATGATTACCACGTTGCGCCGCTTCCTCCGCCGGGAACGCGATTGGTACCCATAGCTGGTCGCTCACGTTTTCGTAGCCAGGCAGTTGCACCAGTCGCGGCATGACGCCCACAACTGTGTAGCTCTCGCCATTGAGGGTGAGGGCACGGCCAATGACCGCTGGGTCGGAGCCGAAGCGCCGTTGCCACAGTGAGTAGCTGAGGAGAACAACGTGCGTACCGGGCTTGTCGTCTTCCGGCACGAACGTGCGCCCAAGCATGGCCGGTACACCTAACAACTCGAACAGATTTGCGGAAACACGACGCCCATCGAGCCGTTCGGGTTCGCCAACACCGGTGAGATTGAAGCTTCGCTCTGCCATTGCTGCGATTCCGGTGAACGATTGGGCTTGCTTCTGCCAATCGAGAAAGTTAGCGGGCGACGGGGTATTTTTTGGAAAGCCCTGATGTGCGGCGTTCTCCCACAACATCACCAGTTGTTCGGGATGTTTGAACGGCAACGGACGCAATAGCACTGCGTCCACCACGCTGAAGATTGCGCTATTTGCACCGATGCCCAGTGCGAGCGCAATCACTGCGATGATCGTGAACGCCGGGTTCTTCGCCAGCACGCGCAGTGCATAGCGGATGTCCTGTGTGAGATCGCCCAAAAGATTGCTCTTCGATTGTGCGCCTGGTGCAACCGCTTGTTGCGACACACGACGCTCAACGCGTTTGAGTTCGCGACTTAACAAATCGGGCGCGTTGAGTTGCTCGAGGGCTTGCCGGCGCGCTTCATCGGCCGACGCGCCGCTGCCGACCGCCTGTTCGTATTCCTGTTCCAGATGCTGCGAAACTTCTTCAACGATTTCGGCTTCCCGCACTGGTGATAAATGCAGCTCGGCGAGCCGCGCTCTGATCTCGACCTTAAAATCAGGCATGTTGAATCCCGGTGATGAGGTTGATCGCTTCTACGAACTCACGCCAGCCGGCGCGCTGCTTCGAAAGCACGTTTTTGCCAGAGGCGGTCAGGCGATAGTAGCGGCGCCTGCGTTGCCCCGCCTTTTCGATCCAGCGACCACGGATCCAGTTCCGTTTCTCCAACCGATAAAGCAACGGATAAAGGGAAGCGACGTTGAATCGAATCGCGCCGCGCGAACGGAGCTCAATCAACTGGCCAATCTCATATCCGTGTCGGGCACGATCTTCCAGCAGAGCCAAAATCATCAATTCGGCGCT
>DASXHS010000112.1:0-3999 GCA_036488345.1 Candidatus Udaeobacter sp.
ATTTCTTCGGGATGTGGATCATGCAAAGCAAGATCGAGTGAAGCGAATGCGAACTGGCGCCGATAAAGCACGCCTGCATCTGCCAGCTTCGCGTCGTTGAGCTTCTTGACGATTTCCGCGGGAATTTTTTTGGACGGATCGGCAGCGAAAGTATCCAACACTTTCTTATCCCAAACCCAGTTTTGCAGCATTTGCGACGGCGCTTCAACAAAGTCACCTGGGACATTCGTTCCGGCGAAACGACCATACTTCGCTCGGGTGACAATGGAATGCAGAGCATGCCCAAACTCATGGAAAAGTGTCTCCACGTCCTGATGCGTCATTAATGATGGAGCATCGCCGCTCGCCGGCGGGAAATTGCAGAGCAGGGCAACAGTCGGCCGCTGATATTTTCCGTTCGGCAAGAGCTTGCCGCTGATGATGACGAATTGCGCAAAGTGATTGAATTTTCCTTCGCGTGGAAACATGTCGAGATAAAACATCCCGAGCGGCTCGCCCGTGGCTGAATCGGTAACGACATACAGCTGGAGATCGTTAACCCATTTGTGCGGCGCGACGATCTTTTCGAATTTCAGACCAAAGATGCTCTGATAAATGTTGAACATCCCGTCGAGGACTTTTTGGAACGGGAAATATGCGCGCAACGCTTCCTTATCGACGTCGTATTTTTGCTTGTCCCGCTGGTTGCTGTAGTACCGCCAGTCCCACACCATGATCCTGGCTTTAGGATCATTGGTATCGGCAGCCTTCAACTTTTGCAGTTCCGCAATTTCACTATCGAATTTGGGCTGAATGCCTGTGACCAGATCGTTGATGTACTTTTCCGCGTTCATGCCGGACTTGGCCATTTTGACTTCCGTTTGGTAATCGTCCCATGATTTGTAACCGAGGCGCAGCGCAATTTCGTTTCGGAGCTCCAGCATTTGGTTCAGAAGAGGAACGTTCTTATCTTTCGCGAGGGTTTCGCGAACGATGTACAGCTGTTTACGCGTCGCCTCGTTTTTGGCGTTCTCTTGGACGGTGTTGAATTGCCACGTGACATTCGCCATCACGGTGTAAACGTCGTCGCCGGTTTTGATGCCGGGCGAGGCGAAGAAGCTTTCCGGAAGCCCATCGAGATCGGCTTTGCTAAACATGACCGGAGCGTTGGACTTAACGATGTTGGTTTCGAAATCTGTTCCTACCTTCGACAGTTCCTTGCGCAGTCCCTCAACTTCCTTGCGCTTGTCGGGGGGTAATTCCAAACCGGCACGACGATAATCGCGTAGCGTTTCCTTCAGCAGCTTTTCGTCTTCGCCGCTGAGCTTTGGATGCGTATCAGCGAATGCCTTGATCGCCTTGTAAACGTCCTCGCGATAATCGACACCGACCGCCCAGTCCTGAAACGCTTTCACGGCGTTCTCAGCAGCAGTGCGCATGGCGGGATTCGTGTTCGTTTCCTTGATGAGAGTGGCTCTATTTGCCGCGAGACTCGCCTCATAGGTGAGATCATCCAACGCGACCACAGTGCTCTTGAAAGTCACCTTGCCTGAGTCTTGTGCACCGATCTGATCCAACGCGGCGTTGGCCTTCGCAATCGCGTTTTTCATTGCGGTCGCAACGGCTTCCGGTGTTTGCTCCCAATCGGGAATCGTCAATACGGCGTTCGCTTTTGTCGCGGCGCCACGAAAATCATCGGCTGTTTTCATTTCGGCAGCCGAAACGACTAAGCCCGATGCGAGCAGAATGAGTGAGATATGAACAACTGCGGATTTATTGGAATCGGTTGGCATGGCGGTGCAGGAGCAAAATAGGCCAAAGGGTTACACAGATTTTCACCGATGGCAGAAGGAATTTTGATGAATCTATTTTTCATCTGTGTTCATCTGTGACGAGAACTGCCGCTCTGGGAGAACGCCTAAAACATGGTCCACAAATTTTTCGTTGCCTTTATTCCGATTTTTGTCGCGATAGATGCTGTTGGCCTGGTGGCCGTGTTTATGGGTCTGGCTGGGGACACTCCGCGCGAACAACGGCAGCGAGAGGGTTTCATCGGCATCTTCACCGCGCTCTGTATTTCGGTTGGGTTTATATTTCTCGGTAGAATAATCTTTACTGCACTTGGGATCACCGTAGCGGATTTTCAGGTGGCAGGCGGGCTGATTTTGCTTGGCTTAGCAGGACGGGAATTGCTTAATGTCGCGCCGGCCAGTCGCGAAGCCACGAACGACTTCGGCGTCGTCCCACTTGGGATGCCTTTGATAGCCGGGCCGGCATTGCTGACAGCGCTGCTCGTCCTTGTCGATACGGTCGGCCTGGTGTTTACCATTGCGGCGCTTCTGGTCAATCTCGCGCTGGTGGTGATCGCGTTCTGGAATGCCGATTTTGTCGCGCGCTGGATGGGCAGACAAGGGCTACGAGGCGTGTCGAAAATAGTGGCGCTATTGCTTGCCGCCATCGCCGTCAGTCTAATCCGCCGCGGTTGGCACGGCGTGTGAGCGTCGCGAACGACTCAACTGTATGGATTTGGGCGTCGACGGTCTCGACGCTTGTTTGCCGACCTCGCCGCGCGTTAGAAACCTGAGTCGAAACGTCCGCCGCTGGCAATATGCCGGCGCGCTGAAGGCCAGAATTCCTTCAGCTCTGCGCTTTTATCGCCATGGTCATAACGCCAATTCAACTCCACTTCGATTGCCTTGATCTCGTCTTGTGAGGCCGTCGCTTGCCCATGATAAATATAAGCAGGCACGCCCTCGCGAGTTTGAGTCAGCGGGTTCATCCCGTAGAGATCGAGACGGCGCTGTTGCAACTGGGCCGTGCTCCAATCCTTATAGGCGGGGCTACGATGGCCCCATACATCCGCGGTAAACGCATACCGGGAATAAGGGTAGCTGCCGGTCACGGCCGGACCGGGCGGGGGCGCGGGTTGGTTGGCGCAGCCAATAAGTCCAACGGCAAATACTGCTAAGAATAGTCTTTTCATATGCTTGATTCCTCGATTGATTAGACTCTCACCTGCTTCAATTTAACCACACAAATCCAACGTAGTCGCAGGTTTATTTGCGGTTTAGGCCGAATACGCTAAAATCCTAACCCAAATCCAAACGACCGCTGCAGGCCGATTCACAGTACAAACGGGCCGGCTGATTGACACCCCGACGGCCTCCCGGTAAAGTCCTCGCTTTTATGAGATTTCCTCTTCCACTCACAGCGAAAATCGCTGCATATGTGATCGGGCACAAGCTGCGTGGCACCAAGAAGTTTGCCACGGTGCTTCAGCTCGAGCCGTTGCATACGTGCAATCTTACGTGCACAGGTTGCGGACGGATTCGCGAATACTCGACGTCGCTCAAGGACGTGATGAGCCTCGAGGACTGCCTTGCCGCGGCTCAAGAGTGCAACGCGCCGATGATTTCCATCTGCGGCGGCGAGCCGCTGGTCTATCCGCATATCGAAGCTTTGGTCGAAGGAGTGCTCGCGCAGGGACGGATCGTCTACATCTGTACCAATGCTGTATTCATGCGGAAAAAGATGCGCGAATGGCTGGCAAAAGAATTGAGCAGCACGCAAAACGGCAGTGCCAAAAAACTCGAGGAAAAAATCGATGTGCTCCTTAAGGGCGGATTGATTTCGGAGAAAGACGCCGCTGAAATCCGTAAGGGGCCGAAAGACCCGGCGAAGCCGACGATCGGGCCTAGCAAATGGATGTACTGGAACGTGCACCTTGATGGCTTGGAGCGAACACACGACCTGATCGTCGAGCGCGAGGGCGTTTTCAAAGAATGCATTCTGGCAATCAAAATGGCGAAAGTGCTCGGGTATCAGGTCGCGACCAATACGACGATCTACAAAGAGACCGATATGCAGGAGATCGAGCGGATGTTCGATTACCTGTCAGATCTTGGGGTTGACGGACACACCATCACTCCCGGCTACGACTATGATGCTGCCAAGCAAGACATGACCAAACGGCTCAATTTGCGGCCGGAAGATTTCTTCCTCACCCGCGCTATGACCGTT
>DASXHS010000124.1:0-10263 GCA_036488345.1 Candidatus Udaeobacter sp.
ATGATTGATCAGACTTTCTACGCCACCCAAACTTTCCGCCAACGAGAATAAGTGCGTGTTCTCAAGAAAACGCCGCGTTCCGGCGAGGTCAGTTTTCAAAACAATCGTGACCATTCCGCCGAATCCGCGCATCTGTTGCCGGGCCAAGTCGTGCTGTGGATGCGATTTCAGTCCGGGATAATGGACCGATTTGATCTCGCGCTGTTCCTCGAGCCAGCGCGCAATCTCAAGCGCGTTTGAGCAATGCCGCTCCAGGCGAAGCGCTAGCGTTTTCAAGCTGCGCAGAACAAGAAAGCTATCGAACGCGCCGGCAATGGCGCCCACCGAATTTTGCAAAAACGCAATTTGATCAGCGAGTTCCTTATTTTTCCCAACAACGGCAACACCGCCCACCAGATCGGAATGCCCGTTCAAATATTTCGTTGCCGAATGCACAACGATATCGAACCCCGATTCAATCGGGCGCTGGATCCATGGAGTAGCAAACGTGTTGTCGCTAACCGAAATCAACTTTCGTTTGCGCGCGATCTTCGCAATCGCGTCAAGATCGATCAGTTTGAGCAGCGGATTACTAGGGGTCTCAATCCAAACCATGCGCGTGTTTGGTTTGATTGCGCGCTCGAGATCTTTCGCATCGGTCAAATCGACATAGGTAAAATCAAGATTCGCGGAGCGCCTGCGCACCCGATCGAATAACCTGAAAGTCCCGCCGTATAAGTCGTCGCTCGCGACAATATGGGAGCCGCTATCGAGCACCTCCAACACGGTTGCCATCGCCGACAGACCGGATGCAAAGGCGAATCCGCGCGATCCGCTTTCCAAATCGGCGATACATTTTTCGTACGCGAGCCGGGTGGGATTGATTGAACGCGCGTAATCGTAGCCCTTGTGTGTCCCGGGGCTTTCCTGCACATACGTCGACGTGGCGTAAATCGGGGTCATCACCGCGCCGGTCGTGGGATCCGGTTGCTGGCCGGCGTGAATGGCGCGTGTCGCGAAACCCTGTTCTTTTTTCATGCAAGATGGTAGCGCATGCCTCTGGCTTGCGCTCCAAAATTAGTCGCAAGCGGGACGCATGCGCCAGGTTAGACAAACTCGCGTTCGGGCGGCGTGGACGATTTGGGCATGTTAAGCCGGAGATACGAAAGCCAATCAGTACGTGTAATCAGCCCAAGAAATTTGTTGTCGTCCATCACGATAGCGACACGGCCGCGATCGAATACGCCAAGCAAGTCTGTGATCTTCGCATCTGGCGGCAACGTTTCCAACTGGTCCGTCATCGCGTTGCTCACGGGGTCGTTAAAACGCGACGGCTCGCGGTGCACTTTTACCAGGAGATCGGATTCGTCGATGAGCCCGATCGCGCGGCCGCTTTTGTCGACCACCGGAAGCTGCGACACATCTGAGTCGCGCATTCGTTTGAACGCTGTGAGCAATGAGTCTTCTGGCCCTACCGTGATCACTTCGCCAGCTTCGTACCGATGCGAGATCAAATCGCTCAGATCGCCGTGCGGCTGCCGATGAATGAATCCCTGCTCGGCCATCCAAAAATTGTTATACATTTTGGAGAGATACTTGTTGCCGGTGTCAGGGACGAATGTGACGACACGTTTCGGTTTTGTTTGTTGCCGACAGTAACGCAGCGAGCCTGCCAGAAGCGTGCCAGTGGACGACCCGCCAAAGATTCCTTCCTTGCGCAAAAGCTCGCGGGCTGCGGCAAAACTTTCCTCGTCATCGATCTCAAATGCTTCTGTGACTAACGACATGTCAGCGATTTCCGGAATGAAATCTTCACCGATGCCTTCCACTGCCCAGCTCCCCGATTCAACGAGCTGACCAGTCTTGACATACTCGTACAAAATCGAGCCGGTCGGGTCGGCCAGAACCATTTCGATGCCGCGCCGCGGTTTCACGCGATTAAAAAATCTGCCGAGCCCTGTCAGCGTTCCACCAGACCCGACACCGACGACAACCGCATCAACGTCGTGCCGCATTTGCTCCCAAATCTCCGGACCGGTCGTGCGTTCGTGCGCGTGAGGGTTTGCCGGATTGCCAAATTGGTTCACGTAGAAGCTTCCCGGAATTTGTTCGGCGAGCCGCGCCGCGACGTCCTGGTAATACTCGGGATGCCCGCGTGTCACATCAGACCGCGCGATCCGCACTTCGGCGCCGAGCGCTCTCACGTGCGATATCTTTTCTTGCGACATCTTGTCGGGAATTACCAGCAAGACGCGATAGCCCTTCGCGCCGGCGACCAACGCGAGACCCAGACCAGTATTGCCTGCTGTTGCCTCAATGACCGTGCCGCCAGGCTCCAATTTTCCCTCGGCTTCCGCGGCTTCGATCATCGACAGCGCGATCCGGTCTTTGATCGAACCACCCGGATTTTGATTTTCGAGTTTGAGAAAGAGTCGGCACTGCCCGGTATCGAGCTGCGTTGCTTCCACTAGCGGCGTGTCGCCGATAAGCGAAAGAATCTCGGGCGGTCTGTTGTGTGCAATGGCGGGGGCTGCGGAACTCTGACTCATAAAGCTTACTCGATCGATGGTTCGCCTTTATGCGACCATTCCGACTGGCTGTCTGTCAGAAATTGTTGGAGCACAGGAAAGCGAACCTCACCGTAATTCAACGCGTAGCGGAGATCGCCTCCTTTGTAAATCCAAGTCGTCGGAATCCAACTCAGCGGCAGACCGGCAAGCTGTTTGATCTTATTTTCGCCACGACGCGGACCGGGATCAGCGAGAATTGTTACGTTCGGCTGCGCAGCGATCCCGAATTTGTTCAGCATCGCGCGCCCATCCTGCCCATCATTCCAGATCGAGACGAAATAAAACTTCACCTCAGGATTTTCATTGATCATTTTGGTCCATCCGCCGGTTTTAAGCTCGGCCTGGCAGTTGGAACACCACGGTGCCCAGAGGTGAACGACGGTGGTTTGTGGCGATTTGATCGCGTTCGCGAGATTTTGCTCCGCCGCGGATTGTGCGGACATCGTGCCAGCGAGAAAGAAGGATAAGATCAACAAGCGCAGAGTCGGCATTCTACCCCAGAATACGGGAGAAACGCGGCGCACTCAAGCCTTCTGGGGAGCGCACGCGCCTCGCGTGGTGGCGATCATGCCCTCGCGATCGCTGATTTTCAAGCGCGGAGCTGTGACCGACAGAGTTGTTTCGGCGAGGGCGCCGAAACGTGCGCGCGAAGCGCGTGCGCTCCCCAGAGTTGACCCCGCGTACAAAAATGCCTAATATTGTGTCCCCATTCCGCTTCCGGCAGCAGTCGGATGCGCGGACATCGGCGATCAATTAGAGCGCCGCTGTACTGAAGAGGAGGCCTACTTACTTTATGATTCAAATGCAGGACGTAATGTCGAAGCCGATGCCGGACTTTCGCGAAGGAAGCATCATCAAGGGACAAATTTTGGAAGTTCGTTCACGCGAAGTGCTCGTTGATGTCGGATACAAGTCCGAGGGTGTCATTCCGTTGAACGAATTTGAGGACCCGGAGTCGCTGCAAGTTGGTGACGAGGTGGACGTTCTTTTAGAGCGACTAGAGAACGAAGAAGGCATGGTAGTTCTCTCGAAGGAAAAAGCAGCTTACCGCCAAAATTGGAACAAGATCGTTCACGTTTTCCAGGGTGACGGCCTGATCAAAGGCAAGGTCAGATCGGTGGTCAAAGGCGGACTGATGGTGAACATTGGCGTGGAAGCATTTTTGCCTGCGTCGCAAATCGATGTCGTTCCGCCAAAGGATTTACAGCAGTTCGTCGGCAACACCTACGACTTCAAAATCGTTAAGCTCAATGATGACCGAAAGAACGTTGTGCTCAGTCGACGCGAGGTGATCGAAAAGGAGCGCAGCGAAAAGCGCCAAAAATTCCTCGAAAACGTGAAACTCGGCGACCGCGTAATCGGCACCGTGAAAAACATCACGGACTTCGGCGCCTTTATTGATCTCGACGGCATGGATGGTTTGCTGCACGTGACTGACATCACGTGGGGTCGATTGGGACATCCCGGCGAGCTGTTGAAAGTCGGGCAGCAATTGGAAGTCGTTGTGCTCGACATCAACAAGGAAAAGGAGCGCGTCTCGCTCGGACTGAAGCAAACGCAGAAGAACCCGTGGGATCAGATCGAGGAGCGTTTCCCCGCCGGACAGCGCATTAAAGGCAAAATCACGAATCTTGTTCCCTACGGCGCCTTTGTTGAAATCGAAGAAGGCGTAGAAGGTCTGATTCACGTGTCAGAACTTTCGTGGACGAAACGCATCATGCGTCCTTCCGATATCCTCAGCGTTGGCCAGGAAGTCGAAGCCGTTGTCCTGGGAGTGAACAAAGAGGAACAAAAAATTTCGCTCGGACTGCGCCAGCTCGAGACAAATCCGTGGGATGAGATCGAGAAGAAGTTCACCATCGGCAGGCAGGTCAAAGGCACAATTCGGAACATGACCGCTTACGGCGCGTTCGTGGAACTGGAGGAAGGCATCGACGGAATGATCCATGTCTCCGATTTAAGCTGGACCCGCAAAATCAATCACCCCAGTGAGATGTTTAAGAAAGGCGATGAAGTGGAAGCTGTCGTGATCGACATCGACAAAGTCAATCAACGCATCAGTCTTGGGATTAAACAGCTGGCCGATGATCCATGGAAAATGATCGATGAGAAATACAAGATCGGTGACCTCGTCAACGGTAAAGTGACCAAGCTCGCCAGCTTTGGCGCCTTTGTGCAATTGCAGGACGACATTGATGGGCTCGTTCACATTTCCCAGTTAAGCGAGGATCACGTCGCCAAAGTTAAAGACGTCCTTAAAGTTGGACAGGAAGTCGAAGCGCGCGTGATTAAGGTGGACAAAGTCGAGCGCCGAATCGGGCTCTCGATCAAGGCGGCGAATTATTCCGAAGAACAACTGCGCAAGGAAGTCGAGTCCTTTGATACGCTTCGCCCTGGCGAAGATATGGTTGGGTTGGAAAAAGCTTTCGCCGCAGCCGAACAGGAAGAATATCGCCCCGGAGAATCCAAGCGTGCCCCAAAGGAGTCGACCGACTCGAACGGCGAAACTAAGAACGAACCGGGCAACAAATAGTTCTGTCCTTTTCGTAGCTGTTGAGCGGTACTCGGGCAACAAATGCGTGCCCTATGCGGCTTCGGAGTTTGGGCCGCTCCGTTTGTCTATTTAATCGCGTTGCTCGGGACTTGGTTGTTAGCAAACGAGAGCGCCTGGCCTTGCGCCTTTTTGCTACTCATTGCCTCCGCTGTGCTGGCGGTGGTGCTGTGGGGTCGACAAAATTGGCCATACGCGTTTCCATCCGATTCTACTGCTCCGACGCACATAAACCGCAGCCGCTCGTTCTACTTGTTAGGTGTTGGCATGGCCCTGCTGCTTGTGCTTGCAGCGGACCTTCGCTACGCGGCCGCACCAAATGAGACGTTCGGGCTCGCAGGA
This sequence comes from Candidatus Udaeobacter sp., assembly GCA_036488345.1. Lineage (GTDB taxonomy): Bacteria > Verrucomicrobiota > Verrucomicrobiia > Chthoniobacterales > UBA10450 > Udaeobacter. The sequence goes on from DASXHS010000124.1 coordinate 5,443, forward strand.
ATTTTATGGATCGCAGGCATAGCCTTGCTGGTTTGCTCTGTTTTCTTCGGCTCACATTCGTTATTGGGTGGTTCCAGTGCACCAGGCCTTCCGCGGTGGCCAACGTGGGAAATCGCGCTCCTGGCGGTGGTGTTCCTTTTGGCGTTGCTCAGTCGAGTTTGGAACCTGACGAATTTTCCAGCCAACATTTATCCGGACGAAATCATGACCGGCACCGTTGCCGCCCAGAGTTATATAACTCCAACAACTCCGCCGCCGTCCCTCTTTAGCACGTTGTGGAGCGGGATTGATTTGCCCGCTCTTTGGTTCTGGTTCGTGGCCGTATTTCTGAAACTCGGCGGGACCTCGCTTGCAATGTTAAGGTTGCCAGCCGCTTTGTTCGGGGCGGCTACGGTTGTTCCGCTTTACGCATTGTTGCGCGGAACATGGGGTAAATACGCGGCGATAACTGGAAGCACCATCATGGCTTTCAGCGTTTCGAATGTTCATTACAGCCGCCTGGCGCTTAACAACATCGTGACGCAGTTCTTCTGGGCCACTTGTTTCTTTTTCTTGTTACGCGCGTTGCGGTCACGTCGACCATCCGATTGGGTTCTGGCAGGTTTGTCGGCTGGGTTAAGCGAGTACTTTTATTATGGAACACGGCTTCTGCCTTTCATCCTGGCAATGTTTATGGTGTTCCTCCTTGCTATCCATTGGAAGCAAGCTCGCCAGTACGCGAGCGGTTTCCTCCTGCTGGCGGGAAGTTATCTCGTGGGATTTGGTCCGCTGTTGGTTCACTTCATTCGGAATCCAAACCTCTACCTGGGACGAGGAGCAAGCCTCCTGATTTGGTCACCACACATCCCGATCAGTTTCGCCGATTTTCGCCAGGCCTGGAAAACAATTTTGCCAGTGTTATCCGAAAACTTCCTTGGAATCAGCACTCACAGTTCACAAGACATCATATTTTATGGGCCCCTGTTGTTTCCTGCCGAAAGCGCGTTCCTGGTGCTGGGCGTTGCGCTGCTTTTGTGGCACTGGCGTCATCCGGCCGCGTTTCTCATACTCGCCTCGGGGTTAGGTGTCTTGCTCGTTGGCGGAACGCTCGTTGCATATCCGAACAGCGTGCCACCTCTGATCAATCATTGGACTCCTGCCTTCCCGGCCTTCTATGTTGCGTTGGCACTGCCTGTAGGGGCGTGGGCGACGGCTGGTAAATCGGAGTTAGAGCGTCAGTTGTGCTGGATCTTGCCGGCAACGATCGGAATTGCGTTACTCCTGCTTGGCTGGTGCAATCTGAATTTTTATTTCCATCGCTATTACGCCGACCCTGAGAGCCTCAAGAGCAACGCGTACAAGTCCGCCCAACGAAATTACGAGATGCAAACGGGTCAGAGCCGTTACTTGGCTTCGCTCGGCAGTAATTATGAAGTTTTTACGGTCGGCCAAAGCCCGTGGCCATATGACCCTGTAACTACGCGATATCTCGTGAAAGAGCAGAAGTTGGCGCTGCTCACCAACCCTGCGACGGAACTGGCGTCGATAACTCGGGATAACAAAGGAGTAGCATTCCTCTTTTTCGCAGGAAACGAGCAATATGAACAGACGACGCATGCGCTTTTTCCTAGCGGCAAACACGGCGAAGTAACAAGCGGGCACGGCAAGCACTTGTTCTACACATACGTGCTCCCGCCACCCGAAGCACAGGCGACCCAGAAATAATACTCTGCTTTGGCTCGACCTGACAATCGCGCGCGATATAACGGAGCTGATGCAATTTGGTTTTCTGCGACGCGTGCGTTCGCTATCGGGGCTGGCTTCGGCCGTTCTGCTTTTTGTTATGGCCAGCTGCGGGAATTCCAGCATCGTCGGCAAATGGCGGATGTCGGGAACTGAAAATCAAACAGTTTGGGAATTTTCAAGTAACGGCTCCGTGCTCGTCGGAGAAGTCCGCGGCAGATATAAGTTCGGCGATCAGGACCGACTCAAAATCGAGACACCGTTCGCGACAACAGTTTACCTGGTGACACTTTCGAACGACCAGCTCGTGCTTCAGGACCTTGGCGGTTCCAAGCTCGAGTTCACGAAGGTACGATAATGGTAGGGTCGGTGCGCCGCGCCGCCGGACGCCGCAGCGCGGCGTCCCAACTAGAATTCGGCGCTGCCAGGAGTGCGCGCGAAGGGAATCACATCGCGAATGTTCGAAATGCCTGTGATGAACATCAGCATGCGCTCGAAGCCCAAGCCGAACCCAGAATGCGGCACAGTTCCATAGCGACGGAGGTCGAGGTACCATTTGTAATCACCAGGATCCATGTTGTGACGCCGCATGTTGTCCTCCAGTAGTTCCAGTCGTTCTTCACGCTGGCTGCCACCGACGATCTCGCCGATGCCAGGCACCAGCAAATCTATGGCTGCCACCGTTCTGCCATCATCATTCGAACGCATGTAAAATGGTTTGATTTCCTTTGGGAAATTAAAAACCGTGACCGGACATTTGAAATGTTTCTCAGTAAGCCAGCGCTCATGCTCCGATTGCAGGTTTGAGCCGTAATCGATCGGAAACTCGAATTTTTCGCCGCTATTTTTCAAAAGCTCGACTGCCTCTGTGTAAGTGATCCGCTGAAACGGTCGTTCAATCACGAAATCGAGTCGGGCAAACAACTCCTTGTCCACGAATTTCTCGAACAATTCCAATTCTTCAGCGCACTGCTTTCTCGCGTCGGCGATCAAATACTTCACCAACTCTTCGGCGAGATCCATGTTGCCGGTCAGATCGCAAAACGCCATTTCCGGCTCGATCATCCAGAACTCGCTGGCATGTCGTGACGTGTTTGAATTCTCGGCGCGAAATGTCGGGCCGAATGTATAAACCTTGCTAAGCGCACAGGCGAACGCCTCCGCTTCCAACTGTCCACTGACGGTGAGATAAGTTTGGCGTGCGAAAAAATCCTGCGCGTAATCGATCTCACCGTTTTTCTGCGGCGGATTCTTGATGTCGATCGTTGAAACACGAAACAACTCGCCGGCGCCTTCACAATCGCTTCCGGTGATGATGGGTGTATGAACGTAAACGAAACCGCGATCCTGAAAAAACTGGTGAACGGCGAATGCGAGCCGGCTACGCACGCGGAACACGCAACCGAAAAGATTCGATCGCGGGCGCAGATGCGCGATTTCGCGCAAAAATTCCGGCGTGTGCCCCTTTTTTTGGAGTGGATAACTTTCGTCGGCGCCCCCGACAATTTCGATATCTCGCGCGACGAGCTCCCATTTCTGTCCTTTGCCCTGCGATGGCACCAGCGCGCCCTCCACAACGAGTGAAGCACCGGTGTTGAGCCGTTGGATGTCTGCGTAGTTCGGCAGCGCATCCTTCTTCGCGATGATCTGAAGATTGCGCAAAGATGAGCCGTCGTTCAGCTCGAGAAACGAAAAGTCTTTCGAATCGCGCCGCGTGCGCACCCATCCCTGCACACGAACCGGCTCAATCGGCACAGGGCTCTGCAATGCGTTCTTAATGGGTGTTGGAGAAAGTTGCGTCATTTACATCGAAAGGTTCCTCGACTTCGCTCGAAATGACAAGTGAGCACACGTTGCGGAAGCAGGTGCGCGCGACAAGACCGAGGGCTATTCCAAGGCGTAGACAAAGCCGTCCGCACTGCCGAAGTAAACGACTCCATTCACAACAAGCGGCGAAGAATAAATTCCTCCGATCCGAATTTCTTGATCGGTTGCCACGAGCGGCGCTTCACGCCAGTTGGAATGATAGAGAAAGGGCACATTAAACTTTCGATCACCGGTAAGCACCCAAGCGTTGTTTTGCTTGGACTTCTCGACCTGAAAATCCCAGAGCAGATCGCCAGTTTTCGCGTCGCGCGCTTCCAACGTCCCGTTCAGCACACCGAGAAAAACGACATCGCCAGCGACTGCCGGGGACGAAAACACGAACGCTTTTCCCTGCTGACGCACGATGGGCTTGCCACTGTTTGCGTCAACAACATGGTACAAACTGGAGTCCGATGTGGCAAAGAACACTTTCCCGTCAGCAACCGCTGGCGATGTAATTACCCAGCTCAGGTCATTAAAGAATCGCCATTTCTCTTTGCCGGTTGCCGCATCGAGCGCGTACAGATTCGAATCACGACAGCCGGTATAAACCGTTCCATTCACTACCGCAGGCGAAGATTGGAACCCGACCTGATTGTGCATCAGCGAGTCTTCGCCTCCGTGGAAACGCCATTTCTCTTTTCCTGTCGCAGCGTCCACGGCGTAGAAATAACTGTCCCAGCTTCCGAAAAACAAAACGCCGTCCGCGAGCGCGGGCGAGGCGTGCACAACATCGCCTGTTTTGAATTTCCAACGCAGATCGCCCGTCGCCGAATTCAGCGCGTAAAGGTTTCCGTCTCCGCTGCCGAAATAAACCACGCCATTCGCCGCAACTGGACTTGAGAGAAAAATATCAAACGGGTCGGCAATCGTCTGATTTTTGGGTTGCACTCCGTGCAAGCCTTTTGCTTCGAACCGGCGCTCACCGTCAGTGGTGAACTTCCATTTCAACGCGCCGGTCTGCGCGTTGAACGCATAAAATTTTCCATCGTAGCTGCCGATGTAAACCGTGCCGTCGGCGATCGCCGGCGTAGCCGGCACCGGTCCGTTCGTCGCTCGCTTCCAAATTTGACGACCGGTCCCGGCGTCGACCGCGTACACATTTCCGTCGTCTCCGCCGAAGAAGATCACGTTATCTTTGAAGACCGGGGACGAAACCACGCGATCGCCGGTTGGAAATTTCCATTTAACGCGATGGAATTGCCTCGGCGCCGGTCCCGCATAAGTGCCGGA
>DASXHS010000133.1:0-6058 GCA_036488345.1 Candidatus Udaeobacter sp.
GACGTAATTCCATTCGTTCAGTGCGCCGAGGAGCCACGCGCCTGAACCGAGCAGAAAGGCCGCGCTGGTAGAAAGTCTCGGCGCAATCGCGAGCGCCGGGATCGGGGCCAACCACAGCATCCACCAAATTGGATGAAGCCCAGTCCCAAAATATGAAAGCGCAGCCGTAGCAAGAGCAGCGGCGATGACAGGAAAAACGCCAAGAGATCGCATCGGAGAACTTTATGGTGTGATTGTCATTACCATTTCGGCAAGGCATGAGAACCGCCCGCGTCTACACCGTGAAGGCTTTTTATTTAACTCGCAGTGGCACCGCGGGTTCACTGCTCGCCGTAAACCACTTTGCCGCCGACGATTGTGGTTTTCACTTTCGCGTTGCGAATGGCTTCCGGTTTCAGGCCAATGATGTTGTCGCTCACTATCACCATGTCTGCGAGTTTGCCGGGTGAAATGGAGCCTTTCTCGTTTTCCTGAAACTCGGCGAATGCTGCGCCCATGGTGTAGGCTTCGATCGCTTCCGGTAGCGTGATTTTTTCCTCTGGAATCCAACCGCCGGGATTTTTTCCGTCGAGTGTAGCGCGTGTGACTGCGGCGTAAACGCCCAGCATCGGGTCGAGCGGAGCGACAGGCCAATCGGTGCCGAATGCGAGCGTGACGCCGTGATCGAGGAAACTGCGCCACGCGTAGCTGTATCGCGCGCGCTCGTGACCTAGACGCGTTTCTGCCCAGCGGCCGTCGTCGATTGCGTGATAAGGCTGCATTGAGGCGATGACGTGGAGTTTCGCGAAACGCTCGAAATCTTTTTGCGCCATGTGCTGTGCGTGCTCGATGGCGAAACGCTGGTCATGATAACCGTGCTCCTTCTCGATATCGGCGAAAATATCGAGCATCATGGAGATCGCGCGGTCGCCGATCGCATGAACGCGCACTTGCAATCCACCGGCGTCGGCTTGCATCAACCGGTCGCGCATCGCGCTGGGCGGATGCATTTCGTCGCTCAACAGCCCGCGGTTGCCGGGGTCGTCGGTAAACGGCTCGAACATATAAGCGGTTCGCGAGCCTAACGAGCCATCGGCATAACCTTTGACGGCGCCGAGCCGCAGATAGCTCGAGCCCCACGCGCGACGAATGCCGACCTTCGCCTGATCACGCCAGTCCGTTTCCATCGGCACTGCGTAGATGCGCGTGGTGAGCTCGCCTTTTTCGGCGAGCTCCGAATAGGCAGCGACATCCGCAAATTCCGGGTTCATGTGCTGCACGCTCGTGAGGCCCAGCGACGCTGCATGTTTCAGTGCGCGGCGAGCAGCACGAAGCCGCTGTTCATGCGTCATCCGCGGAATGACTTTGTAGATCAGTGGCATTGCGGCGTCCTTGAAAATCCCAGTGGGATTTCCGCTTGCATCCCGCACGATGACTCCGCCGGGAACGTCAGAAGTTTTCGCATCAACCCCGGCCAGCTTCATCGCGGCCGAGTTGGCGAGCGCTTCGTGACCGTCGTAGCGATCAACAAACATTGGAATGTCACCCGTGATTGAGTCCACCAGTTCCTTCGTCGGAAGCTCCGGCTTTGGCCATTTGGTTTCATCCCATCGGCCGCCCAAAATCCACTCGCCTTTCGCGGTCTTTTTCACCTGCGCTCCGATACGGTTCGCGAACTCCTCCGGCGTTGCGGCGTCAGTTAGCTGAACTTGTTCAAGCTGTGCGCCGCCTTGGATGAAATGCACGTGCGCATCGTTAAATCCAGGCAGCAACAGTTTGCCGCCAGCGTCGATTACTTTGGTTTGTGGACCGCGCCACAAATCAATGTCAGCCCGCGAACCGACTGCGACGATGCGATCTCCGATCACAGCGACGGCCTCGGCTTTTGGCTGCTGTTTATCTACCGTGTAAACGGCAGCGTCAGTTACAATCAGCGTTGCTGCAGGTTTCGACTGCGCGTTCGCGTCCAGAGCGGCCATAATTATCAAGACACAAATTGCGAATTTACATTTCATAATTGTGACGAATGCCGAAAGCACATTGGTTTCCGCCCAGACGTTTTTGGCCCTTCATAACCGTCATTCCGAGTGGAGTCGAGGAGTGCTGTAACGACAAATTACAGGTAACTTCGCGGGATGTCTCGACTTCGCTCGACATGACAGCGATGGTTTCTAGACTCGTAACGCAAAGATGAGTGGCAAAATCGTTACTCGAGATTTTTCGATCGACGATTACGACGCGGCGCTTCAGCTCTGGCAACGGGTGGAGGGTCTGGAGGTTGCCGAGGGCGACGACAAAGAAGGCGTGGCTCAATTTGTAGCGCGCAATCCGGGGTTGAGCAGAGTGGCAATCGATGGATCAGTTGTCGGCGTCGCTATGTGCGGTCACGACGGGCGCCGCGGATACATTTATCACGTGGCGGTTGATCCAACCTATCGCCGATACGGATTGGGTAAGCGTCTGGTGCAGGAATGCCTGGACGGATTACGACGGGTCGGAGTCATGCGCGCTTTAATTCTGGTGGCCGATTACAACCTTGGCGGCGCTGAATTCTGGAAGCGCGCCGGCTGGGAGGATATTCCCGGCGCGGTGCCGATGGGAATTGATGTCTAGGCGATTGATCAATTTCAAGCGTTGGAGACGGCCTGCCCTCAGGCCGTCCTTTGGTTTGTGAAAGTTGGCGGCAAACATTTTCGGACCATCTGGCGGAAGCCGGACGACGAACCCGTGGTGCAGCTGATCGATCAGCGATTTTTGCCGCATGAGTTCGTGATAGAAGACGTTCGTACCGTCGAGCAAATGGCGACGGCGATTCGCGAGATGCACGTGCGCGGAGCCGGTTTGATCGGTGCGAGCGCAGGATACGGCATGTATCTCGCGGCGCTCCAAGCTGCCGATCGAGATTCATTCGATGAGCACCTGACTGCCGCGGCGGCACAGCTCACGGCAACGAGGCCGACGGCGGTAAATCTTTCCTGGGCAATCCAGCGGCAGTTACAAAATATCGCCTCGGGAAAAACCGTGGATGAAAAAGTCGCGCTGGCACTGCGCACGGCTGATTCAATTGCAGACGAAGACGCGGAGCATTGCCGCATGATCGGCCAACACGGCCTACGGCTCATTCGGCAGATCGCGGAAACGAAGCCTAACAAGCCGGTCAATGTGCTTACTCACTGCAATGCGGGTTGGCTGGCATTTGTTGATTACGGCTCTGCGACTGCGCCGATCTACGCCGCGCACGATAGCGGATTGCCATTGCACGTGTGGGTAACTGAAACGCGCCCGAGAAATCAGGGCTCGAAACTTACTGCGTGGGAACTGGGCCAGCATGGTGCGCCGCACACCGTGATCGCAGACAGCGCAGCCGGCCACTTGATGCAACGCGGCGAAGTCGATCTGATAATTGTCGGGACCGACCGCACAACTTACACCGGTGATGTGGCAAACAAGATCGGTACATATCTGAAGGCATTGGCCGCGAAGGCAAATGACGTGCCGTTTTATGTCGCCGTGCCTTCGTCCTCCATCGATTGGAAAATGCGCGACGGATTAAGGGAAATTCCGATTGAAGAACGTGGCGCGGACGAAGTAAAAAACGCCGACGGCTGGTGTAATGGACAACAGATCGCGGTCCGAATTGCGCCAGATGAAAGTCCCGCCGCGAACTACGGCTTCGACGTGACGCCGAGAGATTTGGTGACCGGTTTGATCACCGAGCGCGGCATTTGCGAAGCAAACGAGAACAGTATTCGATCGCTTTTTCCCGAGCGCGCGCCGTGAGCCATTACGTAAAATTTACGTTTCAGTGCGCGTGCGCGGATATCACGCCATTCGATGCGCTTGCTGAACTGAATGCATACAGGCGGAAACTTCTAGAACAACGTTTGATGGGCGTGGACTCAACTGGCGTCGGGTTCGGCAACGTGAGCGTCCGCGACGGCGTGAGCAAAAACTTTTACATCACAGGTTCGGCGACGGGTGGTCTGCCCGAATTGACGTCCACAGATTGCGTACGAGTCGTGACGTACGATTTCGCAAGGAATTGGCTCCGTTACGAAGGCGCTGCGATTCCTTCATCGGAATCGTTGACACATGCCGCGGTTTACGAATCCGATCCATCGACCTCTGCGATCATTCATTGTCACGACTTGGGATTGTGGGCGACGCTTCTCGATCGCGTTCCAGCAACTTCGAAGGCCGTTGCGTACGGCACGCCGGAAATGGCGTACGAAATCATGCGTCTTTTCAAGGTAAGCAATGTGCGCAGCGAAAAGATCCTGGTGATGGCGGGGCACGAAGGAGGAATTGTGACTTTCGGAGAAGATCTGGAAGACGCATTCGATGTCTTGATGCGCGAGCGAAGGGAATCATCGCCTTGCATTTGAAAACGGTTTTTATGAACTTGTCTCCTCGCGTCATGACGAATGAACTTGCTGCCCGGAACCAAGAGCGCTCCGTCACGCGCCGCGAGTTCGTTGGAATGACTTTGGCAAGTGGCGCCGCGCTTCTGGCTGGCAAATCCGATGTGATTCTTGGAGCTGACGCGGGAACATCATCAAATATGGCTACAAATCCGACGTTTAATTTGGGCGGCGACTTCACTATCAATCGACTTGGGTTTGGAGCGATGCGCGTCACAGGTGAAGGGATCTGGGGTTGGCCGCCGGATCGACAAAACGCGCTGAAAGTTCTTAGACGCGCGGTGGAACTTGGCGTGAATTTGATCGACACCGCGGACGCATACGGTCCGGACACAAGCGAACTGCTCATTGCCGAAGCGCTTTATCCTTATCCGAAAGGCCTCGTGATCGCGACGAAAGGCGGCCTCACACGCCCTGGTCCTGGTCAATGGGTGCCAAACTGCCGGCCTGACCACCTTAAGCAAGCACTCGATGGAAGTCTCAAGCGGCTGCGCCTCGATCACATCGATTTATATCAATTGCACACGGTCGATTCGAAAGTGCCAATTGAAGAATCCGTGGGTGCCCTGAAGCAAATGCAGGACGCGGGAAAAATTCGGCATATTGGATTGTCGAACGTTGACCGGAAAGAGATCGATCGCGCGCGCAAGATCGTTCCGATCGTGAGCGTGCAGAACCGTTATAACATTGAAGACCGCGAGTCCGAAAATGTTCTCGCGTATTGCGAGAAGGAAAAGCTTGGGTTTCTGCCATGGTTCCCGATCGGAGGAGGCAGAGGATTAAAAGCGGAAAATCCGCTGAACACCGCGGCAAAGGCACACGGCGTCAGTGTTTTTGAAGTCGCGCTGGCTTGGCTTCTGGAGCGATCCCAGGTAATGCTCCCGATTCCCGGCACGTCATCTCTGGCGCACTTGGAAGAAAACGTTGCCGCCGCGAAGCTGAAACTAACGCCTGAAGAATGGAAGGCGATTGACGCCATCGCCGGCTAGGTCAGCACTGCGGCTGGAAATCAGCCGGGGCATGGTGTTCCGAAAGGATCAGGAACGCAGGTCGGAGTAGGAGTTGGGCTGAAAATTGGAATCGGAGTAGCGCTAGAAACTGGAATCGGGGTACCGCCTCCGTTTCCGTCGCTACCTCCGCCACTGCCCTCATCACGCTCCTTTTTATAAGTGATGAAGAGCTTTGCGCCGACTACTGGCATGATCCTCACTCTAGCGGGGCCTGCAATTGTCACTCGGTTACCAATTTCGGGAGCGTTCTGCGCGTTAGCGCCGGTGCTAAGATCAATTCGGGTCGCTGTGAGAACATTGGTGCTTCCGCCATTTGGGGCATCCCCCGGCAAGTCCACCTCAACAACGCCCCGATCTGTGCCTCCCTCCTGCGTGAAATTCGTGATCTTCATGAAATGATCGCTGGGCACTATGATTTCGAGAAGCGAATCGGTGCCGGAGATGATCTTACTTTTAAAAGGATTGGCGAAAGCAACTGTTACGGCAACCAGCAAGCTGAGAGCCACGAGACATCGCACTGCGAGCATCTTCATAATTCAACAGATAAACACATTTTTTGTTTCGGCCACTGAAATCCGCAGTGGCACCAGCGCCTATAAGGACATTATGGCGTGGTCGATGTAGAAGAACCACGCAGCGTCTCGTTCA
>DASXHS010000091.1:0-4170 GCA_036488345.1 Candidatus Udaeobacter sp.
CGTCGCGCCGTCCATCAAACGCGCGAAGTCATACGTGACGCGTTTGCTTTCGATCGCGCTGCTCAATCCTTTGAGAATCAGGTCGGCGGCTTCCGTCCAGCCCATGTACCGGAACATCATTTCGCCGGAAAGAATCACCGAGCCCGGATTCACCTTGTCCTGGTTCGCGTATTTCGGCGCGGTGCCGTGCGTAGCTTCGAAAACGGCGTGACCGGTGATGTAATTGATATTTCCTCCCGGTGCGATGCCGATTCCGCCCACTTGTGCGGCGAGCGCGTCGCTCAGGTAATCGCCATTCAAATTTAGCGTGGCGATAACGTCGAAATCTTCCGGCCGAGTCAGCACCTGTTGGAGCGTGATGTCGGCAATCGCGTCCTTGATCACAATCCCTGCCCCCGGTTTCCCCATCGGAATTCTACACCACGGCCCGCCGTCGAATTCTTCCGCGCCAAAATATTTTTTTGCGATTTCAAAACCCCAATCGCGAAATGCGCCCTCGGTAAATTTCATGATGTTACCCTTGTGCACGAGCGTCACGCTCTTGCGCCGGTTTTGAATCGCGTAGGTAATCGCGCTGTGAATCAGACGCACACTGCCTGAATAACTGACCGGTTTGATCCCGATTCCTACGCACACGTCATCGCTCTCTTGTGCGCCGACCATCTTCCAAAAAGTCTTCGCTTTTTCTTTTGTGCCGAAACGGACTTTGTCGAACTGCTTGGGAAATTCCTTTTGCAGAAAATCGAGAACTTTTTGGGCCTCGGGCGTGCCGGCCGCGTATTCTATTCCCGCATAAATGTCTTCCGTGTTTTCGCGGAAGATCACCATGTTCACTTTTTCCGGATGTTTGACCGGCGAGGGGACGCCTTTGAAGTACTGAATTGGCCGGAGGCAAACGAAAAGATCGAGCAACTGCCGCAGCGCAACATTGAGCGAGCGAATGCCGCCACCCACGGGCGTGGTCAACGGTCCTTTGATGCCGACCAAATACTCACGGAACGCTTCCACCGTGTCGTTCGGCAGCCACTCATCGAACTTGTCCTTCGCTACTTGACCGGCGAAAACTTCGAACCACGAGATTTTCTTCGTGCCGCCGTATGCCTTCTCGATTGCCGCATCGAACACGCGCACACTCGCTGCCCAGATATCCGGCCCTGTCCCGTCTCCACGAATGAAAGGAATGATCGGTTGATTCGGCACATTCAATCTGTCGGTTCTGGTAATTTTTTCGCCCGCGGGCGGAGCAACATCTTTGTACGACATAAGCGCAAAGTGTAGAGGCGGGTTTCTCAAGTCGCAACCAATCCTGCCGATGATCGGCAGTTAGCGAGAACGTGATGGCTAAACTGTGGATAGAAGGCGCGCAGAGGACTGCCCGCCCTACCTGGAAACCAACTCGGAGCTCAGTCGCGTACGAATTTGTCCAACGAAATGGCGACCCTTGGAAATTCGTGCAGGATCTGGCGATCTGCCGTCACCAACTGAACTCGTTCCGCATCCGCAAGAGCGACGAACTCGCAGTCATAGGTTGTGCAGTTAGACCTTGCCACCAATCGCAAAACAGCATCAGACGAAACGGCAAACTCGCAGTGTTCGAAAGTTGCCTCCGCCTTTCGCATGATTTCCTGCGCGGCTTGGATTGTGATTGCCTTTTTTCTGATCGCTAGAGCCACGATGTTACGGAATTCCGACCGCCATAACAGCGGCGCAATCCAATGAGGGTCTTTGGTCAGAGCTGCTTCAGCCGCAGCGCTGTTTGGAGACGACATCCAGCGATAACAGATGACGGTGGTGTCGACGACAATCACGGCCGCGCGGCGCGCTTCCAAGCATTGATCTCAGCCTCGGTGATCTGGCGCGTAAATTTTGCGCGAGCCGCGCGCGCTTCACGCGTCATCGCTTCTACATCGACGCGGTGTGTTCCGCTCGCCGCGTTTTTTAACGTTGCGATGATTTCCTTGTTCAGGCTGCGATGATGTTCCTCAGCGCGTTTCTTTAGCTGCCGGTGCAAATCTGCCGGAACGTTCTTCAACGTGATCGTCGGCACCGCGGAACCGTAACGGTTCCATTTTGGTTGTCAACACAGCGACAACGCTGAGATTCGATGACTGACTATTCCCGCTGGTCCGCCGATTCTAGTCTTTCGCCGGTTTTTCAGGCGAATTAACTTGTGGCGTAAGGGGACTAATTATGTACGGCGGCGGGAAGTAATTTTCCGGGCACGGCTGTGCGATTTCTTTGCCTTTGTACTCTTTATAATCTTTGTAATCTTTTGCGTCTTTCCCGTAGTAGCGCCGCGATGGCTGCACCCCTCTGCTCGCGGCATTGATCCTATCTGCAAGATCAGGACGAGCATTCACAGCTCCGGCTACTAGCATGTGCCGTTGGCTCGGAGGGTAACGAACAAGGAGCGAACTAAATCCTGCCATAAATTGGTCCGGCGTCGCGCTCTGGATGTTGGCCGCTCCCGCTGCTCTGACCGCCTGGTCCAAATCACCATTCGGGGCCGCAACCTGATGCTGACTTTGAATTTGTTCCTGAATCAGCCCCGCACTTGGCAATGTGCGAAAGTCTCGAACAAGAGGAGAAGTGAGTTGCTGTTGAAGATCAACCTCAACCGGGTCTTCCAATCTTCCGTAGACTGGATCATAAGTTAACATTTGACCTCCCATGACCTGCACAGACTGGCCTACGCTGTCCAAGTGGATGCACGCTGTTCCTTCGAGCACCGTAAATTGCACAAGACCGGTCGGAAGGACGTTGCCCAATACCGTTGTGCCTGTAATCGCTGCCGTGACCGGACCCATCTTGATCTGTGCGCCGCCCTTATTCTTTGGCACATAAAGCAAAAATTGACCGCTGCCCAGCTCGATCGTTCGCCCGCCTCCAATGTTGTAAATAGTTTTCTCGCCCAAACGCGTGATCGTTTGATCTTTAAATGTCAGCTCGCTCCTGGACTGGGTCCCGGTTTGCACGGCGTTGCCCTGACGGACAGTCTCGTTGACCACCACTGGGCGCGCCGCTGCGCCGGTTGGTACCACTTTAACGTCCTGCACTGCTTGAGTAACCTTTGCTTCTACGAGATCCTCGGCAGACAGATTATTTGGTAGCCAATTTGCCAGGGCACATACGACTGGGGCGACAAGTAAAATATAGCGGCGATCCATATTCATAGGCGGATTTATAGTGTGTTGTCAGGCGCTTGTGAAGTCTTTTCTTCAGGCTTTTTGCGCTCGCCTGAGGCTATGGGTTACGCAGATTTAACAGGCGCGCCAGGCTGGCGCGCCTTGCGGATCTGTCCTTTTCCAGGCTTGTACGCTGCGGCTAGCATTTGCGTACGCACTCTTCCGCCGTTGCGAGTCGGCAAATTTGTGGCTATAATCGTCGCCGCAAAGATGGTTGCCCCCAGCACCCCCTCGCCGGGTTTTTGAGAGCGCCCGGTGTTCAGTCAGCCGTTCCAAAGCAGGCAGATTGAAAATCGCCCATCTTTGAAAACAATTTCGCGAACTTCGCTCGAGTTTTCCCGGAGAACTATGTGATAGAAATTCGCTTTAAGGAACCACGGATCGCACCCGCCTCCTCGCGGCTACGGCATGGCAGGCGGATCACACGAATGAGCGTTGGAATGATGAATGCCGAACCGCGTAAACATGGAAGCCACGTAAACATGAATGTGCGTTCTCTTTATACGCGGCGAAGGAATGACAAAATGACGAAACTTCGACATCGTTTTCGCGGGCAGCGTTCGAATGCATCGCCATTTCGCTCCCGCGACTGCGGGACCTCTTCGCCTTTTCAAATCTATCCCGGGTGCGGTTCAACCGATCACCCATCACGGATCACCATTCACTCACTTCGCGCAAAACAACGTGACCCCGAAAGCGTTCGGGGTTTTACGTTGGTCGAGCTGCTCGTCGTCGTCGGCATCATCGGGCTCTTGCTGGTGCTGATGGCTCCAGCATTCACGTACATCAAAGGTGGAACCGACGTGACTAGCGCGGCGTATACGCTCAAAGGCGTGCTCGACACCGCGCGCACCTACGCGAAAGCAAACAACACCTACACGTGGGTCGGATTTTTTGAGGAGGATGCATCGCAACCAGCGTCAAGTCCAGCGAGAGGGGGGAACGGGCGAATCGTGATGTCGATTGTTGCGTCGAAGGACGGAAC
>DASXHS010000107.1:0-25567 GCA_036488345.1 Candidatus Udaeobacter sp.
CTCTCAAGACGATTTCCGCGTTTCAACCGCTGTTTCACGTCAAGGATATCTGCTACCAGTTTGTGGTCCTTTTCGCTCGCTTCGACCTTGAGCTTTGGTGGCGTCTTTTCGATCGAACTAAAGGCTTCGACCACCAGCACAGAATGATGCGCGACAGTGGCGCGCCCGCTCTCACTCACAATCGCCGGTTGCGCGACGCCTTCGGAGTCGCAAACATCGATGATGTTCCAGACGACGTCGTTCGCGTATTCCTGGAGCGAATAATTGGTCGAGCTGTCGAAGTCGCTGCGCGACCCGTCGTAATCGACACCGAGCCCGCCGCCCACGTCGAGATAACCAAGTTCGTGTCCAAGTTTTGACAGCTTTGCGTAATATCGGGCGCCTTCGCGAACTGCGCGTTTGATCGTCGAAATGTCCGGCACTTGCGATCCGACATGGAAATGGACAAGTTTCAGGCAATGCGCCAGGCCGGCGTCCTTTAACATCTGACTCGCAGCAACCAGATTCGTCGTGTCGAGGCCGAACTTGGCATTCTCGCCGCCGCTCGGCGACCATTTGCCGGAGCCTTTGCTGTGTAAGCGCGCACGAATTCCAATCCAAGGCTCGACGCCAACCTCCTTCGACGCGCGGATGATTTGCTCAACCTCTTCCAGCTTTTCTGCGACGATGACGACCCGTTTGCCTAGTTTACGACCGAGCAACCCGATGCGAATGAAAGCAGGATCCTTGTAGCCGTTGCAGATGATCAAAGTCTCGGGGTCTTTTTGCATCGCAAGCGCGGCGACTAGCTCTGGCTTGCTGCCTGCTTCGAGTCCAAAATGAAATCGTTCGCCTGCATCGACGATCTCTTCGACGACTTCGCGCAGCTGGTTGACCTTAATCGGAAAAACGCCGCGATAGTGATTTTTATAGCCGAACTCAGAGATCGCGCTTTGAAATGCGCGGTTAATTGCTTCGACCCTGTGCCGGAGCAAATCCTGGAACCGAATCAACAACGGAAAACTGAGGTTTCTAGCACGCGCTTCGTTGACGACTTCCAGCAAGTCGATGGAACCGCCATCGTTCTTCAACGGCCGCGCTTCGACGTTCCCGGAGCTGTTGACCGTAAAATAGCCCTCGCCCCATCCCTCCACGTTGTATGTAGCGATGGCTGATTCGATATCCCACTCTGATTTCATTGTCGTAGCGCAGCACGGTATCAACCGTAATGCGCATATTAATCAGCGTGCAGAACATTCAAGCTCGTACCGCGAAAATCTTCGTCTTATCGATGAAATATATTATGAGTGAGAGGCGTCCGGTGCACAGCTTGAGTTTCCTCTTCGTCCACGTACTGTTTGCGCGATGAATAAGACGGTAATCGAGGTGCAGGTACGGGCAGTTTTACCGACGAGTGGTGGATGCGCTGTGTTCCTTGGCAACAATGAGAAGGTTTTCATCATCTACGTCGATCAGACCGTCGGCAGCGCCATCACAATGTTCATGCGCCACATCACTAAAGAGCGACCTCTCACTCATGATTTGATGGCGCATTTGCTCGCGGCGCTCGGCGCAAAAGTCGAGCGCGTGATCATTAACGATCTGAAGAACGCCACTTATTACGCGCGCATGATTATTCAGGTCGAAAACGAGTTGCAGCAAAAAAAGATTATCGAGTTAGACGGACGTCCGAGCGATTGCATCGCCATGGCTACCCAGCAGAAGGCGCCCCTTTACGTGAGCCAGGATGTGTGGGACGAAGTGGACGATATGAGCGATGTCCTGCGCAAAATGGAGGAAGAGGGACTAAAGACTGATCCTGAAGGGGAAGAGTAGCGCTACGCGCAGTGTCTTCATTCTGCTCGAGCTTAGCCGAGCAAATCGCCATACCGACTGTCTGCCAGTTGCAGGCAACGCTCTAGAATTTCCGATGCAGTGTTGAGCTTCAATGTCTGCTCGACCAACTCCCGGCATTCAGGGATGGTCAGGCTTTGCACAGCGCGTTTGACTCGCGGCACCAGCGTCGCTGATGCGCTGAGTTCGTCCACCCCGAAGCCTAACAACAGCGGCACCAGCGCGACATCACCCGCCATCTCACCGCAAACGCCCACCCAGATATGGTTCGCATGGGCAGCGTCGGTAACCATCTTGAGCAAACGAAGTATTGCCGGATGCGTCGGCTCGTACAGATACGCGACCTTTTCATTTACCCGGTCGACTGCCAGCGCGTACTGAATGAGGTCGTTCGTTCCAATACTGAAAAAATTAACCTCGCGTGCAAGCGCGTTTGCACAGATGGCAGCACTTGGGATCTCGACCATCGCGCCAACTTCGACTTTTTCAGCCATTTCGATTTTTGAGCTGCGCAACTGTTGCTTACATTCCTCGAGCACGGCGATCGCGCGGCGCAATTCATCCAAGCCAGAGATCATGGGAAACATGACCTTTACATTGCCCACGGTGCTGGCGCGGAGAATGGCGCGCAGCTGCGTTTGAAACATGTCCTGATTCTCAAGACAAAACCGGATAGCGCGCCAGCCAAGGAAAGGGTTCAACTCATCGCCGATGTCGGCTGCACCAGTAGCCAGTTTATCGCCGCCCAAATCAAAAGTTCGAATGATTAGCGGATTCGGACGTACGCGCTCGGCAACCTTTCGGTAGGTTTCGTATTGCTCGTCCTCGCTTGGCAGGGTTTCGCGGTTCAAATAAAGAAACTCGGTGCGATAAAGTCCGATGCCCTCCGCGCCGTTGGCTGCAACCGTATCGACGTCCGCCGGAAGCTCGATATTTGCAGAAAGAACAATGTGACGTCCATCGCGCGTGATGGAGGTCGTCTCGCGCAGTTGCTTCAGCTGCGCCGTGACTTTGGCCCTTCGCGATTCAATTTGCTTGTAGCGCTCCAGCGTTTCCGCCGTCGGATTGACGATCAACCACCCATCGCTCCCATCGACAAGAACGCGCTGACCGGTTTCGAGCTTTGCAGTGATATCGTGCAAACCTAGCACCGCCGGAATATTGAGAGAACGGGCCAGAATCGCGGCGTGCGAAGTGCGACTGCCGACATCGGTGGCGATCCCGAGCACGTTGTCGCGATTCATGCTTGCCGTGTCCGAAGGAGTCAGGTTGTGCGCAACCAGAATGTGTGGCTGGTTCAGTGAAAGAAATGTCTTGGGGGCTTTCCCCTGCAGATTGCGAATTACTCGCTTCGTAACATCCTGAATGTCGAGTGCGCGTTCGCGCAGATACGGATCATCGATTTTGCTCAGCGTCTCGGCGTAGCGCGTGGCCACTTCCTGGAACGCCCACTCCACGTTGCAAAGATCGGTCTTGAGCTTTCGTAGAACTTCATCAATCAGTGTGCGGTCCTCGACCACCAACAGGTGCGCATCGAAAATCGCTGCGTCTTTAGCGCCGATCGATTCGGCAATCCGCTGCTGCATCTCAAGAATCTGCATCCGAGTTTGGATGAGTCCTGCCTCGAATCGCCCGATTTCATCTGTAACCTGCGATGGCGCAATCTGGTAACGCACCACTTCATCCATGTCCTCGCGGACGACATGAATTCTGCCGAAGGCGACTCCGGGCGAAACGCCAATTCCTTCAAACGGGATTTCCGGGTTGTCGCTCATTCGCTTCCGAGAGTAAGGCCAATGTCAAACTCACGAAAGTCCTTCGCGGTGTCGGTTGTGTGACATCGCGCGCCGGGCGAATCACTCTTCGTTGAATCCCGCTTTAATAAGTTCCTCTAGCTCCTCCATCGCCTTGTCAGCGTCCGGTCCGTCGCAGCGGATACGCAGCTTTGAGCCCTGCCCCGCGGCAAGCATCATTAGACCCATAATGCTTTTGCCATTTATCTCTTCGCTTTCCTTCGCCACCCAGACCTCCGCGCGATGCCGACTGGCAATGCGCACAAACATCGCAGCCGGGCGCGCATGCAGCCCAAGCCGGTTCACGATTGTAACCTCCTTTTCGATCTTCTGCGCCGCTGTAGGGCGGCTACCTTTGCGATACAACAATCCCATTACGTGGCCCTCTTCTGCTCCATCAACCGAAGCAGCCTTGCATTGAAGTCAACGGCTGCGTTCTGTCCCATGCCTTTCAACTTTTCGTCCATCGCAGCGACCTCGATCAACCGCGCCATGTCGCGTCCGGGTCGCACCGGAATGGTCACGTGCGGTACTTTGAGTCCGAGAATTTCATAAAATTCCCGGTCAAGTCCGATTCGGTCGACCTCTTCGACGTCCCCCCACTCCTTTAACGTGACAACGAGGTCGAGGCGTTTTTCTACTCGAATGCTTCCAATGCCGAAAACCTTTGCCACATCAATGATACCAATCCCGCGCACTTCCATGTGATTGCGCGTCATTTCTGGCGCCGTGGCCATGAGTTCACGCCCCTCCTGCATCGTGATGCGCGTGACGTCGTCAGCTACAAGACTGTAGCCGCGCTCAATCAACCCCAACACACATTCGCTTTTTCCGATGCCGCTTGCGCCGCGGATCAACACGCCAATACCCAAAATATCCACCATGCTGCCGAATTCCGTAACCGTTGGCGAGAAATCCATCTCGAGAGCGATCGTTGCAGCGTTGATAAACTTCATTGTAATCATTGGAGTTCGGAACACCGCGATTTTTGCCTCGCCGGTGACACTCAGCAACTCCGGTGCGAGGTGAAATCCGCGCGACATCACAAGACACGGAATTTTGTGTTTGCATAAGCTACGAAACCGCTCGATGCGCACTCCGGCAGGTAAACTTTTCAGATAAGAATGTTCTGCCGCGCCCAGCACCTGCACACGTTTCTCGGCGAAATAGGTGTCGAACCCCGACAGCGCGAGTCCAGGTCTATTGATAGTCGGCTCTCGAATTTTTCGATGAAACCCCACGCGCGGACCCTCGAGCTTCATGTGCAGCTTTTCGGCGTGCGAATTGTAGAAGCCCTCGACAGTGATAATTGGGACGCTCTTCTGCTGATCGCTTGAGGATGTAATCGTTTGCGTCCCGGATTCTTCCGCCATCAGACGTAACTTCTAGCTTGAATACCCGCAATTTCCAATCTGCATCACGTCTTATCGCTGCCGTTTTCGGCAGGCGACAGCTGAGCGCGAGATTGCGGCTCGATTGATTACTTTTTTTCCTGGCCCTGGTAGCGAATCACCTTGGCTCTTTCGAGGGTGACCAAACCGCCGCCGATGATTTCATCAAGCACAGGCAGGAATGCGTTCACTTTTTCTTCGGAGTCCACGATCTCAATCACGATTGGAAGGTCCATGGACAGGCGAAGAATTTTTGCCGTATGCAAATGGCTTGATTGTCCAAATCCCATCGGGCCGCGCAACACCGTTGCGCCGGCCATCTGCATCTCGCGCGCCTTCAAAACGATCGCCTCGTACAATGGCTGATGGCCATAGCGATCGCTTTCGCCGATAAAAATCCGTAGCAGGACCGCGTCTTGGGGAATTTGCATATGTTGTTTCTATTTTGGCAGCAGCATAAGAGCGAGAACGCGCCCGAGCCATACGGCTGCGAGGCAACAACCGAACGACAGCGCTGTGTTCAGCAGCGCCTTCAACCAATCTCCATCACGAGCGAAATTGAGTGTTTGTAAGCTGAACGATGAAAACGTTGTGTAACCGCCGCACAAACCGATCATGAAAAATTGCCGAAATCGCGGCGACACAAGAACAGGTCCTTCCGCGTCGGTAAACGCTGCGAAGAACCCGATGACGAACGAACCGCTAACATTCACAACAAGAGTGCCTAGTGGGAAAAACTCACCGCCGCGTTCAGCAATGAATCCCGACATCCAGAATCGCGCTCCAGTCCCAAGCGCGCCGCCAAGCATTACCAAAATATAACTGAGCATAAAAAAACTCCTTCGTGCTTCGAAGGAGTCATCAGCTCACGCGGTTTTCTGTCCCAAAAGCTTTCGGCACAGAAGGCAAACTCCATTGCCTTCAACGAATCTTAGGGAAGAGGCACATCGAGTCAACTCAATCACGACGGATACCGTCGCGACTTATCTGTGTTCGCGTCTTTTGCCAGAGCTCGGATTTGATAAGGCCCAGCCGCCATTCCGATCGCTTGAGGCAGACAAATCCGTTGGCCTGCAGTTCAGGCGTCGGATCGACCAATCGTTTCGCGCGAATGCCGGTTGTCGTTCGAAAAAACCAATACAAAGTCGCTAACCAAATTTTTGCGTGCGTACGTGCAAAAATTGTTTTTGGAATGCAAAATTCCGCCAGAAGCCAGTATGCACCGGGAGTTGCAACTCCAGCGAGTTTTCCAACAACCAATTCGAGTTCGTCTCGTGGAAAACAATCGAGAACAAAATTCGTTACGAGGAGATCGTAGGATTCCAGTGGCGTCCAGGAGAGGATATCTTCGTTGAAGAATCTTACACGGTTAACCGGACCGGAGATGTGCAGACGCGCCGACTGCAACATTCGCGCGCTTGTATCAACACAATCCACGACTGCATTGCGGTGAACGCGCACGAACGTGCGCAGAAAATCGCCTGTCCCCTCGCCGACCGTCAACACTCTCTTCGGCGGCGGGACTGTTTCGATCCAGCGCGTTCGCGCTTTCTGCATGACGAATCCGAATCCTAGCGTTTCAAGCCAGTGGTAGTGAGGTGCAAGGCGATCAAAGCTCACGAGAGAAACTTAGCAAGAAAGAATGCGCCGGGCGTCAGTAGAACCAAGTCTGCCAGTACAGTGCGTTCATCGCGCCCAACGGAGATGAAATGAAGAATCGCAAGCAGGGTGGCGCCCACGGAAAGCGACATCGCAATCGGAAAGAGTGAAGGAGTGGCCGCCGCGAGCAACAGAGCAGCCACTGCCACAAGGATGCAAAAAGCTCGAATTGGAACGCCTATACCTGGGCATCGGGTAGCAATCGAATGTTTCCGTTGGTCCCGATCCAGATCCCGTTCCCATACTGCGATGCTCATGCAATTGAGCGAACACAAAATGGCAAAAAGCAACATGGCCAGCAGCGCCGATGAGCGTCCTACGGTCGATGGTATTGCTGCGAACTTGGGGATCAGCAGAAGCAACGTCCCTGCCGAAAACAAGAATCCGATTGTGATCTCTTTCAGCGGAGTTATTTCCCACACCTCGCTGAATGCATGATTGACTGCGAGGTATACCACAGCGATTCCGCTTAGACACGAACCGGATATCAGAACATCGCGATTAAGGCGTAAGAGAACAATTGCTGCGTCGACCAAACCAACAACGGCGATCAAACCGAGCCAGAGTTCTTTATGGCGCAAACAGAACTGTTGCCGCGCTGATCTCGGAGAATTCGCTTGCAAGGAAAGGGCGTCCGCGAGCCGATCAACCAAATAAATCAACCACGCTGTCAGGAACAGAGCCTCACGAGCCCACACAGACACGGATACATTCAAGTAACGGGCGAAAAGCCATTGCCACGCAATGGCGACGAGAGGGGCGTCGAGACAAACTAGATTGAGCCAGAGGAGCGGTTTCTTAGGGCGCAATCTAAGAATCTACATCTTGAATCGTTCCCCAAGATAAAGCTGGCGACTGATCGGATCGTTTATGAGGAAATCCTTGGTGCCTTCGCTCTCGACGCGCCCATCGAAAATCAGATAGGCACGGTCCACGATGGAGAGAGTCTCGCGCACATTGTGGTCGGTGATCATGATGGCCAACCCCGATTTGCGAAGGTTTACGATAATCTGTTGCACGTCATAAACAGCAATGGGATCCACGCCACTGAACGGCTCGTCCAGCATCAACAACTTCGGCTCAGTGACCAGCGAACGGGCGATGGTTAAACGCCGTTTTTCGCCGCCGCTTAATGTCAGCGCAGTGTTTTTTGCAATTCGCTCAATCCCAAACTGGTGCAGCAACTGATCGCAACGGTTCCGCCGCTCGGCTTTGCTCATCGAAAGCGTCTCCAAAATTGCCATGATGTTTTGTTCGACCGTCATTTTGCGAAAGATCGATTCTTCCTGCGGCAGATAACCCATGCCGAGCCGGGCGCGCTTGTACATCGGGTAATCCGTCACATCGGTGTCGCGGAAAATTACGCGACCACTGTTTGGCCTGACCAATCCGACGATCATGTAAAAACTAGTGGTCTTTCCAGCTCCGTTCGGCCCGAGAAGTCCAACGATCTCATTCGCATGCACGTGCATGTTCACCCCGTCCACCACTGCCCGGCCGCCGTAAATCTTCACCAATTGGTCCGTGGAAAGAACGGTCTCGACCTTCGGCGCGACCGACGAAGGTCGTTGCGGAATGGAAACAGGCGCAGTTTGGCTGATCATGGTGTCGGCAAGGCTGCTGCGGGCACGGACTGAGAGGGCGCGGGTGGCGCCTGGGGGGCGCCTGGTGTCTGGGAGGGATTTGCTTGTCCCTTTTTTTGATCGTTTGGCTGCTGGACGATTTCAGTACGACTGGGCCCGTGCGTCCGCAGCTGACTATTCTGACTAATCACCATGACCGTATCGGGGCTGGTTGCCACGTGCATGTTTTGTCCCTCTTGGACGCGCGGTGTTCCCACTAACTCAACATCACCGGTGGAGGCTGTGTAGGTAGCCTTATCGGAGCGACCGATAGCACGGGTCGGAGGGCTGCCATTCGCGGCAGGCCGGTCGCGAATGAGGCCAACATTGCCTTCGGCAACCGCTCTCTCCAGACTCTGGTTTTCTCCCTTTGTAATGAACACTGTCAATTTGTCAGATTGAAGATTGAAACGCGGATCGATTACCTTCACACGACCGGTAAAGATGCCCATGTTCTTGGTTGAATCAAAAAAAGCCTCATCGGAATAGATTTGCGTCGTTGTCGGTCCATTGGATTGGTCCCCTGCGGCCCCTGGTCCAAATAGGTTCGTCCCGGATGGCTTGTCATCTTTCTTTTTGTCTTTGTTTTTCGCTTTCGGCTTTGCCGGCTTCTCTGTTTTCGTCGGCGAAGGGGAGGCCGCCGGTGCAGCGGAAATCTGCCCAGGCTCTCGCGCGGCGATCACGCACACAATCAAAACCAGCACCGCTAATTTTTTCATTCTTTAGGACTGGGTTTAGCGGTCAGATGGGATTTGTCAGTGATCACCATCTTTATGTTTCCTATCAATCGACCAGTCTTCGAGTTCGTATCGAACTCCACGGAATCGCCAACAATATTAAAATCCGCGCGCTGGATCGTGGTGCGCGTTTTTGAGCTCAAAATACGCGTTTTCAAATCAAGCACGGATGTGCTCATGTCGATTCTTAAGTCCGGCTGATCCTCCGGTGTGTAAGTTGTAATTTTGAGCTGTTGAAAGGCGACGTGTTCCTGGTCGATTCGGTGGGCGGTTCCTGCTTCGAATTTTCCGCGCAGATGTCCTTCGGCGTCGAAATCCGGCAACACAAGTCCTTTGGCTTCGTGGCCGATCGGCAGTGGAATATTCGTAAGGCTTTGATCATCAGGAGAGGAACCCTGCCCCGATTTCGCGGGAGGCTTTCCTTTGCGACCCTTTGATTGAGCCAACGCATAAGGCGCCAAACTTGAGACGCCAAGCACGACTGCCAACCAAAAAATCGCGAAGAACCAGTACCGGGAAGTACGATTCACAATCGGCAATCTCGTTGGTCTCCGCTGGCTGATTGCGAGATTAACGTCAATCGCCCCTACCTGAAACCACAGCATGGATAGCCTTTAACATGCGCAGATGCTTCGGCAAATCGTTTAGCCGGACCTGATTCGGTCCGTCGGACAAGGCCCGAGCCGGATTTTCATGTACCTCCATGAAGACTCCATCACACCCGGCAGCCATTGCGGCCCTCGCCAACACCGGAGCTAATTTGCCGTCGCCAGACGTCGAATCCCCCGCCCCACCGGGCCTTTGCACGGAATGTGTCGCATCGAAAATGACGCGATAACCGGCGTCACGCATCCAGTAGAGTGAGCGCATGTCGGCGATGAGGTTGTTATACCCAAAGGTAGTGCCGCGTTCAGTGAAACAGAATCGTGCGTTGCCGAAGGCGATCAGTTTTTCGGCGATGTTTCGCACATCCCACGGCGCGAGGAACTGCCCCTTTTTTACGTTAATCGCACGACCGGTTTGCGCAGCGGCACGGAGCAGATCCGTTTGCCGGCAGAGAAACGCCGGGATCTGCAACATGTCGATCTTCTTCCCGGCAATCTCGGCCTCACTCGCGGAATGAACGTCGGTTGTCACTGTAATCTTCAGCTCGCGCCCGATGTCCGAGAGAATATCGCAACCTTCGCGTACGTCGATTCCGCGAAACGAACGGACAGAAGTACGGTTCGCCTTGTCATAGGAGGCTTTGAAAATGAAATCGACTTCCTCAGACGCGCACGCCTGGGCAATCTTCCTCGCCATCCGCCAGACAAATTTCTCCGACTCAATGACGCACGGGCCGAGAATAAAGACGGGGCGCTTACCGCCAATCGACACTTTCCCGACCCGCAATGGTTTCGTTTTGGCCATGAACGTCTAAAGAGTCGCTTCCTGGCCTTCTTTCCGGATTAATCCTCTTTTCGTTATATCAAAAATGGCGAACGGCGCGTAGAGCACGAGAAAAAATAGCAATGCCACTCCGTGCATTTGCAAGATATACAGCGGCCACGAATCGGAGAGAAAACTCAAAATCGAAAATGCCTCAGGTTTATGCAGGAGAAATCCATAGTTAAAATCAGTGAGCTTATCAACGGCTAACGTAACCAGGAAATAGAACTCCGACCACAACCACACGCGCACAACGGAAGTTGGGTATGGCCGATAGCCGCGTGTCAGCATCAGGAAAACCACGCCGACGATGATGCCGCAGTGCGACGTGAAAAAACTAATGAACCGCCAGTCTGGAAAGCCATAAGGCAGATTCGGCGTAAGGACGGCTTGCAGCGTGCCGCCAATCCCCCAGAAATACGCAACCTCAAACCACCGCTGGTGTCCCGTCCACATTGCCACAATCACGACGACAATGCCCCAGTCGCACATTTGCATCGGCAACATGTGCCGCCAATCCACCAGGCCGCGGCTGCGGATGAAAATCAGATAAGCCAGGTAGTTCAAGATCTGCACCGCTGACAATCCAGCGATGATCACCCGCTCGATCCGCTGCGATCGTGTGCGCCGTACCACTGCAGCAAGCGCAAACGGCAGTACGATGGTGACAAAAATCACCGTCAGATGCGGCAAACCGTACGGTTGAAATTCCGGCGCGTCACTCATTGCGGGATCGTAAATCGATTTACTTGCACCAGTCATCCTGAGCGAAGCGAAGCGGAGTCGAAGGATCCCGTGAAGTCATTCTTAGGTTTTGCCGCGGGATTCCTCGACTTCGCTCGGAATGACAGGCCGGGCCTTTAGCGGACGATCCAAAGATTACACGGAATCACGTCGCTAACCCAAGCAATATTGCTCGGCAGTCGCTGAACTTCCCCGGAACTCTTCATTAGCGGCACAACAAGCAAATCGGCCTCCACCGAGCGTACAAAATCGGATGCAGCGAGGCCCGTGGCGCCCCTGATGAAGCGCGTCTCAATTGGAACTTCAGTCGCGCCGGCTGATAAAACGAACTCTTCAAGCGGGTCTTCGTCTGTCTGGTTCGGCTTATCCGTTTCAGTTCCGGTGGCTTCGCTGGCGATCGAAGCTCTTGCGTCATCAAACGCAGTGACGATTCCAATCACGTACAGTCGCTCGCACGATTCTGCTTCCGCCAGCATCAGCGTCGTTTTCAATGCCACCAATCCCTGCGGTGACTGGTCCGCAACGAACACGATTCTGCGCAGGGGTTTCGGCTTTTTTTTCGGATGCGTGAATAGCATCACTGAACAGTTCGCGTCTCGCACCAGGCGACGTGCGACGTTTCCCAGAAACGGATGTAACACGACCTCCTTCTCCAGCGCACCGGCCACGAGCACATCGATGTTTTCCCTAGTAAGTGCTGCCAGGATCGCTTCGGCGGGATCGCCCTCTTCATAATGGATCGGCGAATCAACTGGCAGCTCCAGTTCCGCGAGCACATCACTAAATTTCCCCGGCGTTTCCTGATTCCGTGTGCCTACATAGATCAGATGAAGTTCGGCCCCAAAGCGGTCGCGGATCCGTTTCGCTTCAGCAAGAACGTGCTTGAACCGAGGCGAAAACGTTGTCGCTACAGCAATGCTTTTGTAAGGCGATGAATCGCGCATCGAAGTTAATCGCAATGTGATGTTTCATTCGCTTTAAGCAACCGTTGCAAACGTAACGAACGGCTTCACCGTATTGAACCGGTCAGTCGCCATTCGGCTTTTCATTTACCCATTCCTCTGCGAATTTTCGCAAATGCGACGGGCAATTTACCCCGGCAGCTTTGATCCGGTGACCAACGGCCACTTGGATGTGATTGAGCGCGCGCGAAAACTATTCGACGAGGTCGTGGTGGCAGTCGCGCATAATGACGAGAAGCAGCCGCTTTTCTCCCTCGAGCAACGCTTGGATTTACTGCGGGAGACCGCCGGTCAAATAGAGAACGTACGGATCGCCGAGTTTAGCGGGTTACTGGTCGAATTCGCCCGCGCTCAAAACGCGAGAGCAGTGATTCGGGGTTTACGCGCGGTGTCCGATTTTGAATTCGAATTTCAAATGGCGTTAATGAATCGAAATCTAAACGCGGCGGTAGAAACGATATTCCTAATGCCGAAGGAGGAATATACTTATCTCAGCTCGCGCATCGTAAAGGAAATCGCCAGGCTCGGCGGGGATGTCGCAAATTTTGTTCCGGATTGCGTGGTCAAAGCACTGAGTGGGAAATTTAGCCAATGAAATTTGGAGGGTTAGCTCATGAAAGTACACCTGAAACAAATCCCGTCCCAAGGTTTGCATCTCAGCGGGGAAGAGGATTGTCCGATCCAAGACCTGGCAGCGGAGGACATTCAGTGCGCCGGCCCTCTGCATTACGACATCGACGTCGGCGTTGCTGACGGCGGGCTGTGGGCTAACGGCTCGTTGTCGCAACCAGTTGAACTGCGTTGCGTATCGTGTCTGGAAAAGTTTGTGCATGAGATTCTAGTGCCCGCATTCGCCGTGCACACGGAGTTAAACGGGCCGGAGACGGTCGATCTGATGCCCTTCGTGCGCGAGGACCTGTTGTTGAACTTACCGGCACATCCGCATTGCGACAGAGATGGTGGTCGTGTTTGTAATGCCAGACAGCTGACAATCAAAGAACAGAATGCCAACCGGAAACCGGATTGGAGCGCGTTGGATAAACTGAAGCTTGAAAGCTGAACCGTTGAACCGGCCCCGATTTAACCGCTTTAGCGGTTTCACGAATTACGCAGGCGCCGGTTGTAATTCCGACGATTGATGCTTTGGTAAGCGCCTGTCATGGGAGTCCCAAAACGCAAAACATCAAAGATGCGATTGCGCACGCGGAAAGCAGCAAACCACTGGCACGCGTCGCAGCTCAACAAATGTCCGCAGTGCGGAAGCAGCCTGCCATCGCACATCGCCTGCCCATCGTGCGGCTATTACCGTGGCCGGCAGGTCTTGACGTTGGAAGGCAAGTAACGGTAGCCGTCGCCCTGTGGACGACGTAAGCTCCAGCAACGCTTCGCGCAGCGAAGCGGCTACAAATTTCGCTTTGCAATCAATCGGTTTACCTCGCAAACTTTCGCACCGATGAAGATCGCCCTCGATGCGATGGGCGGTGATTTTGGCCCGCCTAACCTCGTTGCCGGCGCCGTTATGGCGCTGCGTGATTACAAACAAATTACTAAGCTCTATCTGGTCGGAGATTCGGCCAAGATCGAAAACGAGTTGCGCAAACACCAGTGCAACGATTCGCGGATCGACATCGTGCATTCCACTCAGGTCGTCGACATGAGCGATCGCGCCTGGACCGCCGTTCGGCGAAAAAAAGATTCTTCAATCAGCCGCGCTGTCGATCTGATAAAGCGCGGTGATGCGGACGCCGTAGTGAGCGCCGGACACACAGGCGCAGCTGTTGCTGCGAGCACCATCAAACTTCGCACATTGCCAGGAATCGATCGGCCCGGTATCGCGGCCGTGCTTCCGACCGAAACGAACGTCTTCGTTTTAATCGACGCTGGCGCGAATATCGATGCGCGCCCGGAACATCTTCTTCAATACGCGTTCATGGGCTCGGTCTATTCGCGGCACGTTCTGCATTACAAGAATCCGACCGTTGGCTTGGTCTCGCTTGGCGACGAGGACGTTAAAGGCACCGAACTGACCAAGGAAGTATTCAAGATGCTGAAACCAAGTTCGCTCAACTTCGTTGGAAACATAGAAGGCCGCCATCTCTTTGAAAATCCGGTTGAGGTTGTCGTATGCGACGGATTCGTCGGCAACGTTATCTTAAAAACGTGCGAATCGATCGCGGTAGCGATGTTTCAATGGCTCAAGCACGAGCTCATGCGCACACGGATGCGAAAAGTCGGCGCATTCCTCGCGAAGAATGCCATCGGGACGATTAAGGACAAAACGAATTATGAAGAGTACGGCGGCAGTCCTCTTCTCGGGGTAAACGGCATTTGCATCATTGCGCACGGCGCAAGCACGCCGCTGGCGGTCAAGAACGCGCTGCGCGTCGCCGGCGAGTCCATTGAACAGCAAGTGAACCCGCATATCGTCGAGGAAATTCGCCGGTATCATGAAACGACAGCCCCGCTCGAACCCGCGCTCTCATAAGACGTTGCGGACAGTATCAATCGTCGGCACGGGAAGTTACGTGCCTGAGGAGGTTCTGACGAACGAGGATCTCTCGCGCATGGTAAATACCAGCGACGAGTGGATCACGACTCGCACCGGCATCAAAGAACGCCGCATGGCCGCAAAGGACGAAAACACGAGCGACATGGCGACGAAAGCAGCGTTGAACGCCATGGAGCAGGCGAAGATTTCGCCGAAGGAAATCGATCTCATCCTTGTGGCGACGGCTACGCCCGACATGCTTTTCCCGGCCACAGCCTGCTTCGTTCAGAAAAAGATCGGGGCGACGAACGCTGCCTGTCTCGACATTTCCGCGGCGTGCGCCGGTTTTATTTTCGGATTAGAAATCGGACAGCAATTCATCACTTCGCACACATACGACACCGTTCTTGTGATCGGCGCGGACAAGTTGACCTCAATCACTAACTGGACCGATCGCAATACGTGCGTGCTGTTTGGCGACGGCGCTGGCGCAGCTGTTCTGCGCCATCGGGGCAGTCCTCATGGCATAATCAGCACCCACATCGGAAGCGACGGCCGGTACACCAATATCTTGTTTATGCCGGGCGGCGGATCGCGTTGCCCGATCACGCGCGAAAACGCGGACATGAATCTTGTCACAATCCACATGACCGGCAAGGAAGTGTACAAACAGGCTGTCATCGCGATGTTGAACGCGGCCAAAAAAGCACTCGACCTGGCCGGGCTTACCATCGAAGACATCGCCTGCGTCATTCCGCATCAGGCAAACTTAAGAATCATGGAAGCGATCGCCGATCGACTCGGCATTTCGCGGGACAAAATGTTCGTGAACCTCGATCGATACGGCAATACCTCTGCTGCCGCTGTTGCGATTGCGCTCGATGAAGCGAATCGCACCGGGCGCATCAAGCGCGGCGATTACGTCCTGATGGTCGTGTTCGGTGGCGGCCTTACGTGGGCCAGCACCGTGATTGAGTGGTGAATCCGTCTGTCGCTTTAATCTGGAATCTCGGGCTCGACTAGTTTCGCAAGAAACGCGAGCGACTCCTGCCAGCCGAGATAGCACGCTTCGGCGGGAATAACAGCGGGCACACCCTCCTGCACGATGTTCAAGTCAGTTCCACAGGAAACCTTCGCCAACGTGATCGTCGTCTGCATCTCGCCAGGCAGATTCGGATCGTCGAATTTGTCCGTGTAGCGAATCCGTTCGTGCGGAGTCAATTCTACGTACGTCCCGCCGAAGGAATGACTCTTGCCGGTGGTGAAATTCGTGAACGACACTTTGTAAGTGCCGCCAACTTTGGCATCCATCTTGTGTACCTTGGCCGTGAATCCGTTAGGCGGAAGCCATTTGGCCATGGCGTCTGGATCGAGGAATGCCTTGTAGATTTTTTCCGGCGTCGCTCGAAGGACGCGGTGAAGTCGAATAGTATTTGCTGTCATAATCTTTCCCTTTTCGTTTATTTGGCGTTCGTATCCGGCTCAATAATTCCAAAGACGTTGCCGCCCGGATCTGTCGCATAAGCGAGCCAGCCAACCTTCGGGATGGCCATCTTCGGCACGCAGATTTTTCCGC
The DNA here is from genome assembly GCA_036488345.1 of Candidatus Udaeobacter sp. Lineage (GTDB taxonomy): Bacteria > Verrucomicrobiota > Verrucomicrobiia > Chthoniobacterales > UBA10450 > Udaeobacter. The sequence continues at coordinate 16,234 of DASXHS010000107.1, forward strand.
CGCGCTGCTCGATCTTCTTCATCGTTTGATCCAGAGACTTGACCGCTACGGTGTTTAACGTGCCTGGACTTTGACCTTCTCGGGGCCGAGTCATCCCGCCATTGATTCCCGGCTCTTTGTCGTCGCCCGTCATAACAAGCCAATACTCGATCGGGCCGCCTTCGAATTTGTTGAACTTCCAGCCGAAGACGTCTTGGTAAAACGGCTGCATCGCTTGTGGGTCGTCGGTGTAAATTTCAAAGTGAGTAACACGATTCATTTCTTTGCTCCTTTTGTTTACTTGTGCTCCAATTTTCGTCCCGACGCTCTGCCCCAAGTCGGGGGGTAAGCGTTTAGGTGCTTTTTCGGAAGAAGTATAACAACTGGGTCACCGTAGTGAGCTACGAGAGATTCTCCGGCTGGCTCGCGTTATACGTTCGCGAACTGCGCCTCATGTTTAAGTTCGCTCGCGAGCGGACATTCGCCCGCCACCGGCCTCACTTCCACCTGCACACCGTATGGTAATCCGGGGCATTCCCGTGCGATTGCGATCGCGTCGTCGAAGCTGGCAACGTCGAGCAGAAAATAGCCGCCGATCGCTTCCTTCGATTCCGCAAACGGGCCGTCCGAGACCACGCGATTTTTCCCCGAAACGATTTTGCTTTCGCGCTCAAGCGGATTGCCGGCGATGGCCTTGCCGTCATCTGTTAGCCGCTTGAACCAGGTCATCCATTGATCTGTTACTTTTTGTTTTTCCTCGGGCGAGAGACTCTTAGTCCAGTCGTTTCCGCGAAACAGCAGCATGTATCCATTCTGATTTTGTGTGTTCATATTTTCTAAGTGATTGTTGAGAGTTAACTCTTGTTAAACGTTTACCAACTGTTCTTCTCGAGCTAATTCACGCGCGCGGATGTCCAGCGGACATTCTTCGGCTAGTGGCCTCACTTCAATTGACCCGCCATAAGCGAGCCCCGGGCTGCTCTGCGCTATAGCAATGGCTTCTTCGATCGTTCCGACATCCAACGTCAGATATCCGCCAATCGCTTCTTTAGATTCGGCGAAGGGTCCGTCCATAACGAACCGTCCGTTTTTGCCAGAAACGGTCACGCCTGTGCGTTCCAGCGCACGGCCAGGTTTGGCTTTGCCCTGCGCAGTCAATCTTTCGAACCAGGCTTTGTTCTGGTTGATAAGTTTCTGCAGCTCGTCCTGTGAGAGCGTCTTGTACCATTCGCTGCTTCGGTAAAACAGCATGTATCCATTCTGATTTTGCGTATTCATATTATTTTTTATTGAGAGTTGATTTGTTGATTTTTTATCGGTTCAAAACTACGACGAACGAGCGACCCAGATTGGACAATTTATTTTCTCAAGCTGCAGCCGGATCGCTCTCCCAAAGGCCAAAGGGGTTACCCTCGGGATCCTGGCACACCGCGAAATAACCCATCTGCGGCACAGCCGTTTTGGCCATGCAGATTATTCCACCGAGTTTCGAAATTTTATCAGCGAACTTATCCACCGAATTCACGCTGACGTAGTTGACGACTGGCTCTTGCGGGTCTTTACGCCTCTTTAGCGCGCCGTCCGGACTATCGTCTGCGCCCCCGGTATCGATATGCCAGTAATCGCCGGTGCCGGGAAATGGATTGATTTTCCAGCCAAACAGATCGCTGTAAAACGCCTTGGCGCGTTCTGGATTGTCGGCTGGGATTTCAAACCAGGTAATGCTTGCATCTTGTTTCTTCTCTGACTTGCTCATGGTTTGCCTTTCTGTGTGATTTTAGGTTTGTCAGAGATACGACGAACGAGCAATCCAGTTCAGGACATTGCGACCAAATAAATTCGAAAACTTCCGCCGGCACTATGGGCATCATCAGGCCAACGGCCTCAACCATTCTAGCCGAGGGCAACGCCCTCGGTTTTTGATTGAAAATATTCACCCTGTAAGGGCAAACCAAACTATACGACCATCCGAACCCTATGCCGCAATCGCTACACGTTCTCAGCGCCCACATCATCTTTTCGACTAAAGAACGCCGTCCGTGACTGATCCAAAACATTCGCGAACGGGTATGGGCGTATCAATCACGAATTCTTCAGAATCTGGAATGTAATTCAATCACGATTGGTGGCGTGGCTGATCACGTTCATGTTCTCTGCAACCTTACAAAAAAATTTCCGACGGCTAAGGTCGTTGAGATTCTCAAGAAGGATTCGTCCAAATTCATCAAGACGTTGGGCGTGCCCGATTTTCACTGGCAGGATGGCTACGGGCTTTTCAGTGTAAGCCCGGTCGCACTTTGAAGCGGTAAGGAAATACATTCTAGACCAAGAAGAACATCACAAAGAGCAGACGTTCCAGCAGGAATACTTGCGGATTCTGAAAAAATACCGAGCGCCGTACGATGAACGATATCTGTGGGATTGAGTTGGATTGCCCTTTCAGGGCGAATTCCGATCGATCACGATGATCCGAGGGCAGTGCCCTCGGCTACGATGGCTCAGGCCGTTGGCCTGGCTTCGGAAATTTCTTTGGACTTTTCTAGCCGTTTTAAAAGAAACGCTCGCTCCGATTTCGTTTCCGCGAGTTCAAATGCTTTACGGAATTGTTCGGCCGCGGTTTCACGGTTGTTCAATCGCATCTCAAGTTCGCCCACTACAGAATAGAACAAGTAATACGAAGCTAGTTTCTCGCGGTCCTTTATGGCGCGCACTGCTTTCAATCCCGCGTGCGGCCCGTGAACATTTGCAACTGCCACGGCGCGATTGAGCGCAACCACAGGCGAATCATCAAATTCAGCCAATCGATCGTAGAGCGAGAGAATCCTCGCCCACTCGGTCGATTGATAATCGACTGCAGTCGCATGGCACGCAGCGATCCCGGCTTGAAGATGATATTCGCTGACCTGGCCACCTGTCGCCGATTCGTGCAGGCGCGACATGCCACGCGCAATCATCGTCTGATCCCAGCGCGTACGATCTTGTTCTTCAAGTCGAAGCAGGTTTCCTTGATTATCTTCACGCGCCTGGGTGCGGGCAGCATTGAGGAGCATCAACGCCAGCAGCGCGTGCGTCTTTGGCTGATTTCCAGCGCGATGTTGTGCCAGTAATTCGGTGAGACGGATCGCTTCGTGAGACAGCTCTTCTCGAACCAGTTTGTCGCCACTTGATGCTTTGTAGCCCTCGTTAAAAAGAAGGTAGAGCGATTGCAGTACGCTCTCGAGTCGCCGTCCCAACTCGTCGCCGACGGGGATCTCAAATGGGACGTGCGCCTCCTGGATCTTTTGTTTTGCGCGTGTCACTCGTTTGGCAATCGCCGCTTCAGTGGTCAAGAAAGCACGACTGATCTCGGTGACGCTGAAACCGCAGAGCGTTTTCAACGCTAAAGCGACCTGCGCCTCGGGAGGAATGACCGGATGACAGCATACAAACATCATCCGTAGCCGGTCGTCTGCGATTTCGTTTTCTGAAAAGCTTACCGATTGAGATGCGGAAGATCCGCCGGCCTCGATAAGACGCGCGATTTCCGCTTCCTTTCCGCGAAAAACTTTTTCTCGCCGGAGCACGTCGAGTGCGAGATTGCGTGACGCACGCATGATCCACGCGGAAGGATTCTCGGGGATGCCGCGGTATGGCCATGTCTGCAATGCGCGTCCCAGCGCCTCCTGCACGACATCTTCGGCCAGGTTCAAATGCTCAATCCCGAAAATCCGGGTCAGTGTCGCCACCATTTTTGCCGACTCACGGCGAAAAAGATGTTCGACCAATTGAGATACGCCTTCCGGTTTTTGCATAGAAGCCATCCGTAATGTCATTCTGAGCGAAGCGAAGAATCTCAGATCAATTGTGGACCCATTTGCCAAATGGGAATAGACCAGAGATGTTCCGCTTCGCTCAACATGACAACGCGATTTTGAGATGAGTTCTGACCGCATCAATACTGAGTTGTGCGGCGTGCGCGCGACAGTCGCAAAAGCAACGCGCAATTGTCTGCGATGGATTTAACTAAATACGACCGGTGTTTTTCGCTCGCGCGATATTCCCGTGGAATTTATGAGTGCTTTCCCGATGGCTGAGAAGCAAGAGATCGTCCAGCCGGAGCAGTTGCATTTTAACGACGACGGCGTTTATCCGGGCAGCGTTTTGCCTGTGCTATTGTATCGGGCGGCAATCACAGCGGACGCGCAGGATCGCGCTTCCGTTTTTGAGCGCGGATTCGCTCAGAACGATTGGCGCAACTCCTGGCGGAACGGCGTCTATTCTTTCGCTCATTATCACAGCACGGCACACGAAGCGCTCGGTGTCTATAACGGCTCCGCAAGACTGCGACTCGGCGGCGAGCACAGTCAGACTGTCGAGGTCCGCGCCGGCGACGTCATTCTCATTCCTGCTGGTGTCGCGCATCACAACATCGGCGCGAGTCCGGATTTTAACGTTGTGGGAGCTTACCCGGATGGACGCCAGTGGGATTTGCTTCGGGGTTTGCCTGGCGAACGGCCAAAATCCGATCGCACCATCGCAGCTCTGCCAATTCCCGATTACGATCCGATCTACGGCGTTGACGGTCCATTGCGGCAGATCTGGAAAGCTAGCGACGCAAGGTCGAAATCTTCCGGGAAGTCGATGGCCTAATTGTAGGGCAAGCGCACCGCTTGCCGATTCAATCCCTTGGCAGCCGAAGCGGCTGCCCTACAAATTTTGTACGGCCAATCGCCGACACTGGCCGCGCGGCGTGGATTCGCCTACGCTGCGGCATGACGCCTCTACAGAATTTCTCTCTCGCCGCACAATTTCGCGCGCTGCATGAGTCAGGCTGTTTCGTGCTTCCAAACCCATGGGACATCGGCACCGCGATTTATCTCGAACGCCTTGGGTTCAAAGCGCTCGCCACCACTTCGGCAGGATTCGCTTTTTCACGCAGCAAACCTGATGGCGGTATTCCACGTGACGACATGCTCGCGCACATCCGCGAGATTGTGAACGCAACCACATTACCGGTAAATGCAGATTTCCACGCCGGCTACGCGGATGAACCTGAAGATGTCGCGGCGACTGTGCGACTCTGCGTCGAGACCGGCGTTGCTGGATTATCTATCGAGGACAGCACTGGGCGTAGCGACTGTCCGCTGTATGAGAAGAAACTCGCGATCGAACGCATTAGAGCGGCGCGCTCGGCGATCGATGCTTCGAAAACTGATGTGGTGTTAACCGGCCGCTGCGAAGCCTGGCTGGTCGGCGATCCTGATCCGCTACACACCGTACTCGACCGACTCACCGCATACGCTGAAGCAGGCGCCGATTGTCTCTACGCGCCAGGGGTCAGTGATCCGGATGAAATCGCGCAGATCGTAAATGCCGTCGCGCCGAAACCGGTCAACGTCCTCGTCTCTGGATTCAATCATCAGCTTACATTATCCGGACTCGCAGACCTTGGTGTGCGACGTGTCTCTGTCGGTTCGGGTCTCGCGTTGGCAGCCTGGGGCGCTTTCTCCCGCGCAGCAAAAGACATTAAGGCAAACGGTACATTCACTCTTTTGGCCGATAACGCGCCTTCGGCCGAGTTGAACGAACTATTTCGGCAGACATAGCTCGCTCCGGTTCTTCATGATTTGAACGCGCAACGGCTGTGCCGTGTCAGTATGTGGCCGAAAGACCAGTTGCAATTTGAAATCCGCCATATTGATTTTCTTTAAGGCTGTTTAACTTTCGAGCCTTTCCGTCCATGAAACGAATTTTGATCATCTGCTACGCTGCTTTGCTGTTCGCGCCTTTTGTGCGCGCCCAAGAGGAAACACCGGGGGCGCCCCCCGGTGAACCGCAGGTCCCCGCCGAACATCCGGGCCTGTCGCGATCGACTCCTCCAAGCCAGGCGGTGGTTCCCGTGCCGGTGCCTATGGCCCCACCAAAACCAAACGGGCCGGTCCAAAAAAGCCTCGTCCGAATCACAGCCACGTCGGTGGATCCCGATTACAAGGCCCCATGGAATGCCGGCTCGCTCCAGCGCGGCGTCGGCGCAGGGTTTGTAATCAGCGGCAACCGCATCATAACAAATGCACATGTCGTCGCGAACAGCCGCTATATCACGGTCGAGCGCGACGGCGATCCGAATAAATATCCCGCGCAAGTGCAATTCATCGCCAACGATTGCGATCTGGCGGTGGTCACCGTGGCCGCGAAAGATTTTTTCAAAAACATGGTCCCGCTAAAACTTGGCGGCATCCCGGCGCTGGAATCGACCGTATCGGCATATGGTTATCCGATCGGCGGAGAACGGATGTCCGTCACGACCGGGATCGTGTCGCGAGTTGATTTCCAGTTGTACACGCATTCATCAGTTGACCAGCATTTGGCAATCCAGATCAGCGCTCAGATCAATCCGGGCAACAGCGGCGGGCCGGTTATGCAGGACGGCAAAGTCGTCGGCGTCGCATTTCAAGGTTATAGCGGCGACGTCGCTCAGGGCGTCGCCTACATGATTCCGACTCCCGTGATCAACCGGTTTTTGAAAGACATCAGCAACGGCCAATACGACGAGTACCCCGATCTAGCGATCACTTATGCGAAACTGCAAAATCCAACGCAACGAAAATATCTCGGATTGCAAGATGACGATCGCGGCGTGCTCGTGAGTTCCGTGGTGGCAGCGGGTCCGTCTGATGGCATTCTGAAGAGCGGAGACGTGCTTCTTTCAATTGATGGCCATCCGATCGCCAGCGACGCGAACGTAGACATCGATGGCGAACGCTCGCAATTCGAGGAGGTCGTGGAGCGCAAGTTCAAGGGAGACTCGGTGAAGCTCGATATCCTGCGGGACAAACAGCCGATGACAGTCAGCATCAAATTGTTCAAGCCATGGCCTTATTCCATTCAAGGTCATAGCTACGATGTGCGTCCGCGCTATGTGCTTTACGGCGGACTGTTATTTCAACCGCTAAATCTGGACATGCTCGAAGCGTATCGCACATCGGATCTGCGTCTCCGGCATTTCTTCGAATACTTTGTCCTGGAGCAAATTTATTTGGCTCATCCTGATGTCATTGTGCTCAGCAATATTTTGCCGGACCCGATCAACAGTTATCTCACGCCTTACCGGGGCGGGATTGTGGATGAAGTAAACGGCAAAAAAATTCGGACACTCGCTGAACTGTCGGAAGCTTTCGCCCAGGCGCCGGATCGGTTGGTGATCCGGATGATTGGCGACGGACCTCCGCTGGTGCTCGACCGTAACAAAGTGGAAGCCGCGCGCGAACGCATCAAGACGCGTTACAACGTTTTGAAAGAACAAAATCTCGAGGACAAGCCGGCGTCGCGCATCGCAGCCGCAGAGGATAAAAACTAACATGCGAAGACAATCTTTCATCACTTTCGGAATTGTTCTCGTCGCAGTCAGCGGCGCGCTGGCAAAGAAAGAACCGGTCATTCCGACCACGGCTACCAACCCGAAACAACTCGCACTCGTTAGGGTGAACGTAACCGGGCAGGGATATGATTATTTTCGGCCGTGGCAAAAGAAAGCGCCCTTTTCAAAGCGCGCACTCGGCGCGGTTTTGCCCAAGGGTCGTGTTCTTGTCACTGCCGATCTGGTTACAAATCAAAATTACGTGGAGCTCGAGCGCGCGGAGTCCGGCGAAAAAACCGCAGCGAATGTCCGTGTAATCGATTACGAAGCGAATCTGGCGTTGCTCGAACCAGCGGAAAAAAGTTTCCTCGATGGGATCACGCCGCTCGAAATTACATCTGACACAGTCGTTGGCGACCGGCTATCGGCTTGGCAACTCGAACCGACAGGCGCGCTGCTGGCAACCGAAGGCCTGGTGACGACGGTGCAAATGATGCCCTACCCGATCGATGTTGGGAATTTCCTCACGTACCGTGTTAGCATTCCCATGCAGTATCGCGAGAACAGCTACACAGTTCCGCTTGTTAAGAATAACAAGCTCGCAGGATTGCTGCTGCGTTACGATTCGCGCTCACAACTACTCGATGTTATCCCGGCGCCGATCATCACGCATTTCTTAAAGGAAGCCGAAGGTCAGAACTATCGTGGTTTCCCTTCAGTCGGTGTCTCATTTTTCCCAACGCGGGATCCCGAGCTACGCGAGTTCGCGGATGAAAAAGGCAAGCATGGCGTTTACATAACCAATGTCGAGGCGGGCACCCCTGCAAATAAGGCAGGAATGAAGGAGGGCGATATCGTGACCGCAGTCGGAAATCACGACATTGATGAGAACGGCAACTACGTGGACCCGCTTTACGGCAAGATCGAGTTCACCAATCTGCTGACAGCGCACGCGTACGCCGGCGACGTTGTCCCTTTCCACGTTCAGCGTGACGGAAAGCCGATGCAGCTGAACGTGACCCTGGAACATCGCGACGCGAAAGATTACGTGAGTGCGCCATATTCTCTCGATCAACCACCGCGCTATTACGTTCTTGGCGGCCTGATTTTTCAGGAGTTATCGCGCCAGTATCTCAAAGAATGGGGACCCAACTGGCAACGCGAAGCACCGCAGCGCCTGGTTTACATGGATCATTTCCAATCCGAGCTTTTTCCGGAGAAAAATCGTCGCGTCGTAATTCTCAGTCAGGTGCTTCCTGCGAACAGCACAATCGGCTACGACGATCTCGCATATCTGACGGTGAAAAAGGTCAATGGTAAGGACATCAAATCGCTGGACGACCTTGCCGAAGCCGTGAAGCAACCAGTCGAAGAAGGCTTCATCAAAATCGAGACCGAAGAAGATCCCAAGCAGATCGAGCTCGACGCGTCGCAAGTCGCCGCCGAAGCTCCGGCGCTTCAGGAAAACTACGGCATCTCTTCACTGCAAAGATTGCAGTGACCATTAGGGGCTTTCTTAAATCTTTCTGAGCGGCGCTCAGAGAGCATCGCTGCAGCCCACTCCACTGATCAGCGTGCATACGTCGACTGATGCTAGGCTTGGACATCACCACTGAAAAACCTCCTAGTATCGCCATCTACCCAACGCCAAATACGCCAGGAACGCTGTCAGGGCCAGCAGCGGACCGAGGACCAAAAAGAAACCGTACGGGTGTTGATTAAGCGGGATACCACCTACGTTCATGCCAAACAAACCTGCCACCAGGTTAATCGGCAGGGCCAGCACAGTTACTAACGTCAACACAAACAGCGTGCGATTAGTCTGTTGATTGACAAAGGCGGCCAATTCTTCCTGGAGCTGTTTGACTCGCTCGACCAAGGCCGCTGTGTCGCTGATGGCGGTGGAGAACTTCTCTGCGGATTGTTGCAGGTTCTGAAGTTGTTCTTCCGCAATCCAAGCAGGAGGCCGACTAAGAAGGCGAAAGAATGCAGCCGGTTCCGGAGCCAAAAGCCGTTGGA
>DASXHS010000115.1:0-10462 GCA_036488345.1 Candidatus Udaeobacter sp.
CGCGCCCCGTTCCGCTTCACCGAGACGGAATAAGTCACATTGCGCTGTCGCAAATAACATCGACACGCGCGCATAGGAGTATCAGCCGCTGAAGAACCGAAAGCGAGCAGTGGAAACGGAAGCGTTCCGAATCACCACCAACCTCAAACCTAACAAGCCTATGTAACCACCATCTTAAAACTTACCGTTGATACCCTTCATAGGGGTTAGATCCATTTCACCGGGAGTAGGCTGCACGAGTTAAGACGGCCACACCGCGGCGTCGGGATTCGGCATCGCTAGGCTAGGTGCGCGGACATGATCCGAAGTCAGAGAGAGGCACAACGACAAAAGCGTCCAAGAAGTGTCCACGTACTCGCGCGGCCTCCGCACGGCCCTCTCTCGATTTACGATGGAGCCGGCAGTCGGATTCGAACCGACGACCTGCAGATCAAAAAGCTTCAAGGAAGACTTGGATGTGGACCAGCTCAACAAAGGTGGTGGGCCACCGATTCAAAAGTGTGGGCCAGACATGGGCGGACGATTTCGGACGTGTTCCTATATACGTTCCTACAAACGCAGCTTCTTATATGTAAGCCACTGATTCCCAATCATCTGGAGGCGAGGGGAGTTGAACCCCTGTCCTCGTCGCTATCCGCGCAAACATCTACACGTTTATCCGGCGATAAGTTTTAAGGAGCCGAACGTTGCACCGGCACACTGCCAGCTCCCGAGCGTCCACGAATTTCCTTCACCATCCGGCGCGGTCACTCCGCCGTCTGATTAGCCTGCTGTCCACGTTTGGCGCCGTAGCAGGCGTCCAACTCCAAACGTCACGGTCAATTAAGCCGCGAGAGCGAGATCTTGGTGATCTGCGTTTATTTGTTTTGGTTCGGTTTTTAACGAGGCCAACGAACCATCCTCGACATGCCGTCTGCGCTTCCAACGATGAGTCGAAGCCAGTACGCCCCCAAAATAATTTGTGCTTGAATATGTACCTCCGTGTGCGGTCTTATGCAAGCAGTCCGAAGGGTCCCCCGAATGGCGATAGAAATCACATCTGAATCTTTGGCCGGTTCGCAGCCGGAACCGACGGCCAATTACAAGGAAAGCCCGCTGGCGGCGCTGCCTGATTTTCGAGGTAGCGGTCGCCGCAGTTTGCGGTCACGATTTGGCCTAACAAGTTCGACGTGGACCCGACGCAACTTTAGCAGTCGCGCGCGGGAACTTTCGGGCGGTGATGCCATCATTCTTTCCATCCCGAAGAGTGGCCGCACATGGCTCCGGGCATTTCTTTGCGCTTACTTCTGCAGACGCTTCGGTCTTGAGTTTACTTTGCGAACGGGACGTTACGATTTACCTGGTTTTCCGCGGATTGTTTTTTCTCATGATCTGTTTGAGCACCGCACCAAAGGCGATCGTTGGGACAGAATTCGCGGTAAATATCTTGTCCCGCGCCGCGAGCTTAACCGGGCAAAGATCATCCTGCTCGCCCGAGATCCGCGTGATTGTTTCGTTTCTCTCTACTTACAGCTGACGCGGCGCGATCCGAACGCACCGGTTAGGCTCAGGCAAAAGACCGTGAGCGAAATGTTGCGGGACGAAAAGTTCGGCATGCGCGCCATCGTTGATGCCATGAACAATTGGCTTAACGAGTTCTCTCAGCGTGAGAATTTCACTCTGGTCCGATACGAAGTACTCCGTGCCTCGCCAGCCGAACATTTCCGAGACCTGCTTGCAGTCCTTGGTGAATCGTCGCCCGACGCGAACATTTTCCAGGAAGCGCTCGAGTTTTCCCGGTTTGAGAACATGCAAAAGCTCGAGGCCGCGGGAGCTTTTGATTCAAACATTTTGCATCCGGGTGATGTGCGCGATCCAGAATCGTTCAAGGTGCGCCGCGGGAAAGTTGGAGGGTATCGCGAATACCTGTCAGCGAAGGACCAACACTTTGCCGAAGCTGCATTAACAGAGCTAGATCCCCGGTTCGGCTATACGAGCTAAACACGCCTGGCTTCGATTCATTTCGAGCGTCAGTGTTGCACTGGATCGGCGGGGAAGATCTTAAACCAATGGATCAACATATTTATCGGCGATCAGAGTCGTTACGCTAATCTCGAATTCGGCACGATGTCGAAGCGTTGTAGCTGCGCGGCGGCTATTGAAAACCACTTATGAAAACAAAAATCACCGCAATGATCGGAATCTTTCTCCTTTCGCACGTGGCGGGTGCGCAAGAGAAGACCACAATTCGATTCGGGCATTTTCCAAACATCACTCATGCGCAGGGCGTAATCGCGCACGCGCTTTCGCGGCAAGGCAAAGGCTGGTTTGAACAGCGCCTTGGACCAAACGTCGAGATTCAGTGGTTTACTTACAACGCGGGCCCTTCGGCAATGGAGGCGATCTTCGCCAGATCGCTTGATGTGACGTACGTCGGGCCAGGGCCTGCGCTTAACGCGTACTTCAAATCGAACGGTGAGGAGATTCGTGTCATTTCTGGTGCCGCCAATGGCGGTGCGGCTCTGTTAGTTAAGGCCGATTCGCCGATCAAGGCGCCGGCCGATTTTCGCGGGAAAAAAATAGCCACACCTCAACTTGGCAACACTCAGGACATTTCGTGTCGGGCATGGTTGAAAGCGCAAGGATTCCACGTTACCCAAATCGGCGGCGACGTCATGGTGATCCCGACTGCCAATCCGGATCAACTCGCACTGTTTCAAAACGGCGGCGTCGACGCGGTATGGACAGTCGAGCCTTGGGTAACCCGGCTCGAACGTGATGCGAAGGCGCACGTGTTTCTCGAAAACAAGGATACGATAACCACCTGGCTCGTATCCAGTGTGAAGTTCCTGCATGACCGAGGCGAGTTTGCTAAGAAAATCGCAGACGCGAATGTGGAACTGACGAAATGGATCAAGCAGAATCAAGCAGAAGCGCAGAAGTTATTGATCGCCGAACTCAAAGCTGAAACACGCTCTGATTTCGCGCCGGATGCTATCGTTCAGGCGTGGAATAGGATTCAATTCACAAGCGAAGTATCCCGTGATCTGATTGCCAAATCTGTGCAGGATGGAAAAGATGCGGGTTTTTTGAAAGGTTCGACAGACACTTCCAAGCTTGTCGAAACTCCGTAATGCTACGACTCCCCCGACAACGTTCCTCAGCCGCCGAGGAGCTCGAGGTCATCGCTCCCTCGAAGCTCGCGATTGAGGACGTCTCGAAAAACTTCAAAGGTGCATCCGGAGCAGTCCTCGCGCTCGATCGTGTGAGCCTGAATGTTGAGGAAGGTGAATTCGTCTGCCTCGTTGGCGCCAGCGGCTGTGGCAAAACGACATTGCTAAACATAATTGCCGGCTTGGAAAAACCCGACAGCGGAACGGTGTGTACCGATGGCAAACCGGTGACCGGGCCAGGCCGTGAGCGCCTCGTGATGTTTCAAGAACCGGCCTTGTTCCCGTGGTTGAACGTGTTTGGGAACGTTCTATTTGGGCTCAAGCTCAAGCCGAATCTGACGAATAAAGATCGGCACGACGTTGCCAAGTACTACCTCGAACTGGTCGGTCTCAGCCGGTTCGAGCGCGCCAACATTCACGAGCTTTCTGGTGGAATGAAGCAGCGCGTGTCCCTTGCCCGCGCGCTGGCGCCGAATCCACGCATGCTGTTGATGGACGAGCCGTTTGCTGCTCTCGATGCGCTGACTCGTGAGCAACTCTATGGAGATCTTCAGCGAATTTGGAAAGCGCGGAACAAAACGATCGTGTTTGTTACGCACAACGTCCGCGAGGCAGCTTGTCTCGGCGATCGTGTGATAGTTTTTTCGCCGCGTCCCGGTCGTATTCGAGAAGAGTTTGCTGTGGACCTGCCTCGACCGCGCGACATCAACAGTGTCGATCTTGCCGTTCATGCTACGAAAATCATGAAAGCGCTGAAGAGTTATAGCCAACTGGAGGTCGCAATCGCAGAATGAAACGTTTTTTGTTGGCGGCACTTTTTTTTGCTGTTCTCCTGATGATTTGGGAGGCGCTGTTTCGTGCAAAGATTTGGTCGCCTGTCCTCCTGCCTTCGCCGCGGCAAGTGGCAGTCTATCTGGAAGGCGCGTCGGTGGATGGAACTTTGGTAAAGGCCACGATCGTTACGATGCGTCGATTGCTCATAGGCTACATCATTGGGCTCGTTGTAGGGTTGCCGTTAGGACTGTTGACCGCGCGTTGGAAGGTGTGGCAGGACACCATTGGAACGCTAGCCCTGGGTCTCCAGACATTGCCGAGTGTCTGCTGGGTCCCGCTTGCGTTGTTGTGGTTCGGACAGACGGAAGCCGCTATGCTTTTCGTGGTGGTAATGGGCACGCTTTGGTCCGTTGTCATCGCAACGGAAACTGGCGTGCGCAACGTGCCTCCAATCTACAGTCGTGCTGCTTTGACCATGGGCTCCAAGCGTCTGCACATGTGGTTCAAAGTTATTCTGCCCGCGGCGCTTCCGTTCATTGTTAGCGGGATGAAGCAAGGTTGGGCATTTGCGTGGCGTTCGCTTATGGCTGCCGAGATTTTCGTGACGATTTTGACCGGTTTCGGGCTCGGACAGCTTCTACACTACGGCCGCGAATTAAACGCCATGGAGCAGGTCATCGGCATTATGATTGTCATCGTCGTCATCGGTTTGCTGGCCGATAAAATTTTCTTCTCGCCGATTGAAAGATTTCTGCATCGGCGCTGGGGTACCAGTCAGGCATGATCTTCGGGCAAAAACGAGCGCCCGTGTCAGCACGGCGCGAGGTCCGCATTAGCAACAAGCTGGGATTACACGCGCGTCCTGCCGCTCACTTAGTAAAACACGTCAGGACTTTTCGATCGGAAATCTGGCTCGTGACAAATGACGGTCGATATTCTGCTTCAAGCTTAATCGATGTTCTCCGCGCCAACCTTGATTGCGGAGCTACGGCAACACTCGAAGCTCACGGTGTGGATGCTGAGGAGGCCGTCGAAAGACTACAAACGTTGCTCGGCGAATTGCAGAGGTTCGATGAATCCTAACGCAGTGGCCGCGCTACGAGGATCCCGCTGTCTGACCCATACCGATAAAGATATTTCGAAAGCTCGTCGTCCACGACAACTTTGCCGGAATTGCTGGGCGAGGAAGCGTGCATGAAATGCAAAACGCCATCGCTCGAGCGTAGTGCCAGCCCCACATGCGCAGTCGAATGGAGCCCGTTTCGCTCGCGCGAAATTACGCCAATAACGTCGCCACTATGCAATTTCGGCTCGATACCAGCGACCTGGCCTTTTGGAATCTCATAGAGCGGCCGCGACGACACATTCGCTTCCATTCGCGCAAGAGGCCCGAGCAACGAGCTATTCGAAGCAAGATAACGATAGTGCCGCCAGCCGACGGTCATCTCGCGCGCAGAATGCGGCACGCTGCGCCCGCCAAGCTGGCGCGTCATGTCACTAACCAAGCCGCGGCGATCGTTATCGTAAAGCCAGTCTTCCAAGTAATGCAGCCGGGAAAGATAATCGCCCGTGCATTCGCCGCCGCGATAACGGTCCATCTCGATGTAGTGGAGTAAACGTTCCGGAGTCCAATTTGATTCTGGTTCGTTTAACATTCGCGCAAAGCCAAGTGCCGTTTCGAAAAACGTCCAGCAGTCCATCCCGTAGAAGTTCACCGATGGCGATTCGATGCGGTTATCGATCTCTAGAGTGAAATGTTTGTAGCGGGTACCGACCAGCGCTTTTCCAACCGCCGCCGTCCGATCACCGATCGGTAGTGATTGCCAGTTCTCCGATTTCGCCCTGGCAACCAACCGGTTGAATTGATCCTGTCCCTTGAACACCGTGCCGAATGGCAAGCGCGATTCGGACGCTATCCCGGCAGAACAAACCAAAAACAGTATGACGCAGACGCTCCAGCTTCTCATGTGAAGAATCAACTGAACGTCGGTTGTAAAAAGTTACAAGGTCAAAAGGATTAGAGGCTTGGAACGTCCAACGCTGGGTCGCTATGTCTGAAGTTTGTAACGTTTTAACGCTTTCCACTTTGTAACTGTCCCATATCGTTCTAAGACCGTGCCAATCCGCTTTCCGAAAAAGAAACGACGAAACATTGTTCGCCAGACGCCAGATGGCGATGCTCCTGTTGCAACGGGGCGGCATTCCACTCGCGTCCGGTTGCGTCCGCGGTCCGATTGGCATAAACGCAATTTTCTTACCAGCGTTTTGATTCCATCGCTGTTCGTGAAGCGATCCGGCGAATACGTGCCGCCGCAATTTCCCAAGATCCGCGAAGGCGAGATCTGCATCACGTGGATCGGCCACGCTTCGTTTCTCATCCAAACGCACGAGGTCAACATCTTGATCGACCCGATTTGGTCGAAATGGCTCAAGGTCATCAAACGATTGAAACGACCTGGCTTCGAAATTCAACATTTGCCTTCCATTGATTTCGTACTTGTCACCCATGCGCATTTCGATCACTTGGACCGACGCACGCTGCGGCGCGTAGCTACGAATCAACCCATCGTTGTTCCAACTGGAGTCGGAAATTTGGTTCACGATCTCGGCTTTCACATCGTGCACGAACTCGACTACTGGCAGACCGTCGAACTCGGGCCGCTCAAGATTTCGCTCACCCCGTGTCACCATTGGGGCGCCCGATTTCTTGCGGATTTACACCGTGATTTCGGTGGGTTCGTGATCGCGTCGAATGGCCGCACGATTTTTCATTGTGGCGACACAGCTTATTTCCCGGGCTTCAAAGAGATTGGCGACCGCTTCAGTGTCGACCTCGCGTTGCTTCCCATCGGAGCCTATGAAGCGCCTACAGGTCGTGAAGTTCACATGAACCCCGAAGAAGCGGTAAGAGCTTTTCTGGAGTTGCGCGCCAAGACGCTAATTCCGATGCATTACGGAACGTTTCCTCTCGGTTTCGAGCCGCTCCACGAACCGCCGCAGCGATTGCTTGCAGCGGCGCGTGCACACGGAATTGAAAAAAATGTGCTCGTGATGACCGAGGGCAAACCAGTTGTTTTATAGGGCGTTTCTGTGAAACGCCGGACGGCCGCAATCGCAAATAACCGGCGTCTGACACAGACGCCCTACAATTTAGTTGGCGCAATATCCGCCGGATTACTCGTCGTTGTTTTTTGTCTTATACTGCTCTGGCACAATCCGCTCGTTTTTTGGAATGACGATTACGAAGTGTCGGTGCTGCCAGTTTTCGCCGACATGGCGCGCAGTTGGTCCGACGGTCATTGGCCGATCCTGAGTCCGTATTCATGGGTCTGCGGTAATCTCGCGGGGGAATTTCAGTACGGCACGTTTTCGGTTTTCGTGAATGCGGCGGTCGTTTTGATCTGGAAATTTCCGCTCGCATTTCCGCAACAGGCGGCAGCGCTTTCGATCGCGCATCTTTTTGTACTCGCGATTGGCGCATTTTTGCTCGCACGCGATCGCGGGTTTTCAATCGCCTTATCCATCTTTGTGGCGCTGGTTGCCTCGTTAAGCGGTTGGATCATTTGCTGGGGAGCGACCGATTGGTTCGGTGCACTCGGCGCGTTCACCTGGCTGCCATGGGCGTGGTGGGGAGTGGAACGCGCTCTGGATTCGCGACGAACTAAGTGGCGATGGCTCTGGCCGGCACCGTTCGTTTATCTCCTCGTTACCGGCGGATTTCCTTACACGGTTCTAATGCTGCTGCTCCTCATTGCGTGGTTGTCGATTAAGTCACTAGTCCAAACGCGTAACATTCTCTCGATTCTGCCGCCGCTTATCGGCGTAGCCCTCGGTTTCGGTCTTTCCGCGCCTGCGTGGCTGGGATTGCTTGATTTAGTCCAAGGTTCGGCTCGGGAATTACAGGCAGCCACAGCACATTGGCAATGGCGCGTGCCACCTGCGGCGCTGCCGGGATTGATTCTCCCATCGTGGACGGTGAACTGGACCGATTTTTCATCACGGGCTCGTGCGCATACGGCGGCCGAAATGGCTTGCGGGTTAGTCGCTCCTGCAGCGCTTATCGCTGGACTCGTCTGGGGTGCACCCCAACTCGTTAGGCGAATCAAATGGGAGCTCGTACTTCTGTTGCTCGTGCTCTTACTCTGCATGACTCCGACCGCCGGCATGTTCCGTTGGAGTTTTCGTTGGCTGCCATTTTTTCATCTGGTACTGGCGATCTGCGCGGCGGAAGCCTTGCGTCTCAAGCCGGGGTCACCGACCCCGGCTACAGCCGCGCTTGGACTTGTCGTCTTGATAGGCGTCGCGGCGTTGATCTTCCACGTGGCTGGCGGATACGCTTTGCTTCTCACTTGGATTCTGATTGGACTGGGTGTGGTTTGGTTGTGTTTCGAGCTCCTTCTGCACGGTTCAGAATTTCGCTGTTGGGCACCCGCCGGGATTACGTTTTGCGCGTTGCTCGCCACGTATCTTTGCCTTCCGACGAATTGCGGAGTTCCGCGCTACAATTTTTCTCAAGAACTCCTTAAACCTGCGCCGCTCGATCCGCAGCGGCTTTATCTCAGTGTGTATCCATGGGCCGAGCTTACCTATTGTACGGCAAACAAACCCGAACCAGTCGGCCAAACGTTACGGCCGGGAAGCACTTCAATGTGGGCGGGATTGCGATTCATCAATGGCTACAGCCCGATCCGCCCCGCAGGTGTCGCGCGCGAATTTGAAACCAGCATTCATGGTGAAATTAATCCCGATGTCGGAGCTCATTTACTGAATGACCAAGCCGGCAGAGATGGCAAGCTAGCTTTAATGGGCGTGGACGGGATCGTCGTTGCGCAAGAAGTCGAGCTCGCGCCCCGACCTAGTTCTGAATGGGAACTCGTCGTTTCAACCGAAGAAGGCAATGTCTTTCATCGGCGCAGTGCGCCGTTCTCGCACGTGCGTTCGGTCACCTCAATAGATTCGCGGCCTAACGAGGAATTCGTTTTGGCGACGATCTCCCTGCTGAACGACTCCCGAAATTTCGTGGAAGCAAACATTGATGTCCCAGCTGGTGGCCGGTCTGCACTTCTGACTTTTTCGCGTCCTTATTTTCGAGGATACAGAGCTCGCCTCGGGGATCAGAAACTCGCCATCACATCGTATCGCGGATTGTTTCCCATTTTGGAGGTTCCCGCAGGCACGCATGGGCGGCTTGCGGTTGTGTATAGACCAGCTTGGTTGATGTGGGGAGGGGGTCTCGCTGCTGTCTGCGGCTTGATCGTCCTACTCGGCCTTGTCGCCGCTTGGCGTTACTCTTCTCGACTGCAACGGAATCCCGTCCCTGATTTCTTATGACGAGCGCTCGCGCTCAGAGTTCTTTCGGATTTTCGAGCAGTTCGATCACGCGCTTTAGTAACCGACTGGCTCCGCCACCGTCGACGCTGCGATGATCGAAGCTTAACGTGATTTGCGCTTCGGTTCTCGGGACGAATTGGTTTTTCGCTTCGTCCCATGACGGAACTTTTTTGCCCATACCGAGGCCGAGCAGCAACGTTTGATCGGGCAGGGGAATGGGCGTGCCCCATTCCATTCCGAAAATGCCAAAGTTGGAAACGGTGGCGATGCCACCGGCCTGCATGTCAGGCGAAATCCGCCGCTGTCGCGCGAGCTCGATCAATTCCTTGTATTTCGTCGTGAGATCCGCAAGCGAAGTTTTGTCTGCGCCACGAATGACAGGCACCATGATTCCGTCCTCGGCTTCTACCGCGATTCCGATGTCGATCGAGTTTGATTGAACGACGCGGTTTCCAATGAATTTCGCCGCTGCGGCTGGATTTTCCGCCAGCGCAAGCGCGAGCGCTCGCAGCGCGTAAAGGCCGAGGCCGGGTTTCGGATCGCGCGATTGGCGATCTTGCAGCGCCGTATCGAGATTCACTGATGACCCGATCGTTGAAAGAGGGCGTGTCCAGCTCCGACGCATCGCATCGGCCACGCCAACACGAATTTTGGAAGCTTCGTGCGCTGTCTGGCTCTCGATCTTGTGCAGAAAACTTTCCAGGTCTTTGATCGTCACTCGGCTGCCGGTACCGGTTCCCATGATGCCTGCGAGATCAGCGGTTGTCAGCTGCAGTTCAGCCATGCGCGCGCGGACGCGCGGAGACATGAAGGTCGCGCCTTTCGTGATCGCCGGAACGGGCAGACCCCCAGCTCGGTCGCCGTCGCCATCGCGCGCAGCAATCCTTTTTTCTCGCGCCGGAGCCACTTCCTGATCGGCGCGCGCAGGAATTTCTTCCGCGACTTCCTTTTGCGGCGGCGGCGGCGCGTGTTTAGCAAAGCGCGCAGCGTCTTGTTCGCTTGCTTCAATGTAGCCGAGCACCGCGCCTACGGGATACGTTCCCTTCAACTGCACAGTGATCCTCCCGATCTTGCCCTTGCACGGCGTAGTTACGCCCATCACCGCTTTGTTCGTCTCGACGTCGATGATTTCCTGATCGTCTACAACTTCGTCGCCAGGTTTGACCTTGATATCAACGATGGTGGCTTCGGCGATTGATTCGCCA
>DASXHS010000158.1:0-5724 GCA_036488345.1 Candidatus Udaeobacter sp.
ATTAACGAAAATCGCGCTGATCCAGATGCGCTGCGGCGCGGAGCCGGAGAAGAATCTCGCGCGCGCGATCGAATTTATTCGCGATGCGGCCAGACATGGCGCAGAGATTGTCTGCCTCCCGGAGCTTTTTCGGTCGCAATATTTTTGCCAAACAGAAGATCATAAGAACTTCGATTTGGCCGAGGAAGTGCCGGGAAATTCAACCGTTGCGCTGGGAGAAGTTGCTCGAGAGACTGGCACAGTAATCATTGCATCGCTCTTTGAGAGACGCAGTGCCGGCCTTTATCACAATACGGCGGCAATCATAGACGCCGATGGAAAATTGCTCGGCAAATATCGCAAAATGCATATTCCCGACGATCCCCTATATCACGAAAAATTTTACTTCGCGCCGGGTGATCTCGGATTTCGAGCGTGGGACACAGCGCGCGGCAAAATCGGTGTCTGCGTGTGCTGGGACCAATGGTACCCGGAAGCTGCACGACTGACCGCATTGCGCGGCGCAGAGATTATTTTTTATCCAACGGCAATCGGCTGGCATCCGAGCGAGAAAACGGAATTTGGAAAAGCGCAACATTCCGCGTGGGAGACGATTCAGCGTAGTCATGCAATTGCCAACGGGTGCTACGTTGCGGTGGCGAACCGCGTCGGTCACGAAGCTCCGGCCGGTGGAGAGGGCATCGAATTTTGGGGCCAAAGTTTCGTGTGCGGCCCGGACGGCGAAATCATCGCGAAGGGCTCGATCGATCAGGAAGAAATTGTGGCGGCCGAGATCGATTGGGCTCGCGTCAACGAGCAGCGAACGCATTGGCCATTCCTGCGAGATCGCAGAATCGATGCCTACGACGGCATTGAAGAGCGGATGATCGATTAGATCTTGTAGGGCGTTTCTGTGAAACGCCAGGCGTCTAACACAGACGCCATACAACTATTGCTCAGCGCAATGAGTGCTGGGGACAGCAGAATTCAAACGCACGCTGTTCCCACTCGCTCTTTGTGCTAATACGAGGGCGATGACCGCCAGCACTGCTCAACCGAGGCGCCGACCCTGGTATCGCCCATCGCTGACGGTGCAAATCATGATCGGGCTGGTTTTCGGCGGCGTGATTGGATGGCTGCGGCCCGATTGGGGCAACGCGGTTTATTTTTTGCGCGACATTTTCATTAACCTGATCAAATCGATCATCGCGCCGCTTGTGTTCTCAACCATCGTGGTGGGAATCGCGGGCGCCGGTGCGCTACGCAAGGTGGGGCGCATGGGAATCAAGGCGTTGATCTATTTCGAGGTCGTTACCACAGCCGCGCTCGTGATCGGACTGGCAGTTGTCAATTTCACAAAGCCCGGTGTCGGCGTGACTCTCGCCGCAACCAGCACCGACGTTCTCAAGACGATCGGTCAAACTCATCCCCAGACTTTCGTCGAAACCATCGTGCATGTTTTCCCCGCGAGCATAATCGAGGCGATGGTGCGTGGCGATGTTTTGCAGATTGTCGCATTCAGCGTGCTCTTCGCACTCGCCGTGTCAGCCATTGGCGAAAAAGGCAAACCAATCATCCGCGCGATGGACAGCCTTTCGCAAGTCATGTTCAAGTTCACGAATTACGTGATGCTATTTGCACCCATCGGAGTGGGCGCCGCGATGGCACACACGATTGGCACGCAAGGCCCGGTTGTGCTGTTAAACCTCGGCAAATTGATCGGCTCGCTTTATCTCGCGCTCGTGATTTTCATCGCTCTCATTTTTGGACTGGTGATTCGAATCTGGCGGATCCCGTTAAGACAATTCGTGCGTGCTGTGCGCGAGCCTGCGGCGCTCGCATTCGCGACGACAAGTAGCGAATCGGCGCTGCCGAAAGCGATGGAATCAATGGAACGTTTCGGCGTGCCCCCGCATATCGTTGGATTCGTGATGCCAACCGGGTATTCGTTCAATCTGACCGGGTCAACCCTGTATCTCGCAATGGCGTCGGTTTTCGTCGCCCAAGCGGCCGAGACCACGATGGGATGGCACATGTCGTTAGGCCAACAAATCACAATGATGTTAACGTTGATGCTGACTTCGAAAGGAGTAGCCGGCGTGCCGCGGGCATCACTTGTCATTCTGCTGGGGGCACTAAATTCGTTTGTTCCCGCGGGATTGGGACCAATCGGCGTCGCCATTATTTTCGGCGTCGATGAACTGATGGACATGGGTCGCACATGCGTGAACGTCATCGGCAATTGTCTGGCAACGGTCGTGGTGGCGCGGTGGGAAGGCGAATTTGATTACAGACGTGCACGCGTATTTGGCACACCGGGCGAAGCTGAACTCGATTTGAAGCGCGGTAACATAGCCTTTGCCGATGCAGCGGCTCAAGGCGACTGAATCTGGTGGCACTCCAGAGTCGGCGCAGGGTTTCTCTTAAACGGAGACGCCGGTGGCCGCGTCCCTGTTCTTTGTCCCCGAAGATCAGGGCATCGACAAATCCGCGATGTTTCGGCTAAGCTGCGCTGATGATCGCAATTTTGCGGGCGCCCGAAGCCACTTACCTGATGCAGATTTTGGCCTCCGCTTTTCTGGCGATTCTGTTTCTGCAGTCGGGGATCGACAAAATCCTCGATCGCCGCGGTAATTTTGAATGGCTAAAAGGACATTTCGCGAAGAGCCCACTTGCGGGAATCGTTCCCCTGCTGCTGATCTCCATCACGATCCTGGAGGTCGTCGCCGGCGCGCTCAGCGCGGTCGGGTGCGTATTTGTAATTCTCTCGCACGATTCAACCGTTGCGTTCTACGGCGCGGCCATTTCCGCCGTTGCAGTGCTTGCACTCTTCTTTGGCCAACGTATGGCCAAAGAGTATGCCGGAGCGGCGGTGCTTGTTCCGTACTTTCTGCTCGTGTTGGTGGCAATGTATCTGCTCGCGCAACAGTAAATTGGTGAGAAGTTTTAGGACATGCCTGGAGCGTTCCTTAACGATACAGCCGTTGCTAGTCCTCCAGATAATCCTGTGGCCCTGACGAAATCGCCCTATATGGCGTCAGCGGAGGAGGCAGTGCAGAATTACATAAAAAACACGGCAAGAACTTGGTATAAGGACGGTGTCAACCCGAACGATGAGGCTGGTAAATACGCGTTCCAGCGACTGCGGGAGACCTGGTTCACGCCTGAAGTCGATCCCAAGTTCAAACTTCGCCGAGAGGATAAATTTTATGCTATCGGCTCGTGTTTTGCGCGCGGGCTTGAAAGCTCATTGGCAGCGCACAAGATGGCCGTTGAAAGCGCAGCGCCCGAATTTGCCAAACTTCAGCCCGCCAATAAAGAAGAATCGGGACTCGGGTTCACCAATAAGTACAATACCTATTCAATACTGAATGAATTGCGATGGGCACTCGATCCAGACGCAGAATTCCCTCGAGCGTCTATTGTCCAATTGACAAACACAGATTGGTACGACCCGCACACAAACCCCAGCCTGAGCTTCGTCGGCTTGGAAGAGACTTTGGAGCGTCGTGCCCTTCTGCAGGCCGTCACGAAACGTATAAAGGAATGTCGCGCGGTCATTCTCACCCTCGGGCTTGCAGAGGTGTGGCGCGATGTTCAGGCAGATGTGTTCGTTAATTGCACGCCCATCCCATCGCTATTCAAGAAGCATCCGGGCCGATATCAATTTCACTTGACCAGTTTCGCGCAAAATTGGGCCAATCTGGAAGCAATTTACACATTACTGTCTTCTTACGGACATCCTGATTTTCAGGTTGTGGTCACAGTTTCCCCCGTCCCTTTGATGAACACGTTTTCAACTATGGACATCGTCGTGGCCAACACGTGGGCCAAGTCGCTGCTAAGAGCAGTGGCCCAAGAGTGGGCGAGCGCGCATCCTAACGTGGATTACTTTCCGAGTTATGAAATCGTCCAAAACTCCGATCGTGCAGCGGTATGGGAGGATGATCTAAGGCACGTAAGAGGCAGCGGAGCGCAGCATATTATGGAGTTGTTTCTTCGGAAGTACATCGAGTAAGCTCCTGATGGCCTGTCGCGTGAATAGCTGCCAACTCCAATGTTAAGAGTGGCTACGGGTTCAGCTCGCTTGATGTCACTGGCGATCGAATAAAACTTCTTCCCCAACGATCCGCCAAATGCGAAGGCTAGGAATCTGCGTGAGCTGTGGGGGGAACGTCCGCTTAGTGTTGGCTTGACGTTATGGATGCACCTTCGGGCCGGCAGTTTGCAAACGCACCATTCCTCATTGGCACACTGCTTCTTGTGTGTGCACTGACGTTCTATTACTTCACAGTCCTTAGAGTTGATTACACTAAGACAACTCTCCTCAACCTTGATCCGCATCCGGACGCAACGGAGTATTTTGCCCAGGCAAAAGCGCTTAATCGGGATCGTCGCCCTTCCATACAAATTGGTTACGAGAAACTGCCAGCAAGGGGTTTCTTTGGATACCCGGCGCTGATGCTCCCCTGGTTGAAGGTCCTGTCGGACACAGATGCCGTGCTAGCACCCTTTCGGACGAATCAAACGCTGGGGTTGCTTCTACTTTTGGCTGTGTTTGCCTTTTACACTTACCTGGCGATGCCGTTGACGGGCGGGTTTGCGGTACTCTTACTGGCCACGCTTCCCGGCTTCTTTACTTTCTGTCGTTCGTCGATGACCGAAGTGAGTGCCTCCGTTCTAAGCGTGGGGGCCTTTATGTTTGCCTATCTGGGTGTTAAGGAAGAACGGCGATGGAAAATCTATTTATCAGCTGTTCTTCTTGGGCTTTCACTAAACGTTAGAATTCAGTCGCTTTCGTTCGCTCCATTGTTGGTGGCCATGGCTCTGGTCCCAATGAGAGGAATGCACAGGCGCTGGTTGCTTCACTGCGCCGTAGTGCCCGTCGTTTTCATACTCGCTGCCGCCCCCCTGCTTGTGCTAAACACGATCCAGTTTCATTCGCCGTTCAAGACAGGCTACGACTTTTGGGCCCCGTATTTCAAGGAGCACCATCTTCTCTTTTCACTTCGCTACATTCCGAACAACGCCATTAATTTGTGGAAGGAACTCACTGTGCAGCCGCTTGGATTTCACACTGCGAATATTTTTGGTACTGGCACATCTTTTGTCCCGACGTTTCTTCTCCTGGTTTGCCTAGGCTTATTTTTTATTCGGATCGACCGCTTCGTTATCTGCGCCTTCTTAGCCGGCTTCACTTTTCTGGCGGCGGTCCTCAGTCACAATGATAAGCTCGTGGATATAAGGTATTACCTGCCTCTTCTAATTCTCTCGATTGCGGTCGCTGTCTTGCCAGTGACGTGGGCCGCGCAGAATATTTTGGCAGGAAGAAGGATTCTTACCGCCGCGGCTGTATTTGTTCTATTTGGCGCTGCCTGTCTTGGTTACCCTTCGCGCTCCGGCTATAACACGCGCGAAATTGATCGACTGCAAGCGTGGGATGCCCTTCATTTCGCGTCTCCACCACGCCAATCCACCTGGTTTATCGCGCAACGCCGTTTCCTTGAAGGCTTCGGCCAGGAGCCCGGCATCGTTCTTTCGGATATTGATCCTGTTTACTTGAATTCATTTTTCCCAAGCTGGATTGTGGCCGCGCCGCTGGACGGACAACATCGTTACAAATGGACGTATAGGTGGCGTTATGATCGACCGCAGGCTTTGGCCTTGGTCGAGCAGGGTTTGCATGAAAACCAAGCTGTTTACGCGTTATTCGTGTCCAGGCGAGAGATGGAGGAAAAAATGGTC
>DASXHS010000159.1:0-6638 GCA_036488345.1 Candidatus Udaeobacter sp.
GCGGCGATGAGCAGCGACTCCCCTCGCGGTCTGCAGGACCAGACAGATAAAGATTCCCTCGAAACGGAATCGAAGCAGGCGATTCGTCGCCATGACGTGAAACATAGCACAAACGTCTGACAGCCGGAAAACGCCAAACGCCCAACTCCGCTGGATCGCGACCAGGCGTTCGGACTGTTGGCGGTCCTCGCGTTAATCGTCGAATGGAAGGTCGGAAAGTCAGCGACACAGAACAACGACCGTCGCTAAGAGGTAAGATTTTAAGAATTAGGAATTTCTTTTAGATTGCTCGCCGAGCGGGAGTCTAAAAGATCCGGAGGAAATGATGGGACGATGAGCAGGGCATTTGTTAAAGAAGATGTCGATCCGCCGGAGCGCAGCGGACGGAAGCGATCGGCGTCAGGATTGCCGCCGGGAGCCACCAATTACATTACGGCGCGTGGCGCGAAGCGTTTGCGTGATGAACTGGAGAAGCTTCGCGCGGCAAATGCCGGCAATGAACGCGTTATGGAGTTAGAGCACATTCTAGCGTCGGTCTACATTGTCGATCCTCCTGACCCGGCGTCGAACAGCGTTGCTTTCGGCGCAACTGTAACGGTAAAAGATGCGAAAGGCGTGACCGAGACCTATACCGTTGTCGGTGTTGACGAGCCTGATCTCGAACCGGACGCCGTCAGTTGGATTTCTCCGATCGGCAAAACGCTCCTCGCCGCGGACATGGGTCACTCGATTAAACTCGCGGACGGACGCACTGCGAAAATTGTGAAGATCGAAAGAAACAATGACACATAACGAGTGACCCGCTTAGGCACAAGGTTACGGCGCGACAAGCAGGGCCGGAAAAAACACCGAGCGCTGACCATCCAACGCCCAATGTCGAAGTCACGTGGATCACAGCTCCGGCAACAGACGCCCGAACATTCCTGAAATGATCGGTTGTGTTTTGCGCAATCGACGCGATAGTGCGCGCTTATTGGAACACTCTGTTTAACTTCACTGCACGGTAGATCGTCAGGTGAGCGTCGCTCATTGGTGGTTTGAAACTCGATTCCCGGGAACGGCTCTGTAGCTGCTTAGTTTTTCCAAATTCAAACACAAATGAAACTGTACGTAGGTAATCTCTCCTTTGAGAGCACCGAGAACGATCTTCAGGATCTTTTCGAACAACATGGCCAGGTCAGTGAAGTCCGTCTCATGATGGACCGTATGACTGGCAAATCGCGCGGGTTCGCGTTCGTCACCATGAATGACAATGCGCAGGCCAGTGCCGCGATGAGCGCGCTTAATGGCCAGGAACTCAACGGCCGCGCGCTAACTGTTAATGAAGCGCGTCCTCGCGAAGAACGTCCGCGTCCTTACGGGGGCGGTGGTGGTGGCGGTGGCGGTGGTGGCGGTCGGCGCCCGTTCGCGAATAATCGTCGCTAAATCCGGTTACTCTGTAGGGGAAGCAGGCTGCTTCCTGAATGACGGGATGCTAAGAGCATCCCCTACAGTTAAGCCGCTAAGACATTGATAATGATTGACTCCGAAAAGGCGATCGAGCTAGAGGGAACGATTATGAGTGTGTTGCCTGGAACAATGTTTCGGGTCGCGCTCGCGAACGATCATCTTGTGCTTGCGCATATTTCGGGCAAAATGCGCAAACGTTTCATTCGCCTGACGGTGGGTGATCGTGTGAGGATGCAGATGTCACCCTACGATACCGCCAAGGCGCGGATTGTTTACCGGCTCTGAAAATGGCTAGACGATTTTATTTCGATCCGCCGCGACGGAAACCCAAACCAAAGGGTGCCGATCTGAAAAGCTTGCTCGTGCGTTGTCCTTCCACTTCGAAACTCACTGATACCGGTCGCACGATTGAACAGAAACGCTGGCCGGAAGCAAAAATGGAGCGGCAAAAATTTACGTGCGCGCACTGTGGCGCTGTCCATACCTGGACCAAGGAAGACGTTGTGCTGGGAAGACCGGTTTCTTGAAGTGATCAGGGACTAGAGTCGAAGGTTGGATCTCAGAGGTCGGTTACGAATAACGAATAACATGATTTTTCGTATCCCTACCGATCGCATCAATTGGACGACGAGCGCGTTCTTGATCGGTACTCTCTTTTTAACGCTCACCGCGGTCCCTCTTTACCTGTGGTATTTCGGGTTTGACTGGTTTCATTTCGCGATCTGCGCAGTTTTAGGCGCCGCGACCGGATTCAGTATCACGCTCGGTTATCACCGGTTGTTTACGCACGCCACGTTTCGCGCACGGTTCCCGGTGCGTTTGTTCACGCTCATCTTCGGCGCGGCGGCCTTTGAAAATTCAGTCCTTATGTGGGCGAGCGATCATCGCCGGCATCATAAACACGTCGATCATGACGAAGATCCGTACGACATCACCAAAGGATTTTTTTATGCGCACATGGGCTGGATGCTGTTCAAGCTCTGGCCGGAACCGCCGATCGATAACGTGGCCGATCTAAAAAAAGATCCGCTAGTGATGTGGCAACATAAACATATTCACTTGCTCGCTGTGCTGGTGAGTTTTGGTCTGCCGACTTTGCTCGGTGCGCTGTGGGACGGTTGGATCGGCGCGCTCGGTGGTTTTCTCATTGGCGGCGTGGCCAAAGTCGTCATGCTTCAACATGGTACATTCCTGATTAATTCGGCCTGCCATACCTTCGGGCGGCAGCCGTATTCCACGCGATGCAGTGCGCGTGACTCGTTTTTCATGGCGCTGTTTACCATGGGCGAAGGTTACCATAATTATCATCACGAGTTTCAGCACGATTATCGTAACGGAGTGAAGCCATGGCAGTGGGATCCGACGAAATGGTTGATTTGGACTTTCTCCAAGATCGGGCTGACGAGCGGTCTACGCCGCGTCCGGGCGGAAGTGATTTCCTCAACCGAAGCGAACGTGCGAAAGACAGTAACAAACAAGGCTGCAAAAACGCCTAACGAGCGTCATCTCGCACGCAAAATGACGCAGGGAAGTCACTCACTGCGCGGTGATCGCGCGCCTTTGCGCTCGCAAAATGTATTTCCGAATGTAGCCGGTGACTTGCAGAAAATAGGAAGTAAGAAGTTAGTGGAAGTGACGAGTGACAGGTCCGAGTGACGCCTTTGGCGGATGGTCAGTTCTCCGTTTTTCCGAGCGCAGCGTTGCGGCGTCTAAGGCTGGCCTTGGGCCAGAGCTTGCTGCTGTTGTAGTAATCTCGGAATGACGGCATTTGCTTCGGCAGCTTGAGCCAATTCGCTTTCCACCGGGTGTAGATGTGCACGTCCGGCTTTAGAGCACCGG
Organism: Candidatus Udaeobacter sp.; assembly: GCA_036488345.1. GTDB lineage: Bacteria > Verrucomicrobiota > Verrucomicrobiia > Chthoniobacterales > UBA10450 > Udaeobacter. The sequence continues at coordinate 3,289 of DASXHS010000159.1, forward strand.
GCTTGTCGAGCGTTCCGACGCGCACGAACCGGAGATTGGGCCTGCGCCCGTAATCGCTCCAGAGCGCGGTCTGACACCTGGCGCAGCGGTAGATGTCGTGCTGACCGTTCTCGCGCGGCACCGGTATGGCTACTGGCTTGCCGCGAAGCAGTTTGATCGCTTGAGTCTCGATGATCGCATTGAGTACAAACGCGCTGCCCGTCAATCGCTGACAGTCGTCGCAATGACAGCAGTGGACGAACATGGGCCTGTCGAGGAGTTGGTAGCGGATGGATCCGCACGCGCAGCCGCCAGTGACTTTCTTTGCCATGCTAAACGATCCGAGCGAGGCAAAGTTCTTAATAGTGTGCGCCGACGTATTCCCACATCTGGTGATGCCAGTAGGGCCATTCGTGACCACCCTCCGGGCCCCAGTCGTCGAGATGATGAGTAATGCCGCGATTCCTGAGAACCTCCGACATTCGGTAGGTCGGCCCGCTGTTTTCCCACGGGCCACAGCCGGTTGCCAGTCGGATGTCGCAACTTGCGTATTGATGGAGATACCACGGGTCACTCTGGTTAGCCACATAGTCCGCCGGGTTATTGAAATAGAAGTTGTCATCATACATCCCACCCATGGAGTCTCGCATGTCGTAGATGCCCGAAAGCGCGTAACAACGCTTCACGTGGTCGGGATGCTTGAAGAGTGTGTTAGCGGCGTGATAGGCACCGAGCGATGCGCCCAACGTGGCGATTCCGATGCCCGGCGTTTGGCATTGAGAGTCGATGAACGGGAAAACTTCGTGCGCCACATAGGCGTCGTACTGCGCCTGCATCCAGCTTCGATGGAAAGGATGCGCTCCCTTGTTTTGGAATGAATCGCTGTTCACGCTGTTGATGCAGAAGATTCGGATGCGTCCCTGCTCGATATAGGGGCTGAGCGTGCGAATCATGCCCTGACCTTCCATCTCCGATTCGTCGCCGCAGCTCGTCGGGAAGGCGAGGATGGGCGCGCCGTAATTTCCGTAAATGGCGACACCCATGTCGCGATTGAGACGGTGCGAGTACCAATGCTGATGGTCACGATGCATGCCGTACGAGGATAGCGGGTTGACTCTGGGGCTCAAGCCCGTTGTTAGACAAAGGACGCGGATTATTGGTCATTCGTTATTTGTTGTACGAAATCCAGCGCTGGGCGCGCGGTTCCAGGCGGTGGCGTTGGAGTCGGCCTGCCCTCAGCTCGGTCAGCTTCCAGGCGATGTCGAAGCGCCCAAGATTTAGGTTGTTGCAGGCGGCGACGAAGTTTTTCTCCGCATCCGAACTTTCGTAGCCTTCGACCAGGACACGGAGTTGAAAGTGAGCGAAAAAAATGGGCTCACTGTGGCGCGATCGCAGGCCGTCGCGCTCTCAAAACATATTTCTGAATTTTGCCAGTCGCAGTTTTGGGTAACTCGCTAACGAAGGTCACGCTATGCGGCGCTTTGAAGTGCGCGAGCTTCGCCCGCGCAAACTCGCACAGCTCACGCTCGTTGGCAGTTGCGCCTTCGTGGAGAACAACAAAGGCGTGTGGCGCTTCGCCCCATTTTTCATGTGGAAACCCGACGATCGCCACCTCCTGCACAGCCGGGTGTCGCAAAAGCACGCCTTCAACTTCCACCGAAGAAATGTTTTCGCCGCCACTTATGATGACGTCTTTCAGGCGATCACGAATTTCAACGTATCCATCCGGATGCACGACTGCAGCGTCGCCGGTGTGAAACCATCCGCCGCGTAAAGCCTTTTCTGTCGCTGCAAGGTCGTTGTAATAGCCGGCCATGACCACATTACCGCGCGCAATGATTTCGCCCTGAGTGCCACCATCGTGCGGCACGTCATTGCCTTGCTTGTCCACCACGCGCAACTCGCCCGATGTAATCAACTCAACGCCCTGGCGCGCTTTAATCGCGGCCCGTTCGCTGATCGGCAGGGGCGCATGTTCCGCCCGCGCCTCGCAAACCGTGATGAACGGCGCTGTCTCGGTGAGTCCGTAAACGTGTGTAATGGTCCAACCCAAATCTTCTTCCAGTCGCTGAATGGTATTGGCCGCAGGCGGGGCACCCGCTGTGATAACGTGAATTCCTTTCGGCGCGAGGCGACGGAGACTTGCTGGCGCGTTCGCTAACGAAATTAAAACCGTTGGCGCTGCGCACAGCGTGGTGACTTGCTCGGCTGCCATCAATTCGAACACAGCTCGCGGCTCGCATTTGCGGAGACAAATGTGAGTCGCTCCCGCTGCGGTTACCGTCCAGACGAAAGTCCAGCCGTTGGCGTGAAACATCGGCAGTGTCCACAGATACCGATCGGCGCAGGTCATGGGAGCATAGAGGAGCGTGCCGACGGAATTCATCCAGGCATTGCGATGTGTGATCATCACTCCTTTCGGCCGCGCGGTTGTGCCGCTGGTATAATTAATTGTGAGCAGATCGGTCTCGTGAATTTCCCGGCGCGTGAATTCAGCCGGGCTCGCGTTGACCATGGCTTCATAGTTCCGCCAGCCCTCCCCGTCACCGGTCAAGGCGACGAAGTGTTCAACCTTGGGAATCTGTTCGCGAATGCTATCGATCGTTGCAAGGTAATCGCGGTCTACGCAAACCATTCGCGAACCACTGTGATTGATCAGGTAAACGAAGTCGTCAGCTGTGAGGCGATAGTTTAACGGCACCAGCACCGCGCCAATTTGCGGGACTGCGTAGAATGATTCGAGCTGCGCGTGAGTGTTCGGTGAAAGATATGCGACGCGGTCACCCGGGCCGATCCCAAGTTTTTGTAACGCGGCCGACCAACGATCACATCGATCAAGAAACTGCGCATAGGTCCGGCGTGAGTCGCCATCGATCACCGCGACGCGATCGGGATAGAGCTTCCGCGCGCGGCGAGCAAATTCGAGCGGCGTCAGTGGCGTTTCCATTGGTGTTAACTAAAATCGTAAGCTCGAACTAGCAGACGTTTTAAGGATCTGCACGCTTAGTAGCAATGCGCTAAATCGTTCATGGTTGAAAGTTGAGAAGGCCGGGGAACATGCAAAATCCAACGTGTTTCAGCTAAAAACGCATTTGGGAACCAACGCTTTGATTTCGGACGAATTACCCAAGGAGGGAATTATCATGTTTGAAAACAGCAAAGCATTCAGTGGATTCGCGGCGCCGGATACATCGAGAAGGTCAGTGACGAAGAGTACAGCAATGCCAATAACGAGCCCTGGCTGTGTGCGTTGTTAACAGCGTTTTCGATCCTCTCGCCTGGGTATTCGCAGATTGTTCCGGTGACGATGGACGTGCACTGGAACGAGGGTTCGAAAGACTGCATCAAGAATCCGCAGCCACCGCTTCAGG
>DASXHS010000219.1:0-4206 GCA_036488345.1 Candidatus Udaeobacter sp.
ATAAGTTTTGTTTCGCGCGCTTGAACGGTGCGCGACACGGCTCAAACTTCATTCATGGCTCGATTTCCTCTGCGTAGTCCCTCAGAGAAGGTCGGCGGCCTTTTTTATTTCGGCCGGATGCTCGACAAGATCCGGCTGCACACCAAGGGCGAATTGCCTTCAGATTATCACGAGAATCTGGGAAAGGGTTTTGATGAAAAATGCGTGAAGTTTCTCGGCGTCGACTACGATGAGCTGGTCAAGCGCGTCAAACAGGGCGGCACCGATGAGGAAATTTTGGATTGGTGCTTCACAATCGGAGGCAAACCAAATGAGGACAACGTTTACGTTTGGAACGAATTCATGCGGAAGCGCGGCTGGAACGACGAAGTTTCGGAAATGGTGGTACGCCGGAAAGCCGAGGCAGGAATGACCGACCGTTCCGATATTCAGACCTCATTCGAATTCATCGACGCCGATGAAGGGCGTCTGACGAAATCCCGGTAGAGTCGGCACGCCGCGCAGTTAGGCGACGCAGCGTGCCGTCGCCACCTATTATTCCTCCAGGGTATCGATTCGTTCGGCCAGATTAAAATCAAGCTCCGTCAAACCGCCTTTGCTGTGCGTTGAAACGGCCAGGCGGACTTTGTTGTAACGGATATCTATGTCGGGGTGATGTTCTTCTTCCTCAGCCACCTCAGCGACCCTGTCGACAAAATCGATCGCATCGACAAAATCATCGAATTCGAAAGTGCGCTCGATTTGATTTTTCTCCAATTCCCATTCCGGGACCTTTTTCATGCGATCCTTGAGCTCGCTTTGTTTGATCAAGTCAGCCATAACGGGAGAACGAGTATCACCCGAAAATCGTTTTGCAACGGTAAATCGAGCGCCTAAAAGGCGAGTATTCGGCGAAGGTTTCGTACCGAGTCGAAGACTTCTACTGCGCACTGTCGCGCTTGCTTCGACAGCCGCGCCCAATCTTGCAGCACCTCGCGAAGAGCGGCCTCCGCCTCGGCGACGGTTCGGACAAAACAGAATCCACCGTCGGCGGGCAGATAACGACGCACACCGGTGTCTTCTGTTATAACGGGGCGACCCGACGCCAAAAAAGCCGCAGCGCGATCGCTGACCCAGCCCGTGCGCCATGCGACATCGACCCCCTTAATCGCCGTGAACTCCGCAAGCGCGCTGGCAAGGTAGCGGCGGTACCTCCCAGGCGTGCGCGCGACGCGGTGCGGATCGGCGATTTGCCAGCCTAGCCGGCGGAGTCGTTGCCTTTCGGGATCCTCCGCAGAGATGTTCATCGCAAACTCAAAGCGCGCCTCGGGCACGCGCGTTGGAAGACCTAGATAGCGTTCGAAGGCAAATCTTTTGGATAGATCGGGAAATTCGCCGGCGACCTCGACCGCCCCACCCCAATACCATTGCCCGACCGTTGTGAATTTCGGTGACCGCGGCCGCGATTGTGGCTGGAACAGTTTCGTGTCCACGAGCGGATAAAATGTTTTCCAAACGAGCGCTGATTTCGGCAGAAGGCAATCGTCTCCATGCACATTGAGTCCGATCGTCCAAAATTCGTGATGGTTCGACTGCCCCACTTCCATCTTCGTCATCCAATAAAAAATTTCGCTCGGATCGAGATCGCAAAAAATGCGTCGCTCAAATTTCAGGAGCAGCGGCGGATGAATTGAGTAGGCCAGATTGAGTAGAACATTCGGTCCCATAAGGCGCTCGACCAGCTCGCGTTTAGAAATTCCCACGCAATGCAGAGAATCCAGATCGTGCGTATCCGCTGCCGGCTTCTGGTAAAGCAAACAATACCGCCCAGCCAATCCATGCGCCCGCAATTGCCTCTGAAAATTCCTGATTTTTGACTGATCAGCCAAGACATCATCGGTACCCGGCAAGAGCTCCAACCAAATCGCATCGAGCTTGAGTCGCCGCAGCCCGAGCATCCATTGGAGCGGCACGGAAAAATTTCCGCCGCCTTCGCGATACTTCGCCGCAAACGCGCAACCGAGGAAGATCGTCACGCGAGCAGGATGTTCATTCTGCTCGCGTGCTCAAGTTCCAAAGATCTTCTAGTTTAGAAGATGCGGCCGTGTACCGGCATCTTCGCTGTTCCAGAGAACACACGAGGCTGCTCCGCATGCTGGTCGCAGAGATGGGCGTTCGGCACCGGGGTCACTGAATCGAGGAACTGCGGCTGTCTCCGTACGTTCATCCGCTGCTCCAGATCGTAAGCGAAGCCAAGCAATTTGGGTTCACGCAGGAAGGTGCTGTACATCAGCATTCCCGCCGGCTTGCCGCTAGAGGGACGGATCCCCACCGGAAGCGACAAATTCGGATAACCGGCCACGGCGGGCCCCGTCGAGTTCGTCAGGTGCGGTGCGACGATTGCATCGAGATTGTGGGTGGCGAGTGCGTTGTCGATGCCAAAGCGCGCTAAATACTGAGCATGTGTTCGCGCGTGAACATACATGGGATTGGTGGGATAACCCATCGTCTGTTCTGCAAGTTCAAAGTCGTCCTGGCCGTAGTAAACCAGTTCTCTCCTGCAATGTACTTGGTTGAACGCAATCAGGTCAGCCAACGTTCGCATGTTAGTGTTAGTGAGGGTTGCGAGGTACTGCGCGATTTGCACCTTGAATTCATACAGCAGCGCGGTGAACTCGTCGTCGGTGTATTGGAATACGTCACCTGTATCACAGTCGACGATGGTTGCTCCCAGGTCTCTCATGACTTCCAATGCGTGCTCTGCAAACCCTACGGTCGAGGCATCGCCCGGAATACCGCTCCCGTAGTAATTGTAATCGAAATAGCGAGCGTCGCGTCCAATCCGTGCGCCTTGCAGTGAGCCGCGTCGCAGGAATTGCGTATAGTCAGCGGGTAGAGGCTGACCAACTACGCGACCGAACGGTGACTTCAATACGTTGAGAAGAATTGCAACGTCGGTCACGCTGCGTCCCATTGGCCCAGCCGTGTCCTGTTGATGGGAAATAGGGATAATCCCCTGTTGCGAAACGAGGCCAAGCGTCGGTTTCAAACCAACGATGTTCTCGACGGCAGATGGCCCAGTGATTGATCCATCTGTCTCAGTGCCTACTGCCACCGAGCACAAATTCGCGGCGACGCCATTTGCGGAACCGGCACTGGAACCCCACGACGTGTAGCTCAAGTTGTATGGATTGATTGTGTTTCCGCCACGCGCACTCCAGCCGACGGCCAGAGGGTACGCGATGTCAGTGCCGCGGAAGTTTGCCCATTCGCCCAAATTTGTTTTGCCAAGGATCACGGCGCCAGCATTGCGCAGCTGGCGAATGATGACTGCATCGCCCGGCACAACGCTGCCAACCAGCGCCAGCGACCCGGCAGTCGTTTGCATCATCTGCTCATTCCCGCCACAAACTTCACTTTCAGTCGCGATGTTGTCCTTAACCAAAACAGGAATTCCATGAAGTGGACCACGAACGTGTCCATTACGCCGCTCCTCATCTAGCTGCTGGGCAATGCATACGGCGACTGGATTTGTTTGGATTACCGAATGCAGCAACGGGTTGAGCGACTCGATACGATCCAGATAGCCCCTCACCAAATGTGCGCTGGTCAACTGACCCGAAGCCATTGCGTCCTGAAGCTCGGTGATTGTCGCTTCAACAAATTGGAACCCCCCCGCAGCTGAAACAGATCGCGAAACGAGCGAAGTTAGTCCTCCTCCTAACAACGCCGCGCTGCTGAGCGCGGCCGTTCCGATAAATTTACGGCGTGTAAAGCCGTCGTTGAGGTCGGTACGATCAGAGTCTTGTTTGTTCATGGTATTTTTTCCGTTGACGCTGTTTCGCGAGTGAACAGACGTGAGGTTAAGATTTGTTGATGTGATTGCAAAGGATCCGTACCCCTTGGTTCGGATTCGAGCTTAGGTGCTGTTCGCGATGCAAACTCCATAGCCCTGCTAGAAGTAAATCGATTGCAATACTTAAGTCGGTTCGAAATTTTTCCGCTTTATTTGACCGCCTCGCCGTTCCTCCGCAAATTACGGCTCTTCACGGGCGCCCGTAGCTCAACTGGATAGAGCATCTGACTACGGATCAGAAGGTTAGTGGTTCGAATCCTCTCGGGCGCGCTCCTCTTCCGGAATCCGTCGCCGTTATGTCGCCCTTAAAACGAACCGAGGACAATAGTTGTCTTTCGCGAAAGTTGTTCAACGTGGCGTGCGAAAGTCCT
>DASXHS010000093.1:0-31927 GCA_036488345.1 Candidatus Udaeobacter sp.
ACCAACTCACGGACGACGAGCCATTTCAGCTTTGAAAGTGCTTTTCGTTGCAGCCGTGAATTGGGCGCGCCGACGGCTGGGTTTTGGCCCATCAAAAACATGCCTTCCATTTTTCCATCCAGCATGTCGTAGAGGTACTCAAAGAAGGAATGATTGCCGGTGAGTTTGGGAAGGAAGCCGTAGCCGAAATCATTTTCAGCCGTTGCGTGTTTCCCGTAGTACGCCTTCAGCGTGCTCACGAGATACTTTGGGTAATTCGACCAGAGACCAGTCTTTTGGGTGTAGTTATTAAGATAGTTCTGAAGAGTCTCATCGCCCTTACGTGGCATGGTTAGATACCCAGGAAGGATGTCGTAGAGCGTTGGAATGTCAGTGGACCCTTGGATCGAGGCGTGACCGCGCAACGCCATAATCCCGCCGCCCGGCCTGCCAATGTTTCCAAGCAACAGTTGCAGAATCGCAGCTGTGCGAATGATCTGCACGCCCTTGGAATGCTGCGTCCAGCCAACTGCGTAGCAAAGCGCGGCGGTCCGCTCCGGCCCGGACGCTGCCGCGAGCGCGTGCGCGACCTTGTGAAAAAGATCTGGTGGGATACCGCAGACCTTCTCCACCATCTCAGGTGTGTAGCGAGAAAAATGTCGCTTCAATTTTTGAAACACGCATTGCGGATCTTGCAATGTGAGATCGCGCTGCGGACGGCTTATGTCGCCGCCTTTGTAAAGCCAGCTGTCGCCTTCGTAAGCGCGTTTCTCTTCGTTCCACCCTGAGAAGTAACCATCCCCATTGTCCTCAGGATCGCGATACTCATCGCTGAGGATACAGGAGGCATTCGTGTAATGAACCACGTATTCGCGAAAGTACAGCTCATACTCAATCAAGTGATTGATCAGTCCGCCCAGAAATACGATGTCAGTACCAGCACGAATCGGCACCCAAATGTCGGCCAGCGCGCTCGTGCGCGAGAAACGTGGATCGACATGGATGATCGTGGCGCCCTGCTCCTTCGCTTTCATCACCCAGCGAAAACCCACCGGGTGGGCCTCGGCCATCGAGGAACCTTCGATTAGAACGCAATCTGCGTTAGCGAGATCTTGTTGCGCGGTCGTAGCTCCGCCCCGGCCGAAGGAGGTGCCCAGACCGGGCACCGTGCTGCTATGTCATATGCGGGCCTGGTTGGACACACAGACCATGCCCAGGCCTCCGGTGAAAAGCTTTTTGATGAGATAATTTTCCTCGTTATCCAGTGTCGCGCCCCCGAGATGACATATCGCCGTTGTGTGATTGATCGAAACGCCGTCTTGCTCGTGCACAAACGTGCGCTTGCGCGATTCCCAAACACGCTCAGCAACCATGTCCATGGCGCGCTCGAGCGAAATCTCCGTCCACTCCTTCGAGCGCGGTGCGCGGTATTTCATTTTCGTTTCGCGCCGCGAATGCGTTAGCAATTGATATGACGCGGCACCCTTCGGACAAAGGTTCCCCTGGCTAATTGGCGATTCCGGGTCGCCTTCGATTGAAACCAGTTTGCCGTCCTTGTGGAAAATCAATTGACCGCACCCCACACCGCAATACGGACAAATCGACCGCGCGACTTTTGCATCATCGATACGCGCGTGCATCGCATGCGTCTTGTCCGACATCGACTCAAAGCCCGTTCCATCCTTGCGCTCGCGAATTTGCCTAACGAGCGGCCATTTGGAAAGAAGCTCGGTTAACGAATCCATCAGTTCACAGAAACGTAACAGAAACTGACAACAAATATCTTGATCGTCACGTCCGAAATTGTTTCGAATGTGTGACTTTACTTTGAATGGGCTTTTTTGATCGACAACAAACCGTCGCGAATCCCGGCTATAATCGCTGGCTTTTTCCTCCCGCAGCGCTGGCCGTCCACCTTTCCATCGGCCAAGTCTACGCGTTCAGCGTTTTCAAGTTGCCGCTTACCAAAATCATTGGGGTTACCAAGTCCGCGCCTGATGATTGGTCGCAGCCCTCGCTCGCGTGGATTTTCAGTCTCGCTATTTTTTTTCTCGGACTTTCAGCTGCGATTTTCGGCCGCTGGGTCGAACGCGTTGGACCACGCAAGACTATGTTTACCGCCGCTCTGTGTTTTAGCGGCGGCTTTATCATTTCGGCTTTTGGCGTTTGGTGGCACCAACTTTGGATCATCTATCTCGGTTACGGGGTGATTGGCGGTTGCGGGCTCGGACTGGGTTACATCTCGCCGGTTTCGACTCTGGTGAAATGGTTTCCCGATCGCCCGGGTATGGCGACTGGGATGGCCATCATGGGATTTGGCGGCGGCGCCTTCATCGGTTCGAACCTCAGTTTGCTGCTTATGGACCATTTCAAATCCGCGACCAGCGAGGGTATAGGCGAGAGTTTTCTAGCGATGGGCCTGATCTATTTCAGCTTCATGGTTTTTGGATCGATCATCGCGCGGGTCCCGGCGGACGACTGGAAACCGGCCGGTTACAAGCCGCCGACGCACTCGGAGGGATTAATCACCGCCGAGAACGTTTCGGTCGACTGCGCCTGGCGCACGCCGCAGTTCTGGCTGCTATGGGTGGTGCTCTGTTTCAATGTCACTGCGGGCATAGGAATTCTGGAGCAAGCTTCGCCCATGATTCAGGAGATGTTTCCAGGGAAAGTTGCTGCGGCTGCAGCCGGTGGCTTCGTTGCCTTGCTGAGCCTTTTCAACATGGCGGGCCGTTTTGTCTGGGCATCCGCCAGCGATTATACCGGCCGGAAGTTCATTTACGTCGTCTATCTGCTGTTAGGAGCGGTACTTTATTGCCTGATTCCGTTCTCGGGTTATACGGGCAACACATTATTCTTCGTGGCGGTGTGCGTGATCATTTTGAGCATGTACGGCGGAGGGTTCTCCACTATTCCGGCTTACTTGAAAGATCTGTTTGGATCCATGCAGGTCGGCGCGATTCATGGCCGTTTGCTGACTGCATGGTCGGTTGCCGGTATCCTTGGTCCAGTTCTGGTTAATTATATTCGAGAATATTTGAAAGGTCATGGCACAACGGGTGTCGGCCTGTATGCGCCGACGATGTATCTGATGGCGGGGTTGCTCTTAATCGGATTAATTTGCAACCTTTCTGTCCGTCCGGTGAATGAGCGTTATTACTTTCACAGACAGAATCGATAACCAAGAGAAACGTTTCCCATGGCTGAGCGAAATCAATCGACCGATAACGGGCTCAAACTTTTCATTTACTGGCTCGTCGTCGGCATTCCACTGGCGTGGGGAATCTGGAACACGCTCCTGAAATTGCCGGCGCTTTTTAAGTAGTTTGCCGAGCCGTTCGACAAATTTTCTCTAACGATTCAGCGGCACCCAGCCGCTGGCCAGCGAGCAGCGCGGCAAGGCAATGAATGTGCGCACACAAGCTTTCGGTTGAACAACTTCTAGCAAATTCGGGGCAACTGTTCGCCCGAAAGCATGTCCACCACCCGGGTGCCGCCGACGCGCGTTTTCATCATCACGAATCCGGGATGTTCGTTCACGACTCCGCCGATGACCGTGGCGTCTTTGCCTAACGGGTGTGCACGTAGAGCCTTCAACGCAGAATCGACATCTTCCTGCCTAACGATGGCGAGCAGTTTGCCTTCGTTCGCCACATAAAGCGGATCGAGCCCGAGAATTTCGCACGCTCCTTTCACTTCCTCACTGATTGGAATGGATGATTCATTGAGAAGCATGCCGACGTTTGCGGTTTGCGCGATCTCCGTGAGCGCGCTACTCACGCCGCCTCGAGTTGGATCCCGCAACACGTGGACGTCGATCCCGGCCGCGATTAAAGCATCCACTAATTTGTGCAAAGGCGCTGTGTCGCTGGCAATTTGAGTTTCAAATTCCAATCCTTCGCGCACCGACATAATCGCAATGCCGTGGACAGCAATTGGCCCGCTGATAATGATTTTATCGCCGGCCGTCGCTCGGGCGGGATGGATATTTACGTCGTTAGGCACGATGCCGATACCCGAAGTGTTGATGAAAATTTTGTCCGCCTTGCCGCGATCGACTACCTTCGTATCGCCTGTGACGAGTTTGACGCCGGCGTCATCAGCCGCAGCACGCATCGACTGCACGACGCGCCAGAAATTTTCCATCGGCAGACCTTCCTCCAGAATAAAACTGGCCGACAGATAAAGCGGACGCGCGCCGCACATCGCCAGGTCGTTAACCGTTCCGTGAACAGCGAGTTTGCCGATGTCGCCTCCTGGAAAAAATATCGGACTAACGACAAATGAATCGGAGCTGAAGGCCACGCGTTCGCCATTCAACGAAAAAATGGCGCCGTCATGCAACGGCTCGAGCAGTTCATTCCGAAACTGCGGCAAAATCATTTTGTCGATCAGCTGATGGCTAAGCTTTCCCCCGCTCCCATGGGCGAGAACGATTTCCTTGTAGTTCGTGATCGGAAGAGGACAGGAAGCAGTTAACAACGAAACATCGCCCGTTAATTCGTCATTCGTCATTCGAGCTTCGTCATTCAAATCACATCTTCTGCTCCAAGCGCGATGTGGATCAAATCCCAAAGCACGTGAACGAGCGTGGCGTGCACTTCCTGAATCCGGTGGATGCTGTACGACGGCACGATGAAGCAGTAATCCGCGAGCTCCGGGAAGCGGCCACCGTCTTTTCCGCCCCAGGCAACAGTGAGCATTCGTTTTTTGCGCGCCTCTTCCAACGCATAAATCAGATTCGGCGATTTGCCGCTGGTACTAACCGCCAGCGCCATGTCACCGGGCTGTCCGAGCAGTCGTAACTGATTTACGAACACGCGCGAAAAATCGATGTCGTTGCCCACTGCCGTCATCGTGGCGGTATCGTTCGCCAGTGAAATAACCGGAAACGCGGCGCGTTTCTCAATGATCGGATGAGTAAACTCAACCGTGAAATGAATGGCGTCAGCCAGGCTGCCGCCATTTCCCATCGTGAGAAGTTTCTTCCCATCCACGAATCGCTTCGCCATTTCGCGGCTCAGTTCTTCGATTTCGTCGGAGTATTTTTCGAAAAACTTCTCTTTCATTTCCACGCTTTCGCCGCATTTGCGCAGAATCTTGTCCCTGAAACTCTCTGTGGACTTGTCGATCTTATCGATCACTGGCGCGTTCATAGAGCCACCGCTTCCTCATGCTTTTCGAGATGTCGCCCATATGCGTAATATGCCGCGCACGCACCTTCTGCCGACACCATGGTCGCGCCCAATGGATTCTCGGGAGTGCATTGTTTTCCAAATGCCGGACAGTCATGCGGCTTCTTCACGCCTTTGAGCACAAGACCGCTGATGCAAATATCCGGCTCCTTCGTGTCGATTTCCTTCGTGTCGAAAATTCGGTCGGCATCGTGCGCGCGAAACTCCCAGCGCAATTTGTAGCCGCTTTTCGGAATTGAACCGACGCCGCGCCATTTGCGGTCGCACACTTCGAAAACTTCGTTCACCAGATTCTGCGCGACGCGATTTCCGTCTCGTTGCACAACGCGTGGATACTGATTTTCCACATCGTAAGTGCCGGCCTCGAGCTGGCGCACCGTCATCAGCACACCCTGCAAAATATCCAGCGGTTCGAACCCGGTGATGACGATCGGTACTTTGAATCGCGCCGCGATCGGCTCGTATTCGCGGTAACCCATCACGGTGCAAACGTGGCCCGGCCCAAGAAAGCCCTGCACGCGATTTAGCGGGGATTGCAAAATCGAGGCCATGGACGGAGGCACGAGAACGTGTGAAACCAGAATCGAGAAGTTTTCAATTCCCTGCTTCCTGGCTTGAAAAACCGACATGGCATTTGCAGGTGCAGTCGTTTCAAAGCCGATCGCGAAAAAAACAACTTTCTTCTGCGGATTCGCACGAGCGATTTTCAGGCAATCGATCGGCGAATACACCACCCGGATATCTGCCCCGCGCGATTTCAGCACCAGAAGATCGCCATCGGACCCGGGGACGCGCAGCATGTCGCCGAACGAGCAAAAAATGACGTCCGGGTGTTGCGCGATTGCGTGCGCCTTGTCGATCATTTCCAGTGAAGTGACGCAAACCGGACAACCCGGTCCGTGCACAAGCTCGATCTCGTTAGGCAACAACCGGTCGATCCCGTACTTGACGATCGTGTGGGTTTGTCCGCCGCAAACTTCCATGAGGACCCACGGCTTTGTGGTAATTCGCCGGATCTCATCGACCACGTTTCCTGCCAGAGTTTCGTCGCGGTATTCGTCGAGAAATTTCATCCGCTGCCTGCCGCCTCCATTGGCCATGGATCAATATCCGGAACGTCCAGTTCGCCGAGCTGTTTCATTTCGTCGAGAAGCTGGTATGTCCGCGCCGCTTCATTCTCATCTACCTTGCTAAGCGCGAAGCCGACATGAACCAGAACGTAATCGCCGGCCTCGACTTCCGGAGTGTATTCGAGACAGACCTGCTTCACGATGCCGCCGAAATTTGCACGGCCCATCTTCACACCCGCAGGATCGGTCGTGATCTCGATCAACTTACCTGGAATCGCCAGACACATGATCAGAGGGTTGTTCGTCCACTCTCGCGATGGCCACGCCGTCGCATAATAAAACCCTATCACCAATTCGGACGCCGGTCAGTAGCCCAATTGAAACTTCCTTAATTGCGCCGGCAATCTTGATTCGCGCCATTTTCATTGGGTCGCGCTCATTGAGGCCCACAACCTCTCCGTAAATCAAGTTCATCATTCAATCGGTCGGTCAGTTCATTTTGGGCTTTGGCTTGCCGCTACGCACTGGCCCGCCGAAATCCCGCCGTCATTGGGCGGAATCCGTTGGTGCCAGTAGGGCCGGAAATTTTCTTCGCGAAGACGCTCGACGATCCGTTCAGTTAAATAACGATTTTGAAAGCAACCTCCGCTCAGAACGATCTTGGATTCACCGGTTTCCTTTGCGACATCGATCGCGGCCTCAACCAAACCGTTGTGAAATTTCGCGGAAACGAGGTTGGCGCCTGCGCATCCGGCAACATCATCAAGGAGTTCCTGAACGGCTGGTTCCCAATCCACCACGATTGGTGCTGTAGCTGTCACCACAAATGAATACGCATCCGCGACACCGCCCTGGCGTGTGAATTCCAATTCCATTGCGGCTTGTCCTTCAAAACTGGAGGTCCGCCGCAGTCCGACCAGCGCCGCTACAGCATCGAACAATCGACCCACGCTCGAAGTAAGTGGCGCGTTGATCTGTTTTTCCAACATTTGCCGAAGCAGAGATTTCTCTTGTTCGGAGAAATCGGCCACCAACTGTGGGAAATCCCACGCGCCGTCGCCGAAAATCTCGTAAAGCAGTCCCAACGCGCTGCGACGCGGCTCCTTGATTGCCCGATCGCCGCCCGGCAATCGAAATTGTCTGAAATGCGCGGCGCGTTCGAAAGATCCATCGCCTTTGACGAGTAAGAATTCGCCACCCCAGATCGTTCCGTCCGAGCCGTAGCCGGTCCCGTCCCACGCCACTCCCAGCGCCGGCGGTTCGATCTCATTTTCCGCCATGCATGCGACGACGTGTGCAAAATGGTGTTGGATAGGCTTGCTAGGCAATCCGAGTTGCGTCGCGATTTTCGTCGAGAGATAATCCGGATGCATGTCACAGGCGACGATATCGATCCTGGCGTCGTAAAGGCGCGGTAGATCCTGCGCTGAATGTTGAAACGCAGAGTACGCTTGTTTCGTTTCCAGATCGCCGATGTGCTGGCTAATGAAAACGTTGTCATCGATCTTTAGCGCGACCGTGTTTTTCAAATGCGCGCCGACGGCAAGAACAGTTTTCGATTCCCGGTTGTCGATTTTGGATCTAACTGCGATGGGAAGCGGTGCGTAGCCGCGAGCGCGACGCAGGACCATTTCACGATCGCAAATGACGCGCACAATTGAATCATCTACGTGACGTGCGATCGGACGATCGTGGACAAGAAATAGGTCCGCGAGGCGGTGCAATCTTTGCAGCGCTTCGTGTTCATCGATGCAGATTGGTTCGTCACTCAGGTTGCCACTCGTCGCGACAATCGGGAAACTAAGTTCGCGCATCAGCAAATGGTGTAACGGCGAATACGGCAGCATCACTCCGAGGTTCGGATTTCGCGGGGCGACAGCTTCAGCCAATTGGTGGAGGCGGCTCGATGAGCCATTCGCTTGGCCCGCCCAGCCGTGGCGCTTGACCAAAACAATCGGTGACTCGGGTGAAAGCAGCGCGCGTTCCTCGAGCTCGGAGATTTCACAATCGGCTCGAACGGCGTCGAGCGAAGGATACATGAGCGCGAACGGTTTCTCTTCGCGATGTTTCCGTTCACGCAGACGAACGACCGCCGCTCGGTTGCCCGCGTCGACGATTAGTTGAAAACCACCGATGCCTTTAAGCGCCACAATTTTACCGGAACGAATCGCGTCGGCCGCTCTTCGCAAAGCGTCGTCCTTGTCAGAAAACGTGCCGCCGTCTTCGTCCCACAATTGCAATTGAGGGCCGCACCGGGGACAACCATTCGGCTGCGCGTGAAAACGGCGGTCGAGTGGATCGTGATATTCACGCTCGCAATCGGGACACATCATGAACTTTTTCATCGAGGTGTTCGCCCGGTCGTACGGCAGCGCCTCTATGATTGAAAATCGCGGGCCGCAATTTGTGCAGTTGGTAAATGGATAACGAAAACGGCGGTTCGTTGAATCGAAAACCTCGCGGAGGCAATCCACGCACGTCGCGATATCGGGGAGAATCAACGCGGACTTATCGCCAGCAGTCTCGCTTTCCCTGATCTCGAATCCGCTGTAACCGATTGCGTCAAGAAAAGATGACTCAAGACTTTGGATGATAGCCCGCGGCGGTTTTTCTTTTCTGAGCCGAATTGAAAAGGCATCGAGCGCAGTGCGCGGACCTTCCAGTTCTGCGAACACGCCCTGGGAGGAATTCGAAACCCAGCCGTTGAGCTTTAGTTCGGATGCGAGTCGATAAACGAATGGGCGAAAACCGACGCCCTGGACGGCGCCGCGCACGATGACCTTCAAGCGCTCGCGATTCATGGCGAGCCGTTCCGGCTAACGAAACAAGCCGTCAACAAAACCGATTTGATAGAAGAGGAACAAACCAAAAATCAAACTGAGCACGCCGGCCGCAGCGCCCACGTAACGGTTAAAAAGGCGAAATCGATTTGCCGAATACGTGATCGGTGCAGCGATGGCCGCGGTAATCAGCATCATTCCCGCTATCGTGCCGACGCCAAAGATTAACAGGTAAAGGAGGGCCCAGATTGGATCGCGAATAACGGGCAAGACGAGTAACGCAACTGCGGCGGAGCCAGCCAGGCCGTGGACAACGCCCACGATGATCGGCCTGAGGATATGATAGAAGTGCGATCGACCAAAGCGTCGATCTAAGCGGGCGGTCGGCACTTTGCTTTCAATGTGCCCGTGATTTTCCGGGTCATGCCCGTGTGGATGGCTGTGAATGAAATCTCCGTGTCGATGGATGTGTTCGTGGACGTGCTCGTTTGGCGAAACCGAAGCCACGCTGCGCCTAAACGCGCGCAAATTCAGCCACCCAAGTAAAATGAGCATGAGCGCCACACAAAATTCCAGTCCCATTCCGAGACGTTCCGGGATTACGAAACCGAACAAAATGATCGCTCCACCTACCACGAACAGGGTGATGCTGTGTCCGATTCCCCAGAAAATTCCGGTCATGGCCGCAGTGCCGATTTGACGTTGTCTGCTGACAATAGTTGTTACCGCTACGACATGATCGGAGTCGGTGGCGTGTCGCATGCCGAGAAAAAAGCCGAGAAACAGAATTGAAAACAGAGTCATGATGGCACCGGTTCGATCTGCCTAAACTTTACCGACTTGATAGCGCATTCTTTGCCCTGCGTTTCTTCGACAGTTTGGCCGCACGACGGGCATTGGAAGGTCACAACAGGTGCGCCCGCAAGAATATCGTCCCAGTATTTCGGCCGCCCGCGATAAGAGCAATGCGGGCATTCCACAAACGCTTCGACCTTGTCTATTGTTAAACTCGATCCTTCAAGCGGCGTTTCTTTGGTGATCGATTCATAGCAAAAGCGCAACTGATCGTGCTCGATGTGGCTGAGTTCGCCGATCTCAAGCCGAGCTTCGAAAATTCTCTTGTCCGGATTTTCGCAAGCAAATTCGGAAAGTTTCTCGACCAGGCTCGCGGCGATCGAGAACTCGTGCATGGAATTTAGATCGCGACCAAAGCGGCGGCGACTTTCTCAATGCCTTCCCCGGTCTTGCAACTGGTCGGAATGACTTTGATATCGGGCTTCAGTTTGTGCACGTCGCTCGCCAGGTCTTCGACGCTCACGCCCATGGCCTCTGCCAGGTCGGTCTTGTTGATGACCACGATCTGGGCGCCGAGAAACATGTGCGGATGTTTGCGCACCATCCACGGACCTTCTGTTACGCTGACCACCACGACGCGCGCTTTGGAACCCAGTGGAAATTCGGCCGGACAAATCAGGTTTCCAATGTTCTCGATGAAAATGAATTTCGCTTTACTGATGTCGAGCTTGCGCAGCCCTTTCCCGACCAGATTTGCGTCGAGATGACAGCCGTTGATCGTGGCGATCTGCACGATTGGTACACCGAGTTTTTCAATTTCATTCGCGTCCTCGCTGGTCGTTGCGTCGCCGTTGAAAACAGCTACGCCACAGTGGTCTTTTAGTTTTTCGACGAGCTTCGTGATCAGTGTGGTCTTACCGGAACCGATCGCGCCCATGAAATCGATCGCGGTTGTGCCATGCTGATCCAGCAGCGCCCGATTTTGTCGCGCGAGTTTCTCATTCGCTTCCAGCAAGCTGTGCTCCAGCTCGATGTCGTAAATTTCGTCCGGTTGCGCTTCGAGTTTGATCATGTTCGGCGTGGTAGGGACGGACCGCCGGGCCGTCCGTAGAATTTCGGCGCGCCCGGCGGTCGCGCCCTGCCAAATTTCATTTGGCTAGTCCCGCCAATCCAGTCGGCGTGTGCATTTTTTTCAGCACTTTGCCGTTGCCGAGATACATGTGGACGCCACAGGGCAGGCAGGGATCAAAGCTGCGAACTGCGCGCATGATATCGATGCCTTTGAACTTGTCTGGCCCGTTCTCCTCGAAGATCGGCGTGTTCTGGACAGCGTCTTCGTACGGCCCCGGTGTGCCGTAAATGTCGCGCGGGTTCGCGTTCCACGGCGTCGGCGGATATGGATGATAGTTGGCGATCTTTTTGTTGCGAATGACGAGATGATGCGACAGGACTCCCCGCACGGCTTCGTGAAATCCGCAGCCGATTGCTTCGTCGGGCACCTTAAATGGCGTGAAGGTTGCCGTGCGTCCGGCATGCACTTCGGCCATCGCTTTCTCGATGAAGTAGTAGGCGCAAGCGCAGGCGTAAGCCTGGAAGTAAGTGCGCGCACGGTCACGTTCGATTGCGTTGCTCCATTGCGGCACGCGCCAGGTAAACTCGACGTCGGGTTTGAGTGCCGTCTTCGGCAATCGAATCCGCACTGTGTTATCGCCCGGAGCTTTGACGTAGCCGATGTCGACAAGCCCGGCAAGCGCCGTTGACCAGAGTCGCGCGATAGGTCCACCGCCAGTATCCAGCGCAAGATGATCGTTAGTGCGCTTGTCGAGCCAGCGCGGCGACATGACCCATGTGTAATTGCCTGCGAAATCACGCTTCTGCGGTTTGGGAATTGTCGTTTGATTCCAAGGATGCCGGCGATCCACCGGGTTGCCTAACGGGTCGTGCGTGACGAATACTTCGCCACTTCCGTTTTCCGCCCAATCTTCGTAATAGGACGAACCAAGCAGAATCCGGATTCCGAGATTGATGTCGACCAATTTGGTCGTGACGAGCTGGCCATCGACGATGATGCCCGGCGTGACGAACATCGCTTCACCCCACTTGTCCATCGTCTTGTAGTCATAATCGCAGACGTCAGGGTCTTGGAACGAACCCCAGCAACCAAGAAGAATCCGGCGTTGACCGACTTGTTCGTAGCCGGGCAGCGCCTGGTAAAAGAAATCGAACAGATCGTCATGAAGCGGAACGCAACGCTTCATGAACTCGGCGTAGCGCGTTAACCTGACGAGATAATCGGTAAAAACCTGGATTGACGGCACAGTACCCACTCCGCCTGGATACAGCGTCGATGGATGAACATGCCGGCCTTCCATCAGGCAAAACATCTCGCGCGTATAGCGGCTTACCTGGAGCGTTTCGCGATAAAATTCGCCCTCGAACGGATTCAACGCATGCATGATGTCGGCAATCGTTCGATAGCCGTGATCTTTTGCGTGAGGCGCTTCGGTCTTCTGCGCTTTTTCCCAAACGCCGGGATTAGTTTCCTTCACCATCATCTCGCAGAAATCGACGCCGACGAGATTGTCCTGGAAAATGTTGTGATCGAACATGTATTCGGCAGCTTCGCCGAGATTGACAATCCATTCGGCGAGCGGCGGCGGTTTCACGCCGTAGGCCATTTGCTGCGCGTAACACGAGCAGGTGGCATGATTGTCGCCACAGATCCCGCAAATCCTGCTGGTGATGAAATGCGAGTCTCGCGGGTCTTTATTCAGCATGAAAATGCTGTAGCCGCGGAAGATCGACGACGTGCTATAGCATTCGACGACTTTCTTCGTGTCGAAATTGATCTTCGTGAAAATGCCGAGACTGCCGACGATGCGCGTAATCGGGTCCCAGTTCATCTCGACGATGTTGCCGCCGGGCGCGGATGTTCCTCGTTTCGTATTGGTAAGTACTTCGGGCATGAGTTAACTCCTGGTTAGAAATTTCATCCGCTGTAGTGGGCGTAATACTTTGGCTTGTAACCGGTCGTCAGAGCGGGTCGGGGATGCCGCCATTTCGGCTCTTTGTTCACAACGCGATTCGTGATCGCGCGAAGCGTCCGAATAAGCCGTCCGTACGGTCCGATGAGCGAGCTTGAGAGTGTCGCCCCAGGCGGTTCATCCATGAACGGCATGAACTTGTCGGGGAACCCCGGCATCGTGCAGCCGATGCAAATCCCGCCGACATTGGGACAACCGCCGATCCCATCCATCCAGCCGCGTTTGGTAACATTGCAATTCACCACGGGCCCCCAACAGCCAATTTTCACCAGGCACTTCGGCGACCCATATTCGCGGGCAAAGTCGCCCTGTTCGTAGTAGGAACCACGATCGCAGCCTTCGTGCACAGTTTTTCCGAATAGCCATGTCGGACGAAGTTCATTGTCGAGCGGGATGAGGGGCGCAAGTCCTGCGACTTGATAGAGGAGGTAAAGCAACGTCTCCATCATGTTGTCGGGCTGGACCGGACAACCAGGAACATTCACGATTGGCAATCCCGCTTTGCTGCGCCAGTTCCAGCCGAGGTAATCCGCGAGGCCCATCGCACCGGTCGGATTACCTTCCATTGCGTGAATGCCGCCATATGTCGCACATGTCCCAGCGGCAATTATCGCCGTCGCTTTTGGCGCGAGCCTGTCGATCCACTCATTGGTTGTGATCGGCTGGCCGGTATCTGGATCGGTCCCCAATGCCGCCCAGTAACCTTCCTTCTTGATCTTCTCGTTCGGCACTGAGCCTTCGAGAACAAGCACGAATGGCTCTAGTCGCCCTTCAGCTGCTTCGTGCCAAAACTTCATAAAATCGTCGCCGACTTCATAAGCGAGGACCGGATTGTGGAGATGCACCTTGGGCAATCCTGGGATCGAACCCATCACGACGTCCTCGATGCTCGGCAAAGTGGCGGCGGTTACTGAAACAGAATCTCCGTCGCACCCGAGGCCGGTTGTCATCCAAAGAACATGGATTTCTTGAACCGCTGGCTGATGATCCGCAACAATTTTGGGCGCCTTCATCGTATTTGCTCCGGTTTACATCCGCATGATTCGCGCTTCCCGGACCATCGCCGGGATCTCGCGCGCGGTTAGGACGAGCACGGTCAGCAGGATTGCGCCGCCAACGAACATCCAGGCAACGTCGCCAGCAGACCTGCATTGCGACCTTGAACCCGTAAATCGCCGGGCGATAGAATCCGTATCCTTTGAACAGAAGAGCTTTCTCATAAGCCTATTCCCAGTTGCGCTGCGAGTTTGCCGTGAAATGAAAATGTAGACGGCGAATGAAGAGTGCAGCGCGAGTTACCACTCATCTCAAATGTTTCGCATGCGGCCGTTCGAATGGTTTGGAAAATTTTATTGGATTTTGCGGCCGCTAGAAAAATCGGCTACGACCTCCACGATCATCTCCGCCGCGAGCGGAATAGCATTCCGCACTTCCTCACTCAATCCGATCACGCCCCCGCCATCCAATCGCGCAGGCTCGCACCCAATGAGATACAAATTTTTGGCGTGGCCACCAAGCGCTCGAATCAATTGTAACACGCGCACGGGCGTCAGAGAATGCGCGTCGGCAATCTCGTCTCCGCAGGTGTCAACCTTGTCGGGGTCGAGTTCGAGCAGGTAAACCGTCCCCGGCTTTTCGCCACGCGGCGCTGCGTCGATGAGAACCGTCGCATCGTAACCATCCATGATGGCGTAAGCGAGATCGTAGGCGCGAATCCCGAAGTCAACGATGTTCACGCCTTCCGGCCACGATCGCTTCGCCAATTCCGCGGCCACTTCGCAGCCAAACGCGTCGTCTCCGAAAAAAATATTTCCGATCCCGGCAACAAGGACACGATTCATGCTCAGAGCGGTTCGACCTCGTCGGCCGCGTAAAAAAAACGGTGACCGATGTGTCGCATCAATCCGATGTCCCGCCCCGGATCATCCTCAATGACCACCGCAAAATGCACATTTTTGTCCACGTCTTCCTCGACCGCCTCGATAATCGCGATCTTCCCCTCGAGAGCGATGTCCATCACATCGGCGCGCCGTTTTGGACGAATCCGCACGCGGTCGCCGGCCTTCAACGTGACACCATTCACAGTGGCGCTGTTACGGCGCTGCGCGGGATTGAAGAATTCGTCATTGGTTTTGCGCACTTCCCGAAGGGTCCCATGCATTTTCAAAAACTCTTCCGGCCGCAAGTTCTCGGCGCGCTCGAGAATCTTGCGCGCCTGCTCGTCCACGCGGCGCATCTCGATTTTTTCTGTGTCGCTGAGCGCCTGTACACGGAGCGTCAGTATCTCGTCGATCTCGGTGCTGTCGAACAGGTCACCGGCGCTCTCGGGCGCGATCTGCGGATAATCGTAAAGGATGATCGGAGACGACAGCATTGTGTCGCGCTCCCGCTTTTCTTTGTCACCTACGAGCACCGGCCAACTGCCAACATTGCGGCACTCTCGAGCCCACTCCAAGCAATCCGGATCAGGATCAAGCAACGAAACGAATTCGCCGCCCGGCGCGTGTAAAATCGTATGCGTGGATGCAAACGTGCGCATCAACACTTCGTCCTGATTGTCCATCTGTGTAGGCACGGGCGACTCGTTGAGAACGCGGGCCTTAATTTTCACAAGGGCTTGTTCCAGAGGCCTGATTTCGAGTTCGATCCGGCCACAAATCATTTCGTTGTTTCGCGTGATTTCTTCGTCCACTGAGTGCGCGGCCGGGAATGTGAACTCATGCACCTGTTTGATAGGCACGTTTAATGGGACCGGTGCGAGTTTCACTTCGCGCTCGATTGCCTCCAGCCAAACTTCTTCGCCAGTTTTCCGCGCCAACGGCTGCAGAAACCGGACGGTGATTTCTATTGCGGCGTCGTGCGATTCGTCACTCACGAGGCATTCGGTTTGCATGAGACAGGGCTCGCGCCCGTTTTCCGCGTCGCTGTATTCCTGCGGATAAATTCGACCGAACGTGAATCGCTCGCGCTGGTTCTTTTTCGACGACGCCCGATACGGGTAAAGGATGTAACCCTCGTAGAGAACAGCGTTAACGATTTTATCAACGAGTTCCCGATTCATGAGCTGAATTTATGTTTGCGCAACTCCGGGGAGCGCACGCGCCTCGCGTGCTGGCAAAGGCGCCCTCGCCTTTGCGGACTTCTTCTGGTCTTCAGTGAGCGAGGCAGTGCGTAAGAAGTGTTTCGGCGACGACGCCGAAACGAGCACGCGGGGCACGTGCGCTCCCCGGAAATTAGGCACGGCCGTCACTGTTGTTCCCCATTTTCGCGCGCCAATAGACGTTCCATCGCCTGTTCCCAGGTAGCGCAACCGTGGTGGCGTTTGAATTCGTAGAGTCGGTCGAACACACCGCGTTCCAGCGACAGGAAAGCGCTATTCGGGTAATGACGATCCATCATTTCTCGCCACGCGGCGATCGGCATTCGCCATGCAGCTTCCTTTTCCCATGAAATTTGCTGGATTTGCAGCCGGCCGTCTGCACCGGAATAAAACACAGTGCCGCTGAACAGAAAAAGCAACGGCACCTCGCCGCCTTCGATTGCATAAAAGTATTTCGTGGCCCCGACATTCAAATCGAAAGTGCAAGGGACAACGAGCACGGCTTCGGTGCGATCGGCGAAGCCAGGCACAATGCAATTCGCTTGCGACAACAGTTTATTGCGCAAGGTCTGCCCCCAATCTTCCGGCCTGCCGAACAACTCGCGCAATTTCTCTTTCTCGTTCGCGGTATAAGCGCGCTGTGGCGATAGAATCTGTATCTGGGCGTGCAGCATGATGCTCTGAATTTTTTCGCCCGGAGTCTGGTTGATGATCTCGATCTTGAAATGCAGCAACGGTGCCAGCCCACGCGCGGCGGCATCCACGCCAAGCACTTTGAAATCGAGGTCAGGCATGAGGAGAATGACGAATAAGATGTTTGTCATTCCGGGCGAAGTGGAGGGATCCGCTGGCAATATCCAACAGTAACTTCACGGGATCCTTCGACTTCGCTTTGCTTCGCTCGGATGACACATTGGCGTTCGGGCCTTGTGCTTCGTCATTAGTCATTCGAGCTTCGTCATTCTTTGAGCGCAGCGAAGAATTCGTCGATCTCGCGCCAGACTTCTTCGCCGCCTGACAAGCCTTTCCAGTGTTTGCGAATCGTTCCGACCAGTTCGTAACATTTATCGATCGGCGCGATGAAATATGCACGCGTGTCAGCCACCCGGTTCGCCAGCAGCGCTTCGATATCGGGTTGCATCTGACGCAAATCTGGATTGTTCGCAGCGAGCGTTTCCCATGCAGTCAGCGGCAAAAGCGATTCGGTTGCGCCTGCCGGGCTCGGATACATCGCGGTCACTTTTGCGGAAGGCGTCGAATAAAAAACGAACGCGAGATTAATTGGCAACGCGAGCGCCTCCCATTCTGCGTCGCTGATTTGGAAATTCGGCAGCGCCCGTGCATCGCGTGGAATTAGCTTGAATCGCCCGTCAACGACGTTTTGGAAGCGCAACGCGCAGGGGTCGCACGCACAAACGATTTTCCGCGACAGCGTTTCGAGCAAATGGCGATGCTCCGGAGGCAGCGAAAGGCTGCAGAGTTCGCATCGTTCCACTTCTACAACAGTTCTCTCACGCCCGGCGCTCGCGAATTTCCGGAGCGCGCCTAACGACGATTCGGCTGTGTACGGCATCACGCCGGCGGGATGCTTGGCATGTCAGGATGAACCGGGCCGTGTAGCTCCGGGTTAATCCCGGTGGAATCACGCGCGGTCCGATAGTACCTGCGATCTTCTGCGCGGCCAGGCTCGTGCCCTTCCAGCGCTTCTTCTTCCCCTCTTCTCATGCCAGGGACGTGAACCGGTTTGGGTGGTTCGCTCATACATTTACTCCTGCTGCTATTGTTTCCGGATTGAGGTCGGATTCTGGACATTCCGCAAATTTCGGAACAAACCCGGTTGGAACAGATGCGGGATCAATTGCTCCTTCCACTTCAAGGGCGGTGATGTCGGGAGCCGCAGCATAGATGGCTTCTTGGATTGAGGACTTCAAAGTAAGCTGGGATGAGGGACAACCGTGACAGTTTCCTTCCAGTCGCAATTTGACCACGCCGTCCTGTGTCACGCCGATGAGATCGACATCTCCGCCATGCAAACCGAGGCGTGGCTTTACCGACTCAAGCGCGTGGCGCACTCGTGTTTCCAGATCGAGCGGATGCAATCCGTGAAGCACCAAAAGATTCGAAATCAATGGATCGTCGGCCAGACGATCGATCAGTTGCTGACCCATGAGCGGGTTCTGGTGAATCGAATCCAACACATGTTCGAGGGCGTCGGCATGCATCCTCAACACAATCTGCACCAGTTCGCGCGCCTGACGACATATTGGCGAATCCGCCGTCGCGCCCAACGCATGAATCAGCTCCTCCATGCGGCCAAGCTGCCGTTGAAACTGCGAATCAATCATTGTCCCAGCGCGTTCCATATGTAGATCGGTCGCGGAGGCTTGGCTGCGCGCCAAAATTTCAGGGACTCAACTCAAGGTGCACCGTGGAATTGTCGGGGCGGAGCCCTGGGCTCGATGTTGGCTGCAGGAGATTGCGGGTGAAATAATCGCCCATTGTGAGGCTGAACATAATCAACAGCCAGATTACTCCAGCGGTGGCTGCGAGATGCAGAAGACGACTGCTTCCTTTAATGTGCATGAAGAAGAGCGCCACGAGCAACGCTTTTGAAATTGAGATCGCCAATGCTACCACCAAATTAAAGGAACCGAGGTTAACGTAACCAATGGTCCAGGTCACGGCTAACAGCGCCATCAGCGAAGCGCATGTTTTCCAGTACACACCGGGGGAATGTGTTGTCGTTTCCATTATCGATGCCCTGCGAGATACATCAGCGGAAAAAGAAAAATCCAGACGATGTCAACAAAGTGCCAATAAAGCCCTGCGACTTCGACAGGCGTGTGATGCCCAGTGGTAAATTTGCCTGGCCCAGCTAGAACAGCCAGCGTCAGCAGGACGAAGATACCGATGACAACATGAATGGCATGCAAACCAGTCATCGCGAAGTACAGCCAGAAGAAAATTTCCGCATGCGATCCATTGGCTTCGTGCCATTCAAAATGCGATCCAGGAACGAGGTGTTCCACAAAATCGTTATGGTACTCCACGCCCTTTATGACCATGAATACGATGCCTAGAAATGCCGTGCCCAGCAGCAGCCATACGAGTTGTTTGCGGTTTCTCAGTTCCGCCGCGCGAACAGCAAGCGCCATTAACGTGCTGCTAAATAAAAGAATTCCCGTGTTGATGCCGCCCAGAATGACTTCGGTGTGATGACTGGCTGCAGCAAATGTTTGCGGATAAAGACTGCGATAAACGGTGTAACCGAGAAATAATCCACCGAAAAACAAAACTTCGGTCGCGAGAAAAATCCACATCCCGAGTTGTGCAGCGCTGCGCTGTTGCTCGATATCTTCGAACTGCTCGTGAACGAACGGTGCCGCGGGAGTATTCGTGGCGTTCACGATGGTAGGGACGGACCACTGGGCCGTTCGAAACGTTGCGGCGCGCCCGGTGGTCGCGCCCTACCAGAATCCGTTGACTTCTCAAATGCTGGCAAGATCAAGATCGGCATCTTTCTCGGCTGAATACATGTAGGGCGGTCCGGTCACCACGGGGGTCTTTGCGAAATTGTGCTTCGGCGGAGGCGAAGGCGTTTGCCACTCCAGACCGGTCGCGCGCCATGGGTTGGGTCCTGCAGCGCGCCCGCGTTTGATCGACCAGATAAAATAAATGAACGGCAGCAAATACCCGACGCCCAAAATGGACGCGCCCGCCGTCGAGAGAACATGGAAAACCTGAAACTCCGGTGGATACGCATGATAGCGCCGGGGCATCCCGAGATAGCCCATCACAAATTGAGGAAAGAATGTCAGATTAAATCCAAGAAAAGTAGCCAAGGCAGCGAGCTTTCCCCATATCTCCGGATACAAACGCCCCGTTATTTTCGGCCACCAATAATGCAGGCCGCCCATAAACGCGGTGACCATTCCTCCGACCATGATGTAATGAAAATGCGCCACGACGAAGTACGTGTCGGTCACGTGCACATCCACCGAGAGGGCCGCCAGAAATAATCCGGTTAACCCGCCAATGGTGAACAGCCCGATAAAGCCGAGCGCATAAAGCATCGGCGTGGCGAAATGGATCGAGCCTTTGTGCATCGTTGCCGTCCAATTGAAGACTTTGATTCCCGAGGGAACGGCCACGAGAAAACTTAGAATCGAAAAGACCATTCCAGCGTAGATCGATTGGCTGGACACAAACATATGGTGACCCCAAACCATGAACCCGAGCACGGCAATCGCCATGCTCGCGCACGCAATCCAGCCGTACCCGAAAATACGTTTACGCGAAAAGCAGGTGATCAACTCGCTGATCACGCCCATGCCTGGCAAGATCATGATGTAAACGGCCGGATGCGAATAAAACCAAAACAGGTGCTGAAAAAGAATCGGGTCGCCGCCGAGTTTCGGATCGAAAATGCCGACGCCCCAAAAGCGTTCCACCGACATCAGCGCGAGCGTGATTGCCAGGACTGGCGTGGCCAGCACCATAATCAGGCTCGTTGCGTACAATGACCAAACAAAGAGCGGCAAACGGAACCACGTCAGCCCCGGCGCGCGCATTTTGTGGATCGTGACCATGAAGTTCATCCCGGTGATAATGCTGGAGAACCCGACAATGAAAACGCCCGCCGCCATCGAGATCACATGCGAGTTTGCGTAGGTGGTGCTGTAAGGCGTGTAAAACGTCCAGCCTGTATCAACACCGCCGCGAAAAAGCGACCAGAGTGCCAGCGCGCTTCCGGCGATGAAAATGTACCAACTCATGAGATTAAGTTTGGGAAACGCCACATCGCGCGCCCCAATCATCAGCGGCAGAATAAAATTGCCCAGCACCGCGGGGATCGACGGAATCAGGAAGAACCAAATCATCAATACGCCGTGGATGGTGAAAAGTTTGTTGTACGTCTCGGACGTCACCAGATCGCCTTGCGGCGTGAGCAACTCGATGCGCATCAACGCCGCCGCCACGCTGGCGATGAAAAAGAAAATGATGATCGTGCAAAGATAGAGAATCCCAATCCGTTTGTGATCGGTCGTGAGCAACCATGAGTGTACCGAGTGATCGCTGAGATAATTCTCCGGCGCGATTTCTCCCTCGGTCCGAATATCGATCTCAGTCGCGCTAATCATAAGGTTGTCATTCCGAGCGAAGCGAAGAATCTCTGATTTTCGCGCGGCAGACCAAATGCAATAGCCAGAGGTGTTTCGCTCCGCTCAACATGACAGGCTGCTGTAGCGTCCGCTGTCCTCAGCGGAGACTCTTTGGCAGCGGCCAGATTGATGCGCAGAGGACAGCGCACCCTGCAGCGATTATATCTCGCGCTGATCATCTAGCCGGCGGTTCCTGTTGGCCGATCGCTTTCACATAAGCGATCAGCTGCATAATTTCTTCTTCGCTCAAACGCCCGGCGAAACTCGGCATGATGTTGTCATATCCAGCGGTGATTTGTTTCGCCGGCTGCAAAATTGAATCGCGCAAATACTGATCGTCAGCCCTGACCGTCGTGCCGTCGGCAAGCGCGACGGGTTTTCGATAAAGTCCTTCCAGCAGCGGCGCATGAAATTTTGAATTTGGCGAGTGACAACCGCTGCAGCCGCGATCGTAAAAAAGTCGCTGGCCCGCAAGCACAATCGATTCGGTTTGTTCTCCCGTTTTCAGCCACTCTTCGTATGCGCGCGGTTCCATCACCACCACGCGCCCGATCATTCCCGAATGTTGCGTTCCGCAATACTCTGCACAAAACAAATGATACTCACCCGGCTTAATGGCCTTGAACCACTCGCTGGTGTACCGCCCGGGCACGACATCCTGTTTGACGCGAAACGCTGGGACGAAAAAACTGTGGATCACGTCCTGCGATGTCATAGTCAGAACCACTGTGCGATTGACCGGCACATGCAGCTCGTTGATCTCGCGTTTGCCTTCGGCGTGCTGCAGCTTCCACATCCATTGTTTGCCGACCACCTGCACGTCAATTGCGTTCGCCGGACGACGCTCCATCCGGAAGTAAGTCAGCGCACCCCAGGAAAACAGTCCAAGTCCCAGAACCATCGCGCCCATTGTCCACCCGCCCTCGAGCAACAGCGATCCTGAGCTCGGATTGGAACGATCGGCTTTTGATCCGCGCCGGTATTTAACGGAAAAAAAAATGATCGGCAGAAAAATGATCGCAATGAAGAAAAGTGACACGGCGATGAGCGCGAAAAAGAGCGCGTCAACCTCGTGCGACATCGTCGAAGCCTGCGGCGGAAAAAGACGGAATTGGTCCATGCGAGTCGTTACTGGTAGGGATCCCGCAGTTGCGGGAGGCCGTCCGGCGAAGACGTTGTTTCGTGGAGAGCTCGGCGCGCTCGGCGATCGCGCCCTAGCATCAAGGCGACGAATCCGGTGACCGCGAGTAGCGTGACAATTCCGGCGATGCGTACGATCGACATGATCAATGCGCCATATTTTCCGGTAATCGGATTGTAATGATAACAGAGCAGGAAAAGTTTCGAGAGCGTCGATGTCGTTTCTCCCTCTCGTGCCGCGATCAGTGCGTCGCGCAACTCGCGAGCGTCGAACGAAGCGCCAAAAATGTAACGCGAGATTTTGCCTTCTGGCGTGAGCACGATCACTCCGCTTGGATGCGCGTACTGTTTCGTTTCGGGGTCGTAGGCGTAGCGAAATCCGATTTCATCGGCTAATTGCGCAACTGATTGTTGATCCCCCACAATGCAATGCCAGCCATCGGCGGCACCCGGGCGGCCGTAGCGCCGTAAGTATTCGGATTTTTTTCGCAGCGCGTCTGCCGGTGTATCGCCTGCATCGATACTAAAATCGACGACTTGGAAATCACGTCCGACGCTCATCCGCAAATCTTGCAGCGCCTTGATCAAACCGTCGTTGATCAATGGGCAAAGCATCGGGCAGCGATAGTATCCCGGGACAACAACGGTCGGTTGCTTTGCAGTCGAATTCCCGAAACGAAACTGCTGGGCATTTTCGTCGCGGAAAACCAAATCGTGCGATAGTTGCACGCCCGGATGCTGTTCTAGGGTTACACGGCTGAGTTCGCCGGGAGTAAGGGCGAAGACAGAAGCTGCGAAAGCAAAAATCAAAACCACCGTCATTCCGAGCGGAGTCGAGGCATCCCGCAGTGTTACCCGCAGGAATGCATCGGGATGTCTCGACTTCGCTCGACACGACAAAGATGTTTTCATTTCGGCATTTGGAGGCGCGGCGGGCTGGCCGTTTCCGAGGGGCGCGCCTGCATCAAGCTCAGCGGCGTTTGACCCGCACCGACATCGGGCAGGCCGCGTTCAAGCAACAATTGCATCGCACGATCAATCGGTATTCGCGCAATTCCCGAGGTGCGATCGACCCAGCCGTAGGAATTGAGATCGGCGTGCTCCGCCGCGCGTAATTCGGCAAGGCTGGCTCCTGGTTTTATCAGGAGTCTAGGTTGCGGAAAGTCGCGCGCGCGCGTGACAGGAATGTTTGCCTCGCCGGCGGTCACTGCCGGCTCGTGCACTTTGAAGTAATGCATCATCAATGCAACGACGATGAAAATCGCGACGCACGACAACAGCAGAAGAAACGCGACGATAAATAAGGCGCGGACATCCACGTCCTTTCGCTCGTAATCGTGATTGTCCGTAGTTGCGCTCATGCCGGCACTGCGACTGCGAATCGCGGATCATTCAATGGTACGAGTCGCCTTCTCTGCAGATTCCACAAAAATGCGACCGACCAAATTCCGCCGATGCCAACGAAGGTGACAATCGCCCACCACGTGAAGTAAAAATGTTCCGGGTGCAGGCTGGGCGCGATCGTCCACCATACATCCGCGATATGCGCGGCCAGGATGCATCCTGCGACGATCGCCAGGGTCTGCGCCCGCATTTTGACGGGCCGCATCAGCAGCAAAAAAAATGGGATGAGGAAGTTGAAGAGAAACAGGAAGACGCAAACCCATCGCCAGCCGCCCGCGACGCGATGGAGGTACCACGAAATTTCGTGCGGCAAATTTCCCGACCACGTAATGAGCAGCTGGCCGAATTCGAGATATGCCCACATCATCGTGAAAGCCAGAAGCAGGTTCCCGACTTTGTGAAGAGTGTCCTCTGTCGAGATAATCGGTCCGAGTCGAGGGGAACGCGTGGCGCTTGAAAGAAGCAAAATCACAAATGCCAGCGCGGCCAAAATCTGCCCGATGCAGATCATGACGGCGAACATTGTCGAATACCAATCCTTCTCGAGCGACATTAGCCAATCGACGGCGGCGAAAGTCATCGTCACCGGGTATATGACCAATCCGGGGCCACTAAGCGTTCGTAACTTGCGGGTGGGCTCAACTGAGACGGTGACGTCCTGCGCGGCCGACCATTTCAACAGCAATCGAGCCATCAAGATCCAGATGGCAAAAACGACCACGCTGCGGATGATGTAGCCTGGCGTGTTCAGGTAACTGAGCCTGCTGCGCAGAATTTCGTCCGCCACAACGACGGAGGGATTTTTCCAAGGATAGAGGTACGGCAGCCCAAAAAACACCGGCACAAACAAAACCGCCAGCAATGGCAAATTACCTACCGCCGATTCAAGAAATCGCCGGAGGCTGTAGCCCCAGTAGCCACCCGTCAGATGATGAATCATCAGCAATCCAAGCGCTCCAAGCGACAGTCCGAGGAAAAAGAAGTGAGCGAACAGATAGGCGACGAAAAAGTCGTTGGGTGCAAAAATCCAGCCCGCGATGCATCCGGCCAACCCGAGGATCCCCACGGCTGCGGATATCAATCTTGCGCGGTCAGCGACTCCATTGACGATGGAGATCATTGCTCGCTCTCCAGTTTTTGCTGCTCAGGTGGAGTGAGCTCCGAAGCCTTTATGTTGTGACTGAGTTGCAGAGCGCGGATGTACGCGGCGATGGCCCAACGGTCCTGCGGCTCGACGCGTGTTGCGTAAGAGTACATGACGCCGTAGCCCTCCGTGATTACATCGAAGAAATGTCCGATCGGCGCATTGCGCAGACGCGGAACATGGTAGGATGGCGGTTGCGGGAACCCGCGTTGCACCACCATGCCGCTCCCGCTTCCGGTGCAGTCGTGACACTCGGCACACATTGCATCGAAGCGTTCCCGGCCCCGGGCCAGTAGCTCCGGCGTCAACTTTACCGGCAGTTGCGTAACATAAGTTCCATTCGTTAGGCCAGTGTAAAACGCTGTATTCTCATCGGCACCGCCGCGCTCGATTGTGTGCGGCGGAATCGGCCGTGCATTCGCCTTATTTGAGAAAAAGTCGCTTTCCGAAAGCGGCTTCGCTTTTGGCTGGTTCGCCATATCAGGCCGGCACGCAGCGAACAGCAGTAATACGATTGCAAGCAGCAATGGTAGGGCGCGACCGCCGGGCGCGCCGGCGGGTGGTGCTCGGCGCTCACGACTCGCATTCTGTTCTTGCGGATCAGCCTGCCAAAAATACGGCCACTCTTCTAGCGCCTCGGCGAAACCCGCGCGAACTGGATTTGCACGAATGTAGTTCGCCTTCTCCCTGTAACTTTCGTCTTTCCGCAAACGGTGATCGAAGAAATCCCGTTGCCATTCGATCTTCAGTTTCGTAGCCAGGAATCGTTTCCAATCAGTCATTAGCCGCTTCATCGGGCGATCGTATGGAAACGAGACAAGCGCGTGTAAATGATCTGGCATCAGGCAAACGAGATGCGCGCAGCAAATGCCGTTTTGAAAACGAAATTCGATCGAATCAAAAATGACGCGAGCAATTCTCGGATTGCAGAGCTGATTCTTGCGGCGCGGTTGGCCGCAAACTGTGATGAAGTAGATTTCGTCTTCGGGACGTAGCCAACGCGGTCGTTCATGCGGTAGCTTTTTGCGCTGCGGACGGTGTGGCGCGCCCGGCGGTCGCGCCCTACCAGCTTCGTCTTCATTCACTCGGGCACCTCCTTGATGGAAAGCGGCCCGAGGCCTGCCAAAAAAGCCCGCGTCTGTTTGTCGTGAAATTTTGGGTCTTTTGCTTCGATGCATAAAAAGAACCGGTCCTGCGATGCGCGATCGAATTCGGGAATGTGAAAGACCGGATGGTAGGGACGCGGCAGGCCATTCAGTACAAGCGACCCAAAGAAGGCAGTCAGCCCCGCGCAGAGCACGGTTAATTCAAATGTGATGGGAATGAACGCGGGCCAGCTATGAATCGGGCGACCGCCAATGTTGAGCGGATAACTGATCGCGTTTGCGTACCACTCCATAAAATATCCGCCGGTGCCGCCGATAATTCCGCCTATCAAGACCAGCAGCGGAAGCCGGTTTTTTTTTCCGAGCGCGTCAGCCAATCCTTCCACAGCGAAAGGCGCGTAGCCGTCCATCTTCCGAAATCCCGCGGCGTAAGCTTTCTCCGCAGCGTGGATCAGTTCTTCGTGCGTCGAAAATTCCGCCAACAATCCGTAGGTTTTGTTCATGGGGTCGTGGCTTTCTCCGGTTCGGCCACTAACTCGCGCGTCTCCGAAATGGAAATCATTGGCACAAACTTGATGAAGAGGAATAGCAGCGTGAGGAACAGACCGACGCTGCCGAAAAGCGTCATCCAATCCCATTTCGTGGGATAAAACATCGCCCACGTCGAAGGCGAATAATCGCGATTCAGACTGGTGATCACGATCACGAAGCGTTCAATCCACATGCCGACGTTGATGAAGAGTGCGACGACAAATAGCAGCAGGGCATTGCGCCGGATGCGCGCCGACCAGAGTGCCTGCGGCACGAGCACGTTGCATAGCATCAGCAGCCAGAACACCCACCCGTAAGGACCGAATGCGCGGTTGATCATCATGTAGATCTCAAAAATGTCGCCGCTATACCACGCCATGAATGCCTCGATGAAATAGCCGTAGGCGACGATCATTCCCGTAGCCAACATGATATTGGCCATGTTGTTCAGGTATCGCTCGGTGATCAGATGCTCCAGGTGATAGATCTTGCGAACCGGAATAATGATGTTGAGCGCCATCGCGAACCCGGAATAGATCGCCCCTGCTACGAAATACGGCGGGAAGATTGTGGAATGCCATCCGGGAACGATGGCGACGGCAAAATCGAAACTGACGACGCTATGCACTGAAAGCACGAGCGGTGTCGCCAGTCCTGCCAACAGCAAATATGCAATCTGATGACGTTGCCAGTGCGCAGCCGAATTGCGCCAACCTAACGCGAAGAAGCCGTACAGTTTTTTTTGCCAGAGCTTTCTTGCGCGATCCCGGACAGTGGCAAGGTCAGGTACCAGCCCAAGATACCAAAACAACAATGAGATCGTGAAATACGTTCCAACTGCAAAAACGTCCCACACTAGCGGACTCCGGAATTGCGGCCAAAGCCGCATCGTGTCCGGATATGGCACTAACCAATAGAAAACCCACGGCCGTCCCAGATGCAGCAACGGCATCAAACCCGCGCAACAAACGGCGAATAGCGTCATCGCTTCCGTGAAGCGGTTAATCGCTGTGCGCCACGGTTGGAAAAGCAAAAGCAGGATCGCTGAGATAAATGTTCCCGCGTGAGCGATACCTACCCACCAGACGAAATTCACGATCGCGAATCCCCACGCGACCGGAATATTAACGCCCCAAATTCCGACGCCTTTGAGTAACAGCCATGTGACGGCGGCCAAAAACATCAGCAGCAACAATGACGCGATGATGAAGCCCACCCACCAAGATCCCGGCGCACGCTTCAGTGGAATGTCGCCGATTGTTCTATTGACCGTTTCGTATGTCTGCCCGGGCGCCAGCAGATTCGTCGGATAGCCCAGCGGAGACACCGGCGAAATCAGAGTGGTCGATTTAGCTTCCGGGTCATTCATTACGATTTCGCTTCGGAATTCAGATTGCGCAGCTTTGCGAGATAACTGGTGCGCGGCTGCGTGTTCAGCTCACCCAGCATCCAGTAATTCAGTGGCGAGCGTTTCAATCGCATCACGCGGCTGCGTGGATCGTTCATGTCCCCAAAAGTAATCGCCTCCACTGGGCAAACCTGCGCGCATGCAGGCACGATCTCGCCGTTGCGGATTTTGCGTTGCTCGAGTTCGGCGGCGATGCGAGCCGCGTTAATGCGCTGGATGCAATACGTGCATTTCTCCATCACTCCGCGAGAGCGCACCGTCACGTCCGGATTCTTTACGAGTTTTTCGCTCGGGCTGATTCGGCCGTTGTATTCGAGAAAATTAAAGCGGCGAACTTTGTACGGGCAGTTGTTCGAGCAATAACGCGTGCCGACGCAACGGTTATAAATCTGCAAATTCAATCCCTCATTGTCGTGCGCTGTCGCAGCCACAGGGCAGACCAACTCGCAGGGTGCATTCTCGCAGTGCATGCACGGCACGGGTTGATGCGTGATCCCGGGAGTTTCCTCTGCGCCGGAGTAGAACGTGCTGACGCGAATCCAGTGCATCTCGCGGTGAACTCCGACCTGCTGCTTGCCGACGACCGGAATATTGTTCTCCGCCTGGCAGGCAATGGTGCAGGCGTGGCAGCCGATGCAGACGTTAAGATCGACCACCATGCCCCATTTATATCCTTTGTACGGATATTCCGATGGGTCGTAAAGCGTGTCATCCAAAGAAGGAAGCCCCTCCGGCTTTTGGGCGTAATGCGGATCAGTGAGAAATTCAGCAAGCGTGCGGTCGTGTAAAATACCGCGTCCTGTAACGTCGTGATGATGCTGCGTGCTAACCAGCCAGTGTCGGTCGCCGGTTTTCTGAATCGTTAGGCCATCGGCAAACCATAACGCATCGGAAGTCCGCAACCCGTAAGCGTTAAAGCCAACATTGCGTCCGACGTTGCCAACTATTTCCCGTCCGTACCCGAGCGGAAGCGTGACGGAATTCTTCGCCTGGCCAGGTTGGATCCATACGGGTGTGCGCAGTCTCCGATCGTGAAATGTCAACTCCACGACATCGCCGTTGTTTAAACCTGCGGTCTTCGCCAAGTTTGGACTGATCAGCGCGGCATTGTCCCATGTCAGCGACGAAAACCGCCGCGGTAATTCCTGAAGCCACCCGTTATTCGCATAACGGCCGTCACGTATGCTGACATCGGGACGAAAGAGAATCTCTAATTGGGAACTTCCCGCCTTATTCGTATCTCCTTTTCCAAGTGGAGCGGCGGAACGAGCAGACGCGATGGAATCCCCTGTGTTGCCTAATGAGGATGGCTGCAATTCAGTAACAACGCCATCACTCAGTGCTCGGCGCCATTTTGCCTCGAAGTGCGGCGCCGGCTGAAGGCCGCTCCAATGATCGCGGAGAATTTCGTAGGGAGCTCGCGGCGAGCGTTGAGTAACTGTTTCAAGAATTTCGTGTGCGGAAACTCCGACGTACATCGGCTCGATCAGCGGTTGCACGATTGAAACCGAGCCGTCATAAGCGCGTGTATCGCTCCATGATTCCAAAAAATGCGTCGCCGGCACGTGCCAATGCGAATGACGCGAAGTTTCGTTGAAATAGACGCTGTGGTGTGCGCGTAACTTCACTTTGTCGAATGCCTCAGCGAAATTGAAATCCGCCGGCGCGTCATAGAGCGGGTTGCCGCCCAGGACGACGAGCAACTCAACTGCACCGCGACGCATTTCTTCGACGAGGTTGCCGAACGCGATTTGTTTGCCAGGCAGCGATAAAGCAGGCGCGGGCGAGACCGTCGGACCTGCGTTTCCGAGAACAGCGTTCATTTGCGCCACCAGTGAGTGAAGTTCGGGCGGCTGCGTTTCGCCCGCGATTACAACGCTCTCGCCACGACTGGAATTGAGATCGCGTACGACCGAAGCAATCCAATCTGCGTTTTCAACATTCCGCGAATCCGCGACGCCAACGCCGAGGTCGGCAGCGATTCTTTGCGCCAATGGCAGAACATCGCGGGCAGCCACAGCAATGCGATAATCGGCATTGGATCCGGTAATGGTCGGAGTCGGTTCGGCGGCATAAAACCGATTCATCCCGGCGCCATGCGATTCAATTACGCGCCGGCGGTTTGCAAAATCGCGCGCATAATGCAGCGCGTACGGATGCGCGTAGAGAAAATCAGAATCGAATGCGACGATAACTTTTGCCTTCGCAAAATCGCAGATCACCTCCGCGCCGGCGATCGTGTCGCGATTCAGCGGATCCCAAATAGACCAACGCGCTGCGGGAAAACTTTGTAACACACGATCTAATTGCGCCAGCAATGTGGGTGAGCTGATTGGTTCGCTGAGAATACGAAATGCAGCGCCACCGTTTTGTTTCAACGGCTCGATCGCTGCGTTGAGCGCGTCCCAAAAATCGCCGACTGTCCTAATCGCGCCACCGGTGGTGACAGTTTGCGCGCGATCCGGATCGTATAGATCAAGAACATCGGCCTGGGCCCAAACTGTAGTCGCGCCGAGACTGGCCGGATGCGTGGGGTTGCCTTCGATTTTCGTCGGGCGACCTTCGTAAGCGGTCACAAGCAGTCCCTGCGCGAAACCGCCGAGTTGGGTTGCAGTTGCAAATCGCAACGGCTTCCCGGGAATCACGATCTCCGGCTGCTTGACGTAGGGAACAATTTCTTCCAGCGGCTGTTTCGTGCAGGAATTGAGTCCTGCAAGCGCCAGAGTTGCGCCGGCGAGGCGAAGGAAATCGCGGCGACTTAAGTCATCCGACCATTCGCTCGAACCGGAGACGAATTCGTCGGTATCCCGTGGGTAGGGACGGCTCGCCGAGCCGTCCGGCGCGCCCGGCGATCGCTCACTACCATTGCCGGCTGGATAATTCATCGGTGGCACGCGCTGCAATTCGTTAGGCGACCACTCGTATCAACGTGGTATTGCCGGATCAGCTCCTGTCCTTGCTCTAGCTGGTTTGTTGGCGGTTGCCACGCCGCATCGAAAACTTTGTCGCGCGGACGGATGTACTTTTGTGGCGCCTCATGACAATTGAGGCACCACCTCATGTACAAAGTCTGCGCCTTGCGCGTTAGCGGCATTTGATCGACCCGCCCATGGCATTCCGAGCAGCCAATTCCTTTTGCTACGTGAACGCTGTGGTTGAAATAGACATAGTCGGGCAAATCATTCACCCGTGTCCATTTCAGAGGTTTCCCAGTGGCGAGACTTTCGCGAACCGATGCCAGCATTGGCGCGTCGGACCAAATCCGCGAATGGCAGGTCATGCATGTTTCAGTCGATGGAATCCCGGCAAACGACGACTTCTCCACGGATGTGTGGCAGTAGCGACAATCAATCCCGTCGTCGGTAACATGATGCTTGTGGCTAAATGGGATCGGCTGTTGCAGCGGGACATCGACCTCAGTCGTGTAGGGCGACCAGTAAACGACCGACGTCGCCCAACCGGCTCCACATGCTAGCACCACAATGCTGACAATAAGAACCCGGGCATGGACGTTCGCGCTTTTCGGAAAAAGCTGGGCCATAACAACCTACGTTCCTTCTTCGCAAAAGAGAATCGCGCATGCAGCCAGACCGGGACGTCTGCAATGCTTGCGAGCACGATGCTGTCGCATTCTCTTACTCAGCTGAATCCGTGAGCTTTAGCGAAGAGCGCGATTCCGCCGCGAATTTGAAACCCGCCAGCGGATTCATTCCGGAATCAACGTTCTTTGCAAGTGCGAGCACCTGAAAAGCACGACCCAGCATTTCCGGATGAAGCAGCGTTTGCAATTCGCGCTTGGCCTTGGGCGAATGGGCCAGAAGTGATTGACCCACGTCTCCGCTCTCGAACTCAGAGATGATTCCCGTGAGAAAATGATGTTGATCCGTAAATCCGGTGACGCGTAATCCATTTCCCTGCGCACATTCGACAATGCTTCTCCAATCTACCGACATCGTAATGTCCGCTTCTCCGATTGAATCGAACGGCGAATGGAGATTTCGATGTTGGGCGCGGACTTGAACGGTTCTCCGAAAATCCTCGTCCGTGCAGCCGTAATCGATCGCAATCA
>DASXHS010000165.1:0-14072 GCA_036488345.1 Candidatus Udaeobacter sp.
CGCAGATCTCGATGGCGAAACGCAACAATGTTTGGATGGCGCTGGAATGTGCGCGCAAGGCACGGGACATTCTGGGCGCTGCAGGCATCACCGATCAGTATTCGGTGATTCGACACGCAATGAATCTGGAGAGCGTGTTCACGTACGAAGGGACACACGACATTCACACCTTGATCATCGGGCGCGACATAACGGGCTTGAATGCCTTTGGCGGTTGACCTGAATGTCATTCCGAGCGGAATGAAGTGGAGTCGAGGAATCCCGTTGCGCGACGGAAGTTAATTCTGCGGGATCCTTCGACGTCGCTCAGGATGACGTGGCGTGGAAATTAGTTAAGGTAAATCATGAGTGAATCTGTTTACATTCTCGGCGGCGGGCGCACGGATTTTAAGCGCAACCTGAAGAAGGAGGGTAAAGCGATCCGGCACATAATCATCGAGGCCGGTAAAAAAGCCATCGATGATGCGAAGATCGATCCCGGCGAAATTCAGGCGGGCGCGGTTGGCAATTTCAACGCGGGCCAATTCACGAAACAATTGCAGCTCGGCGCGTTTATTCCGGAGATCGACCCGAAATTACGCGGCATTCCCACAATGCATACCGAAGCGGCCTGCGCGTCCGGCGCGCTGTCGGTGTTGTTAGGCGCGGAGTGGATCATCGGCGGGTTTTATGACGTCGTGCTGGTCGTCGGCGCGGAACAGCAGAAAACGATGTCGGCGCTCGATG
Source organism: Candidatus Udaeobacter sp. (assembly GCA_036488345.1). GTDB lineage: Bacteria > Verrucomicrobiota > Verrucomicrobiia > Chthoniobacterales > UBA10450 > Udaeobacter. The sequence goes on from DASXHS010000165.1 coordinate 727, forward strand.
GCTCTGACGTGCTCGGTGCGGCTGCGGATTATCACAATGAAAAGCCGGAGTACGGCGATTTTATGTTTCCGAAATTATTTGGGCGCATCGCGCAGATTTACATCGAGAAATACGGAGCGACCGAAGCGGATTTGGCACTTGTGGCGTGGAAAAATTATGCGCACGCGAAACTGAATCCGCTCGCGCAAATGCGCGACGCAGATCTCACTCTGGATTCTGCATCGCAAGTTTCGGATAAGAACCCGCACGTGGCGCCACCGCTTAAAGTTTCCGATTGCTCACAGATCACGGATGGGGCGGCATCAGTTGTCCTCGTTTCCGGGAGATATCTGGACAAAATCGGCCGCGACAAAAACAAAGCTGTTCGGCTATTTGGCTATGGTCACACGACTGATTATCTACCGTTGGACAAGAAGGACGCGCCAACGTTTTCGATCGCGCGCAAAGCTGCGGAGAAAGCCTTCCGAATGGCGAACCTGACGCCGCGTGATCTTCACGGCGCCGAGGTTCATGATTGTTTTTCGATCACAGAAATTGTCGCCTACGAAATTCTCGGCCTGGCCGAGCCTGGTAAGGGCGTCGACCTTGTGAAAAGCGGGGCGACAACGCTACCGGCGGTGCGTCCAGAAAAATCCAAAGCGCCGTTCCAAATTCCAGTGAACGCGGGCGGCGGTCTGATCGGTGACGGTCATCCAGTCGGCGCGACCGGCGTTCGCCAGGTGTTCGAAGCCTATCAACAGCTGACCGAACAGGCCGGCGCGCGCCAGATCGAAAACGCGAAGCGATTCCTCACGTTCAACATGGGCGGTAGCTTAACGACTTCCGTTGCCATGCTCTGGGGCCGGAGTTAAGTTTTCGAGCAATCCGCTACAGGCCTGGCGATCCAGATGAAGGTTCCATTCGAACTTGGAGAAGTTGGCCACTTTGGTCTCGCTGTGCGTGATCCGAAGAAGAGCGCGAAGTGGTTCGAGCGCGCTCTGGGTTTGCGAAAAGAATTCGAATTCGAAAACGGCGTGGCGGTTGGAAACGAGTGCATCACGATCGCATTGTTCAAAGGAAAACCGGCGCCGGAAACGATTAATCACATGTCATTTCACCTAGCCAACATGGCGACGCTGCGAAAGGCGCTCGTTCATTTGAAGAAGGTCGACGTCGATATTGAAGATCCGGGCGACGAAATCGGTCCTGAAGCGCCGGGTTCGAAAAACATGGCCCTGTGGTTCCATGATCCCGATGGCTACCGCTGGGAGTTAAGCGTGCTCGGCGGAACATAGCTGCTCGAAGGAGCGACGGCTGATTGTTCACGTTGCATCACAGCCAGCGAATGAACAGCTCTGCGATCAGCGTTGATGAGAGTCATGCCTTTGTAACGACTTTCGATCTGCCGCCGGCGGATAGCGGACCACTGGATGGACTGCGCTTTGCTGTCAAAGACACAATCGATGTGGCCGATTTCAAAACCGGTTGCGGTAATCCGACGTGGCGTGATTCGCATCCCGCCGCAGTAGTCCACGCTGTGTGTGTAGAGCAACTTTTGCGTGCGGGTGCCCGTTGCGTTGGAAAAACCATTTCGGACGAGTTGGCTTTCAGTCTTCTGGGTGAGAATTACTTTTACGGCACGCCTCTCAACGCGCGCGCGCCCGATCGCGTGCCGGGTGGCTCATCGAGCGGATCAGCTTCCGCCGTTGCATGCGGTTTTGTGGATTTTGCGCTGGGAACGGATACGGGCGGCTCTATTCGCGTTCCCGCGAGCAATTGCGGAATCTGCGGCTTCCGTCCGTCGCACGGCTTCGTATCGGTCGCTGGCGTGAATCCACTAGCACCATCGTTCGACACGGTCGGCATCCTCGCGCAGAGCGCTGATGTGCTGGCAAAGGTGGCACTTGTTTTATTGGCCGCCACGCCGGTGTCTTCAAATAAACCGGCAACAATCCATTTGATCCGAGAGGCTTTCGATCTTGCCGACGCCGACGTTCAGCAAAGTTTATCGGAGCCACTGCAGCGGCTACGCGAAATATTCGGCGGCGCAGTGCGGGAGTCATCGCTGCAAGAGTTGGTTGGTGATAACGCTGGAGATGGCTTCGCGACATGGGTCGACAACTTTTGCGTGATCCAATGGGCGGAAATCGAGAGTTGCCTTGGCGCGTGGATCGCTAGCGCCAGGCCAGAATTTGGTCCTGAGATCGCGGCGAGTTTTCAACTGATGAAGCAACTCGACCGACAACGCATCGCGGGGTCACTGCAACGACGCGAACAATATTTTCAAAGCTTGCACGCGTTTCTCGGACCGGACGATCTGCTGTGCATCCCAACAACCCCCGTGGTCGCTCCTCGCAAGGGAGATCCGCCCAGACGCAGTTCGAGTGGAACCAGCTATTATCCTCGCACATTATCGCTGACGAGCCTTGCAGGTATGTGCCGCCTGCCGCAAGTATCTATCCCAGTCGCCGATGTCGCCGGGGTACCAGTGGGATTGTCGTTACTCGCGAGGCATGGACACGACTCATTCTTGTTGCAAATGGCCAAGAATGTCGGTCGAGAAATAGATCTGCCGTTGAATGAGTTGTAGACGGTGCGGGTACAGCCCCCTGAACGTTCATTCACGTGCGTAGCGCACGGCCAAGTGCCTCCATTGACACGATATTTAAGGGTCTTAACTTTTTCGTCCACTAAAAAAATGAACACTTTTGCCTCTGAGAATGGGGACGGAAAAGCCTTCGTTTCGCACGCACCGGGGTATTGGCCAGACACGGCTCCGGAACTCTGGAACGATTGGAAATGGCAGCTCAAGAACCGGGTTACAACGCTCGCGCAACTCGAGAAACATCTGGAATTGAGCGCCGAGGAACGCAGCGGCGTTTTGCTGTCCGGCGACAAACTCGCGCTGGCCGTGACCCCACACTTTTTTAACCTGTTGCCGGCAAACGATCCCGGTGATGCGATCAGACGTCAGGTCATTCCGCGAATCGAGGAAACGTGGGCGTCGCCTTACGACATGGCTGATCCCTGCGGCGAAGATTCGCACATGCCGGTGCCCGGATTAGTGCATCGGTATCCGGATCGGGTTTTATTCCTGGTTACGGATCGTTGTGCCAGTTACTGCCGCTATTGCACGCGGAGTCGAGTAGTTAGCGGAGTTGGCGAACAGGAGTTTCACACCGATTTCGAGGAAGCGCTCCGTTATCTCGAAGCACACACCGAAGTACGCGATGTGCTTCTGAGTGGTGGCGACGCGTTGATTTTCAGCGATGACAGGCTCGAGAAGCTCTTGTCGCGGCTGCGCGCTATCAAGCACATCGAATTCCTGCGGATCGGTACGCGAGTGCCGATTTTCCTGCCACAACGAATCACGCCCGAGTTGTGTGCAATGCTGGCGAAATATCATCCGCTCTGGATGAGCGTGCACGTGAATCATCCGCGCGAGCTCACCCCGGAGGTAAAACAGGCCTTGGAACGTCTCGCCAACGCGGGCATTCCTTTAGGCAACCAGAGTGTGTTACTCGCAGGTGTGAATGACGACGTCGAGACTATGAAGACTCTCGTGCACAAGCTGTTGATGTGCCGGGTGCGCCCGTATTACGTTTACCAGTGCGACCTGATCAATGGCTCCTCACATCTGCGCACGTCGGTCGCCAAAGGCCTCGATATCATCGAGGCGCTGCGCGGCCACACCACCGGTTACGCTGTGCCTCAGTTCGTCATCGACGCTCCCGGCGGTGGCGGCAAGGTGCCGATCAATCCCGGTTACATTCTCTATCACGACAACGAAAAAATCGTGATTCGAAATTACGAAGGCAAAATATTCGAGTACCCCGAGACTGGGAACGAGAACCTGCAGTTTGCGCCGCAGCGCGAGTACCACGACGAGTATCTCTACTCGTAAGTAGTTGTTTCTTTTGTAATTTCGTTTGCGCCCGACTGTTGTGTAAACTTTACGCTTGCGTAATAAAGATCGCGGCGTGTAAAGTCCCGCACTTTCGTTCCTCTCCAACCATTTCAGCTATATGAATCAACGTTTAATTTCGGAAATTGGCCGCACCCAACGGCTTGATATTATTAACTCCCTCAAGCGCACCAAGGGCATGTCTGTTAACGAGCTCGTGGATAAAATGGGCATGAGCTATATGGGCATCAAACAGCATTGCATTACGCTGCACCGCGACGGGTACCTGGATACCTGGCGTCGGCCGCAAAAAATGGGCAGACCAGAGATGGTTTATCGCCTTACGCACCGCACGCACGACCTTTTTCATGCTGATAGCCACCAGTTCACGCTCGACTTGTTAAAAGCATCCGAGGATATCTACGGACCGAACGCGCCCGAGAAGTTACTTTATAGTGTTTTCAAAAAGAAGACGGCGACGCTGAAAGCCAAGGCGAAGGGAGAGACGGCCGCGGAACGCGCGAAGTGGCTTGCGAACGTGCGGGATGCTGAAGGTTATATGGCTGAGTTCCTGAACAACGAAAAAGACGGCGGTCCCCAAATTCTTGAGTGTCATTCTCCGCTTCTCAACGTGGTGGAGCAGTACCCGATCGTGGGCAGGTTCGAACAGGACATGTTCGAAGCCGTGTTAGGGACGCGCGTTCGCCGCGAAGTGAATCGCAACTCAGGGCTATACGAGTGCGCGTTTTACTTCTCCGCGTAATTAAGTCGGCAATCGGTCGGGTTTCCAGCTGAACGCTTAGCGGTTGCGTAGCCAGGTTGCGCCATCGGCGCACAATCGGATTTATCCTTTCGCTCGATGTGAATCTCAGTTGATTGGTTGCGCATGACCCGCAGGTTTCCATCGGTTGTGATCGACAACTTGCAGCCGTTGATTGATTGCGGCCGGTCCCCAATCAAGCGCATCGTGGGTGAAGATCTCGTCGTCGAAGCCGACATTTTCAAGGATGGTCACGACGTTGTTGCGGCGGTTTTGAAGTGGCGTGTTGTTGGCAAGCGGGCGTGGCGGGAAACGCCGATGATTTTGGTCGATAACGATCGCTGGCGCGGCGTGTGCACCCTCTACGATCAGGCCATTCACGAATACACAGTCGAAGCCTGGACCGACACGTTCCGCAGTTGGCAGCAAGAGTTCTTAAAGAAATTTGACGGGGGGATTTCCGATCTGCGTAGCGAAGCGTTAGAAGGCGCAGCAATTGTAAAAGGGGCCGCGAGTCGTGCACGTGACCGGGCGGACGCCACGCGCCTGCGCGAATTTGCCGAGCAAATCGTCACCGGCGCGAATTCAGAGGTTTACGCGGCCGCGAAGTCAGGTGAGCTGGAAGTACTTATGGCAAGCTATCCCGATCGTGCGGATGCCACGCAATACGAGCCAGTTCCGCATGTCGTGGTCGATCGACAGGCGGCTTTGTTCGCCGCTTGGTATGAATTTTTCCCGCGCTCGGCAGAGGGCCACGGGGATCGCGGATCTACCTTCCGGGATTGCTTGCCGCGCGTGGAGGACGCAAAAGCAATGGGGTTCGACGTCCTATATTTTCCGCCGATTCATCCGATCGGTGAGGCCAGTCGCAAGGGTCGGAATAACGCGGTCACTTGCGAACCAGGCGATCCGGGAGTGCCATGGGCGATCGGCGGCCAGGCCGGCGGACACAAGGCGGTGGAACCTTCGTTAGGCACGCTGGAGGATTTTGATTGGCTGCAAAAGGAAGTGCGCAAACGCGGAATGGAAATCGCACTCGATTTCGCGATTAACTGCTCGCCTGATCATCCGTACGTCAAGGAACATCCCGAGTGGTTCTACAAACGGCCCGACGGCACGATCAAATTTGCCGAGAACCCGCCGAAAAAATACGAAGACATTTACCCCATAAACTTTCGGTGCGAAAACTGGCGCGAGCTCTGGGCTGAAATGAAGAGCATCGTGCTTTTTTGGGCCGAGCGCGGGGTGCGGATCTTTCGCGTGGACAATCCACACACGAAGCCGGTCGCTTTCTGGGAGTATTTGATCGAAGGCGTTCGCGAAAAATTTCCCGACGCGATTTTTCTCGCTGAAGCGTTCACCCAGCCAAAGATGATGAAAGCGCTGGCGAGAGCCGGGTTTAATCAGAGCTACACCTATTTTACGTGGCGAAATTCGAAGCAGGAGCTGATCGATTACTTCACCGAGCTTACACAGACGGAGATGAGCGAATATTTTCGGCCTAATCTTTGGCCAAATACGCCTGACATTCTCCCGTTTGTCCTTCAAGAGGGCGGCCGCCCCGCGTTCATGAGTCGCGTGCTTTTGGCAGCGACGCTTTCGCCGCTTTACGGAATCTATAGCGGATACGAGCTGTGCGAGAACGAGGCGTTGGCGGGCCGCGAGGAATATCTCGATTCCGAGAAGTACCAATTCAAGGAGCGCGATTGGAACGCGCCGGGAAACATCAAGGATTGGATCGCGCGTATAAACCAAATCCGGAAACAGAATCGCGCGCTTCAGATGTTCACGAACCTGCGTTTCTATGCTGCCGATAACGACGCAATTTTGTTCTACGGCAAAATGACCCCCGCGCGGGATAACATCATCCTCGTGGCGGTGAATCTTGACCCGTTTCGCAAACAAAATTCATTTGTCCATGTACCGATTGAGGAATTCGGGCAGATGGAAAGCGACGAGTATCAGGTGCACGATTTGTTGAACGATGCGCGTTACACCTGGCGCGGCCGGCAAAATTACGTTGAACTGGATCCCGAAATTAAACCCGCACACATTTTTCTCGTCCACCGCCACTGACGAGTTCGCACCGAAGTCGACCTCCTCCGACCCAGGGAGGAGTACCTAACAAACCGAATGTATGAACAATTTGCTGAAAATGTACCTCTAATTCTCAACGCTGGCCCTGAGACCGATTTGCATCGATGTTTTGCTCTGCATATCATTACAAAATTTCCAGCATGAAGATTTGGGTTGTCCTCTTTGCCGCGCTGGGGAGCGCGTCGCCTCTGCTCGCGCAGGAAGCCACACCGCCGCTGGTCCCGCAGCATTCGCAGACGGTGCTGGAGACGCTTGTCAAAGCGGGTCCGGTGATGATCCCGATGTTTTTATTGTCGATTTTTTTCGTCGCACTTGTGGTCGTTTACTTCCTGACAATCCGGCGCGGAGCAGTCGTTTCGAGCGGTTACATGGCGACTGCCGATGCGCTTCTGCGTAAACGCGACTATCTAGGGCTGCTGGCTGTTTCCAATCGCCATGGAGAAGCGATCGCGCGCGTCGTGCAAAAAATGCTCGATTTCACAACCAAGAATCCGCACGCGGATTTGCAGCAGGTCCGCGAAATCGCCGAGACAGAAGGAACACGCGTGGCTGCCAGTTTGAACAACCGCGTGATTTACCTCGCAGATATAGGGATGATTGCGCCACTGCTGGGTTTGCTGGGCACGGTTTTTGGAATCATTCGTTCCTTCGGTGCCTTAGGTGCTGATGTTGGATCGGCGCGCTACGCGGCGCTTTCGCGCGGGATTAGTGAAGCGCTTATCAACACCGCTGCGGGCCTGGCGATCGGTATTCCGGCCATGATTTTTTACGCCTTCTTCCGCGGCAGGTCGCAGAAGTTGATATCGGAACTCGAGGCTGCTTCGACGCACGTCCTGGCGTTGCTTTCATTGCAATACGGCAGACGTGCCGAGCGAGCTCCTGTTTTAATTGAAGACGAGCTGTAAAACTCGGCTGCTCTCATGAACCTTCGCGGACGAGCGCCTTTGCATCATCCCGGCATTCAGCTTGCGCCGCTCGTCGATGTATTGCTGCTTCTTCTGATTTTTTTCCTGCTCACGTGGAATGCAGCCCGCACCGAAAACGAGCTCGACGTGAAAGTGCCGAAGGCTTCGGCGGCGAAAGAGAAGTCGGCACCGATCGGGGATGTGATCGTCAACGTTAAGACGGATGGCAACGTGGTTGTGAACCGCCGCACGTTGACCAGTCCCGAGCTCCAGGAATTACTGAAAGGCATGGTTCAATTGAATCCTGAACAAGCGGTCGTGATTCGCGGCGACGAAGCCGGCGCCTACAAAAACATCGTCGAGGTGCTGAACATCTGCACCGAAGCAGGGATAACCAACGTAGCTTTCGCCACGGCAAGATGAACATCACGCGCGGCGCGGCCAGTTTTTTCGGACTGGCGATGCTGCTTTGCACGGCGAGCATTGCCATCGCTCAAGCGGAGCCGGAAGTGCGCCGGGCCCGTCCGGTAGATGAACCACCTATTCGACGCGCGGTCCCGGCAGACGAATCAATCGACAAAGTTCTCCGCTCATTAAAAGATGAAGTTTCGGAACCATCCTCTGGCGAAACTGAAGGGGCGGATCAGCGTCAACTCGACTACGCCAATGGCTTGTTCGCTCGCAAATTGTACGACCTGGCGATCCCGGAATATCAAAAATATCTCGACGACTACCCGGGACGCGCTGGCCGGGCGAACGCTTATTTCTCTCTCGGCGAATGTTATCGAAACCTCCATCGCGATCCGAATGCCCGTACAAATCTGCAAAAAGTGCTTACAGAGTACGCCGACAGCGAATTCGCCGGGCCAGCGGCATTTGCGCTCGCGGAGATGGCGTTCACAGATAAAGACTACGCCACGGCGCTCCCGCTTTTTCATCGTTCCGCGGCCAGATCGAAGGAATCGGCGGTAGCGCTGTCTGCGCGCTATTTCGAAGCGCGCTGCCTTGAAGCTGTCGGCAAGAAAGATGAAGCCGCGGATATTTACGCGCAGGTCGCCGAGGTTGGGAATCCAAATCCATATCGCGAAGATGCACGAGTGACGGCAGCATCCATCTTCGACGCACGGGGAAAAAAGCTCGATGCACTGAAGCAGTACGAAACGCTGGCTAACGAGGCATCGAAACCGGCATTGAAAGCAGAGTGTGCGGTACGTGGAGGCTTGATCGCGCTAGAACTTGTTCAAGCGGATAAAGGCAAGATGGACAAGGCTATGGTGGATCGAGCCACCGCATTGTTTCAAAAGGGGCGCACTCTGTCTGAAGCGGGAAAGTTCCGTGCGATCGCGCAAGTCGGTCTTCGCCGATTGCAATACCAGACTGGTCAGTATTCGCAGTTGCTGGCCGAATATAAAAAAGAATTGGACAAGCTTCCTGAGGCTGCGCAGGCAGAAGTGTTGTTGCTCGCTGCGAACAGTGAACGTCAACTTGGCCATCCAAAGGATGCCGACACGCTCTATCGCCAGATCACCACAAAGTATCCAAATCGCGAGGAAGCAAAGGACGCCGCTTACCAGCAACTAATCAACGTCTACAACTCGGATCCCTCGGCGCTCCCGGCGGCGGTGGATCAATTCCTCGCAACAAAGCCCACAAATGAGCGTGCCGATCAAGCCAAGTTGTTGAAAGCCGAGGCGCTTTACAAACAAAAGAGTTATACCGATGCAGCATCATTGTACGGCGAGCTGCGCGCCTCTGAGCTTTCTCCCCGGCTGCGCGCGGAAGCGGCGTACAAACTTGGATTGTGCCACGTCCAGACAAAGAACATTCCTGGCGTCATCGAAGCCTTTACGTACTACGTGCAGACGTTTCCCGACACTCCGCAAATTCCGGCCGCCTTGGCTCAGCGCGCTTTGGCTTACGAGGAGAGCAAAAATTATACTGCTGCGCTTACAGATCTCAGCATTATCCTCGCCAAATACCCCAAGGCACACGAGCGCGAGGCGGCGTTGCAGTTGAAAGCTTTGATTCTGGGGCAACAGGAGAATACCAAAGGGATGGTCGACACTTTTCGACAGCTCCTGAAGGAATTCCCAAAGAGTTCTGTTGCGGCGCAGGCGTACTACTACATCGGGAAAACGGCGTTCGAGGCGAAGGATTATAAGACGGCATTGCCCGCGCTGAACACTTCCCGTCAACTGGACAAGGAGCAGTACTGTAATCTGGCGTCCGTTAGGATCATTCTTTGCCAGTTTTATTTGAGAGATCGGCCTGCGCTCACCAAAGAAGTGAACAATTTCATGGCGGAAAGTCAGAACGCCACTGTACCGCCGGAGGTTTTGGAGTGGCTTGGAATCGAATATTATAACGAGAAAAATTTCCAGGCGGCGGAACAGTATCTCAGCGCGCTTCAAAAAACGGACAACGCAGGCAAGGTTAAACCCGATTACCTTTTTTATCTCGGCGACGCGGCTACGAAGCTGAAAAATTTGCCTGTAGCAGAGGAAGCTTTCTCAAAGTATTTGCAAACTGCCAAAGATCCCGCGGGTAAGGCGAAAGTGTTACTAACGCTCGGTGCCGTCAAGATCAACGCCCACAAGCCGGATGAAGCGCAGAAGATCGCAGAGGAAATCATGGTGCTTCAACCCGAGGGCCGCGTAAACGCGGAAGCGCGTTTGCTTGCAGGTGAAGTACAGTTGGAGCGCGGAAACTTCGATGACGCTGGCAAAGCTTTTAAAGGCGTCGCCCTGCTTTACGACGATCCAGCCATCACTCCGCGCGCGCTGGACAAGGCGGCGCTGGCATTTCGCCAAGCGGGCAAGAGCGAGGAAGCAGACCGCCTCTCGCGCGAGCTGCGCGAACGTTATCCCAATTATGTCAGCGGATAAAATCAAGGAGGGACGGCTTTGGCAGCCGTCCACTACAAACCCGCCGGAGAAGTTCCTCGCGCGATTTTCACATCGACGACGGCGATGTCGTTTGATGCATCCTTTGCCGTGTAGAGTTTTGTACCGCTGAAATCGAGCGCGATGGCCCAGGGTACCGCCCTAAGATTGTAAGGCCCAAAAATACCTCGACATTTTCTTGGGACCTGAAGTAAGATCCGAGCTCCAAAATCCGACGTATAAATGAATCAGAGCATCAGAGAGAGAACACAGGGAGCATTGAGCTCAATCATCAAACTGTATCTAATTCGAGGCGCGTTTTACCGGCCGTTGGTTGCAGTGATTTGTGTGATTCCATTCCTGCTAGCGTGCCCCGCTGCAACGGCAACGCCAACTCCATCACCGACACCTACTCCAACGGCCACACCGCCGCCCCCAGTAGCTCAACCGGCGACATATGTTGGCGCTAACAGCTTCACAGCGAACTGGAGCAGCGTGGCCGGCGCGGCTGGTTATCGGCTTGATGTATCTACCAGCAGCTCGTTTACCAGCTATGTGCCAGGCTATCAAAACCGAAACGTTGGGAACGTGACGAGCTATAACGTAGCGGGGTTAAGCGCAAGCACCGCGTATCACTATCGCGTGCGCGCATACAACGGCGGCGGCGCGACCAGCGGCAATTCAAACGTGATCAACGTCACAACGCTCACCGCGACTGGACCCCCCGTGGTCATCACCAGCCCCGCAACATTGATCGCAAGCTTTTCGGCCACACTGCACGGGTTGGTTGATCCCCATGGGTTGAGTACAAGCGTGTATTTCCAGTATGGCCCGACTACGAGCTACGGATCCACCACTCCCGCTCAAACCAGGAATGGGAACACGTATCAGAGTGTCAGCGCCAACGCCACCGGCTTAGCTGCGAGGACCACTTATCATTTTCGTATCGTAGCCACCAACAGCAGCGGCACCAGGTACGGCAACGACGTCACCTTTACCACACTCAGCGCAACTGGCGCTCCTTTCGTCACGACTAACGCGGCGACTAACATCGCTAGTTCTTCAGCCACACTCAATGGCACTGTCGAGCCGCACGGGCTCAGCACGACGGTGTATTTTCAATATGGAACAACGACCAGCTACGGGTCCACAACTGCTTCGCAAACTAAGACGGGCGACACATACCAGAATGTCAGTGCGAACATCACCGGGTTAACCGCCGGAACGACTTATCATTTCCGAATTGTAGCTACCAACAGCGCCGGCACCAGGTACGGCGCGGACAAAACCTTTGCCGCTGTTCCGCCAGATCAATCGGTGACATGGCAGAATGACCTCGTTCATGACGGTTACGATCCCGCCAGTCCCTTGGTGCCTCCATTGACCTTGAAGTGGACGCGCGACTTGAGCGGGAGCGGCGTAACATCCATCTCGTATCCTTTGATCGCGCAAGGTTTCGTGTTCGTCACAACCGAGACAAAAAATCAAAGCGGCAAACTCGTTGCGCTCAATGAGCATACCGGAGCGACAATCTGGTCAGCGAACATTGGTGGAACGTACGGTGTTGGCTACGCCGCGTATGATGCCGGAAAAGTCTTCGTCGTAAACTACGATGGATTGATGAAGGCATTTAACGCTGCAAACGGAACTCTGCTTTGGAGTGTTGATCTCCCAGGCCAATATGCTTTTACATCTCCTCCAACCGCGGTGAATGGAATTGTGTACACTGGCGGCGCTGGAGGCGGTGGAACTGTTTATGCCGTCAGTGAAACGACCGGAGCTGTGCTGTGGACCATGTCGGTGGAGAATGGTGATAACAGCTCACCGGCGGTTATTCCGGGAAGTGTTTTCGTTTCTTATGCGTGCCCACAGGCATACGCCTTTAATGCCGTAACCGGTCAGCAACTGTGGCATCGCTCAAGCTGTTGTGAAGGAGGCGGTGGCACGACTCCTGTTGTGCATGCGGCGCAACTATACGTCCGTGAATCAAAATGTACGCCGGGATTTGATGGACTTGTGCTAAATCCCGACACCGGAGCCCTGATTAGAGGATTCAACTCCGATGCCGCACCGGCGTTCCTTGGAAATCTCGCTTTGTATCTTCAGAACGGGACTCTCCGTGGAGTTAATGCACAGAATGGACAGGTGTTATGGAGTTTCGCCGGAGATGGCGGTCTATTTTTAGCGCCTCTGGTTGTGAACCAGACAATTTACATTGGCAGCACTTCCGGCACCCTTTACAGTCTAAACGGAAGCGGCCACCAGATATGGAGCACGAATGTTGGCGCTCCGATCCCAGATCCTAACAGCGGTCAAGCAACTGGATTAGGCGCTGGAGACCGCCTCTTGGTTGTACCAGCTTCAAGCATGCTCGCGGCCTACGGGAACTGACACGCTAAGATTTCCGAAATCTCTGCGACAACTGTCACGAGAGCATTGTTGCGAGTGCCTCGACTCACTGCGCGGCGCTCACAATCGCGATGCCCCATGGGCCGTCGCCGGCTTTGATCCGGCGCAGTTCCTTGCGCGATTTCAGATCGACAACGGAAACGTCGTTTGATGCGCCGTTCGCGGTGTAAAGCTTCGAGCCCGTAGGATCGAGCGCGATTCCCCAGACGCGGTTTCCGACGGGAACGGTTGTCGCCAATTCATTCTTTTCCATGTCGATGATCGCTATTGCGTTGCCACGGCCTGTTGACACGTAAAGCTCTTTTCCGTCACGCGAGACTGCGGTGCCCATTGGCAGCGATCCTGTCGGCAGTTGGATTTTCGACAACAATTTGTGGGATTGCGCGTCTATCACTGCGACATAGCCGCCG
>DASXHS010000182.1:0-2370 GCA_036488345.1 Candidatus Udaeobacter sp.
TCGAAGCGTTAAGCAAAGCGCCTTCATCCTGTCATGTTGAGCGGAGCGAAACATCTCTGATTTTTAGGTCGGCGGTATCGACATGATCGATCAGAGATTCTTCACTTGTCTCAGAATGACAATGACCTTGCCGTTCACCTGTTCAACCTTCTTGCAATGAAATCGGCGCTTCATAAAATGAACAGATGAAGCCCCTTTCAATTCCGCTCGCAATCGCATTGCTGGCCTTGAGCGGCTGCGCGGACCCGCTGGAACAGCGCAGCGGACAGGAAGTGCAAGAGCAATTCGGGCGCGGCATCACCGGTCAGGGCACGCTCGGGCCAATGGAACGGGCACCCGACGACCCGGCGGCGGAGCATAGCGTGCCGCAAACGCACCCGTAGAACGTGAAGACCTCAGGACGCCCAACGCACTCGAAAATTCTCATCCTCGACTTCGGCTCACAGTACACCCAGGTGATCGCGCGCCGGATTCGTGAATGTCAGGTGTATTCGGAGATCATTCGCTTCGACACACCGGCCGCTGAAATCGCGGCAATGCAACCCAAAGGGCTGATCCTTTCGGGCGGGCCAGCCAGCGTTTACGACAAAGGCGCACCTCAAGTCGATCCGGAAATCTTTTCGTTAGGCATTCCAATATTGGGAATTTGCTACGGCCTGATGCTGATGGCGCATCATCTTGATGGCGGTGTCATTTTCACCGGCCGACGCGAGTATGGCGCCGGAGTGCTGCATATGGCCCAACGATCGGCACTTTTCGATGGATTAGGCAATCAGCTCGATGTTTGGAACAGCCACGGCGACGAAGTAACGGCGTTGCCGAAAGGTTTTCGCGTTGTGGGAACGACCGACGGTTGCGATTTCGCTGCCGTCGAGGATCCGCAACGCAAACTTTACGGACTGCAATTTCATCCCGAAGTCGCGCACACACCGCGAGGCAAAGAGATCCTGCAAAATTTCGTCTATCACATTTGCCACTGCGCGATGGATTGGACGATGGGCTCGTTCATCGAAGAAGCTTGCGCGCGCGTCCGCAAACAAGTCGGCGACGACAAGGTCGTGCTCGGTTTGAGCGGCGGCGTGGATTCATCAGTGACGGCTGCGCTTCTGCACAAAGCCATCGGCGATCAGCTGACGTGCATTTTTGTGAACAACGGTCTGCTCCGCGCGCGGGAGGAAGAAATCGTGCAGCGCGTTTTCGGCGAAAATTTCCGCATCAAATTGAAGTACGTGGACGCCTCGGAGCGTTTCCTGTCGAAACTGCGCGGCGTGACTGATCCAGAGGAGAAACGCAAAATCATCGGAAATGAATTCGTCCGCGTGTTCGAAGACGCAATCGTCGACCTGGCAAAAACTGACGACGGATCACCGGTTTCCGATCACAAGTTCCGCTTTCTCGCACAAGGAACGCTATATCCGGATGTGATCGAGAGCGTATCCATCGACGGGAATCCCGCGCAGGTCATTAAATCGCATCACAACGTCGGCGGGTTGCCAGAGAAAATGCACTTCGAGTTGGTCGAGCCGGTGCGCCAATTATTTAAGGACGAAGTGCGTCAGGCAGGACGCCAACTTGGTCTGCCGAAAGAGATCGTCTATCGCCAACCATTTCCCGGGCCAGGTCTCGCCGTTCGCATTCTGGGCGAGGTCACGCCTGAGCGACTGACGATCCTGCGAGAGGCGGACACGATCGTGCAAAGCGAAATGGAAGCCGCCGATTGGTATTACAAAGTGTGGCAATCATTCGCCGTCCTGCTCCCGGTGAAATCCGTCGGTGTCATGGGTGATCAACGCACCTATGAGAACACGATCGCGTTGCGGATCGTTGAAAGCCAGGACGGCATGACGGCCGACTGGGTGCGTATTCCTTACGAATTGCTCGCGCGCATTTCAAACCGCATCTGTAACGAAGTCAAAGGGGTCAACCGCGTCGTTTATGATATCTCGAGTAAACCCCCCAGCACGATCGAATGGGAATGACGAGATTTTCGATTTCCGATTGTCGAGTGCCGATTGACAGAGGCCGCATCAGCCGATCTTTGCGACCGCGCTCATGAACTCCGGAAAATCTCTGCCGTTGTGCGCGGCATGATTGAGCGCGTCAAGGCGCGGGTCCATGGCGGCTTCGGGCAGCGGCACGCGGTGTGAGTAGGCGCCGTTTGAAAAGACGATTTCGTCCCATTGAATGGACGAGATCTGGTCGTTGAAACGCGCGACCGCGCGGCCGCGGAAAAATGCGCGCGTGGTTTCTGGCGGATTAAAGATTGCAGCCTTGATTTCGTCCTCAGAGGTGACGCGGCGCATCAGACCTTTGCGAACCAATTCGTAGTACAACCCGCGGTCGAGATCGAGATTGTGGTATTCGAGGTCG
>DASXHS010000197.1:0-12975 GCA_036488345.1 Candidatus Udaeobacter sp.
TCAACCAAATTGGGAAACTGAGCCACCTTCTGGTCGAGGAAGGCGTATATTTCTTCCACCGTCTTGTACCCGCCGTAGAAAGTGAAGGGCAGGATTTGAGGGTGGCTGAGGTTGCGACTGCTGTTCTCGTCTATCTCCACACGGAGGCCGCGCGCCGTCAGGCTATAGTAGAGGTCGCGATCGCGGATTACGGTGAGATAGCCTCCTGTTGTGAGCACTTCTTCGGCGTTGAGCTCCTGGGCCAGCCGGTCGCGCTCGGCGCGGTCGCTGAAGTAGACGCGCATTACCAGCGTATCGTACTTCTCGGCGATCGGATTCTTTGAAGCGTCAGGATTCTCCGCAACAATCTGCGATTTGCTGCTTCGGACACTCCGGTGCTCCGGGCCAGCCGCCAAAGCGACACCGGCCAGAGTGACTGCTGCGACTACGCCGAAGGCGCGAAAGACGGGCCTCGCTCGCGCCGATGATTTCTTCGTCGTATTTCCTGTGTGAAGATAGTTGTTTTTCATTTTGAAAAAAGAGCTGAGCCACCGCTGGCGGAGACGAGTGCGGCAAGCTATCTAAAGTTAGAATTAAACGCCGACCTGCAATCTAGTTTTGCCTCCATTAGAGGCAGTTTGCCGGAAAACACTGCAGCAGGTCAACCGCCATTTCGAGGCACAATCCCCTGCCCTAAAAAATTCCGTCAAAACTATGTGTCATATAAAAGCTCCGCACCGTTTGTAGTGTACACAGTACAAACGCGCTTTTCCTTTCGCGCCACGATTTCGGGATCATGAATCGCGGATTGACGTTTTGCCGTCTTTTCTTGCAAACTTCCCTCGATGGAGGCGGAAATAGATTGCAAGTTGCAGTGCAATTCCCGTTAGATATATGCGTACTCTTCTCCTCACAGTAGCATTTGCTGTCGGAATCGCTTCCGTCTGCGTAACGCAACCGGAAAATCTTTCAAGGCGCACTCTGACATTCGCACAGCGCGTATCTTATCAGCGAGCGATTGAGGAAGTTTACTGGCGTCACCGCATCTGGCCGAAAGACAATCCGCAGCAAAAACCGCCACTCGCGGCGATTGTGTCCGAAGCGCCACTGGAACGAAAGGTCGAAGATTATCTCCGAAAATCGCAACTGGTTACAGATCAACGGCAATCGCCAATCACGGCCAGCGAACTCCAAGCTGAAATGGAGCGCATGGCCGCTCATACCAAACAGCCCGAGGTATTGCGCGAACTATTCGAAGCCCTCGGCAACGATCCGTTTGTCATCGCAGAGTGTCTCGCTAGGCCAGCGGTCGCTGAGCGTTTGGTAACAAGCTTATCCTGCAATGACCGAGACCAGTTTCACACTTCGCGAGCCAACGCGGAAAACCAAATGGCAAAGTTAATAGCAGCAGCGAGTCCTAATTATAAACTTCCGACAATGTCGGGCGCGCCGAACGGATGCACCGATGACACTTGGACAGCTACCAGCACGACCAACGCGCCTAGCCCCCGAGAGGGTCACACGGCAGTCTGGACTGGCACTGAAATGATCGTCTGGGGTGGCCATCAACCACCCGACGTTCTAAACACTGGCGGGAGATACAATCCCAGCACAGACACTTGGACAGCCACCAGCACCACCAACGCGCCCGATGCCCGAGCAGATCACACGGCAGTGTGGACAGGCACTGAAATGATTGTCTGGGGCGGAAATGCTTCCACCTATTTTAATACCGGCGGCAGATACAATCCCGCCACAGATAGCTGGACAGCTACTAGCACCGCTAATGCGCCTGATGGCCGATTAATTCACACTGCAGTCTGGACTGGCACTGAAATGATCGTCTGGGGCGGACAGGGCCCCCTTCCACCCCCCGGCTTTTTTAACACCGGCGGGAGATACAATCCCAGCACCGACAGTTGGACAGCCACGAGCACCTTCAACGTGCCCGTCGCCCGAGGTTATGACACAGCAGTTTGGACCGGAAGCGAGATGATCGTCTGGGGTGGATACCCCTATACTAATTCCGGCGGAAGATACCAGCCCGGCACCAATAGTTGGACAGCCACCAGCCTCACCAACCCGCCCGAGGCCCGAGGTTATCACACGGCAGTCTGGACCGGCAGCCAAATGATCGTCTGGGGTGGAGGGAACGGCGTCAATGATTTCAACACCGGCTGGAGATATAATCCCGGCACCGATAGTTGGACTGCCACGACCACCACCAATGCACCGGCTAGCCGATTCAGCCCAAAGGCAGTATGGACCGGCAGCGAAATGATTGTCTGGGGCGGGGCCAACGACGGCGGCGTCTTTTTGAACACCGGCGGGAGATATAATCCCAGCACCGATAGTTGGACTGCCACGAGCACCACCGGCGCGCCCACCGGCCGGTTGTTAACCACGGCAGTATGGACCGGCAGCGAAATGATCGTTTGGGGAGGACAGGACGATTCCGGCAACAATTTAAACACCGGCGGGAGATACTGCGCGCAATCCAGCGCGACGCCTACTCCCACGCCGAGGCTTGCACCATCACCGAGGCCTCGCCCGACCCCGGTTCCACGCCCGTAGTCAGCCAAAGCGAATTAGGACAACGTTCATCTAACGAAACGATGAAGCCAACGTCCCCATCTCGAAATAAGTCCAATCTGTTTACCATGACGCCCTGCCGCGGCTTATCTTCTTCTCGTTAGGCCTCATAAGTCTCACTCTTGCGAGCGACCCGAAAATTCCGTCAAAAACTAGGTGTCATATAAAATCGCTCTGCTTATCCACCATGGAGATGTCCGGCCTTTGTAGTGTTAACATCACAGACCACTTTGAATTCGATGCTTTTGAGAAAGATCCGTCGATGCCCGCCGGACGATTTACGCCTTTTACAATGACTTATCGGTGGAACAGGAAACGCCCAATACTACCCAATACGAGGACCGTCACGATCAATCCCGCGCCAACAATGACAAACAGCAGACTGAGAACTGCGATGACAAATATCCAGTCGCCTCTTCTCGACCCCGCGGACGCAGCAGAGTACCGGCGGAGCAGTTCGTAATTGCGCACGTTCGACTTGAACCAGAACGAAAACGCATCGCCTAGCCCCGGAATTATCCCGACCAACTCGTTAATCAGGATATTCATTGCCATGCGTGCGAGCAGGATTTTCGGAACGCCGCTTCGCGCTGCGTGAACAAACGCTACTGCCGAAACTATTGCGGAGGTTACGTCGCCGATTCCGGGAAGCAGACCGATAATTGGATCTAAGCCAAAGCGGAGTTTTGTCCCGGGACGCGCAGGAAATCATCCATGATAAGCGCAAGCCATCGGAAACTGGATTCAAGAGAGGCACTTGTCCGTTGGCTGCGGGATCGGTCTTCGGGGGACAGAACTTCCCACTCCGGCACTTTTGCTTGTCGATTTCCAATTCTCGATTGCATACCCTTCCCTCGATTTTCAATCGAAAGTCGCCAGTCGAAATCGCCGAAAATATTGGCCGGGAATATTCTTCAGTGTTTCAGCGTCGCCGTGGCGCGATGCGGTCGATGGAAACCGCCGGGCGACCGAACAGTGCCAATTCATTCATTTGCTTGATCGAGATCCAGGCGAAGAATGTATTCTTCCGTGTCTTCGCCGCTGCCATTCGCGAAACCTTTGTTTTTTCCGATGATTTTAAAACCGCATTTCTGCAGCACTCTTATCGACCCGGTGTTGTCGGCTGCTGCCCTGGCGAAAATCGGCCGATCTACAACAAGGCGGAGCATCCTATTGAGCGCTTCAGTCGCTAATCCTTTTCCCAGAACTCCCGCCCAAACCAATAGGTGACTTCCATGTGTTCTCCATCCGGATAGCACGCTATGTGACCAACGATCGTCCTTGTTGTGTTTTTTGACGAATCCAAAATTTAATCCCAATGGGCGTCGACAGCTACCTTGTCCTTTCGGTCTTTGCCGACGAATGCTGCCATCTTAATTGCTTCCGGGTCGAGTCGATGTTCATAGAAAATTTCCAGATCGGAAGACTCGACTTCCCTAAAATCTACTCATTGTTTTTTGCCTAACGATGGAAGGGTTAGGTCCCGGGTTCGTGGCAAACCGCTTCGATGTTGTGCCCGTCCGGACCAATGACGAAAGCTGCATAGTAGTTTGCGTGGTATTCCGGGCACAGACCAGGTGCACCATTGTCTTTGCCACCCGCTTCCATAGCCGCGCGATAGAAGGCTTCGACTTGCTGGCGATTCTCGGCCCTGAACGCCAAGTGAAGATGCGCCGGCCTCTCCTCGGTTTGGTAGAGGCACAATGAAGCTTTACCCTCTGGTGGGCTAAGCTCGACCCCGTCCGTCGGCGACCCTTCCTGGACAACAGCTACGCCGAGCGGTTCGAGTGCCTTTAGGAAGAACGCTTTGCTCGCTGCATAGTCGCTGACTCCGAATTTGACGTGGTCAAACATAAGTTATCCTGAAGTGTGTGGGCCTGCGCGAGGTCTAACTAGAATTAGACTACACCTTGCAATCTATTTCGGCATCCATCGAGGCAGTTTGACGAAAAACACGGCAGCACGTCAACCGCGATTCAAGGCAAAACCCGCGCCCAAAAAATCCGTCAAAAAAAACTACATGTCATAGAAAATCGTAGACCGCGGCTGTCGATTCGAATTGAGCGAACGTCGTTAGACAAGGACCATTCAAAACTAAGCGGCCTCGATCTTCACGGTGCATTTACCGGCAAGGTATGCCCACACCCGCCTCGCCCCCTCGCCTTGCTTTAGCCTAACGACAGAGCCCATCCCTCCTTCAGCGCCGCCAGCGAAATGCAAAGAAAGATACTCGCCCGCGCGTTCCGCATAAGTGAGATGTTCGAGGTTTATGATCCGGCCATCCGGCAAGCTCAAAAGGTTCATGAGCAATGCTGATTATCAGGTCGACGATGAATAGACAAGAATTCCTCGCACTTTTAGCACTTTGCTTGGAGTTCCGCCTTTAGGCGACTTCTCGCAGGCGCTGGTGCTCAAAAGCCGCGTAAACGCGGGACTCCAAACGTTGAGAAGAACTCCCTTTAACGCCGACTTAGACGTTGCTTCCGCTCCACTTAAGCTTTTGCCGAACTACGCTGAAGAACGATGCGTCGGGCAGCGACGCCAGTGGAAGTGTTTTCTTTGCTCTGCGGATCGTGACAATTGATTCGCGTTCAATGTGGATTGGCCTGCGCCCATCCAGCGTCAGGTACACAGGATAATCCGGATGACTCGCTTCGATTTCGATGATCGATTTATCCGCGACAATGATCGAGCGGTTGGTGAGAACATGCGGACAAATCGGCGTGATTACGAATACGCCGGACTCAGGATCGAGAATCGGTCCCCCGGCGGATAACGAATACGCCGTGGATCCTGTTGGAGTGGCGACAACTAATCCATCGGCGTTAAACTCCGTGAGCGGCTCACCATTGACTCGGGTGCGCAACATGACCAGGCGCGAAAGTTCGCCGCGGCTCAGGACGGCGTCATTTAGCGCCAGCATTTTGTTCGTTCTCTTGTCACCGAGGAGAACCCTGACTTCGAGCAGCGCGCGGTGACTGAAATTAATTCGATCTTTTGCAATGCATTCGACAGCCTGGCGGTAATTCGAAGAACTCACGCAAGTCAGGAAACCAAGCGAACCGACATTGATGCCGAAGATCGGTTTGATCGTCTCGCCGAGTTGACCAATAACGCGCAGAATCGAGCCGTCGCCGCCAGCGACGACCAACAAATCCGTCATAGCTCCGAGTTCCGCTATTGGATAGCCCGGCTGCTTTCCTGCAACACGCGCCGTTTCCTTTTCGAACACGATCGAAATCGAGAACCGCTCGAATTCTTCGGCAATAGAATTGATCAACTCCGCAATGCCGCGCTTTCCGGTGTGCGCTATTAAACCGATCGTTTTCGTATGCATGCAAAGAATTCCTGATTGCCGTCAGCGCCTTTGATCGCCGACGGCGCGATCCCGGCGATAACGTGCCCCAGATCGTTCACAAATGCGACGATCTTGTCTTGTGCCTTCTGGTGCGATCGAGAATCACGCACAATTCCGCCTTTTCCGACCTCCGACCGTTGCAGCTCGAATTGTGGTTTAATAAGCGCCAGAATCACTCCATCTGGCTTTAGTAAGGCAAGCGCGTTCGGCAGGATCAGGGTCAGGGAGATGAACGAAACGTCGATCACGCAAATATCGACAAGCTCCTGAACCTGATCGCGTGTGAGGAATCGGGCATTGATTCTTTCCAGAACGATCACGCGTAGATCGTTGCGGAGTTTCCAGTCCAGTTGCCCGTAACCGACATCAACCGCGTAAACCTTTTCGGCACCGCGTTGCAGCATGCAGTCCGTAAACCCCCCGGTTGATGCGCCGATATCCAGGGCAGTTTTTCCCAAAAGATCGATATCAAAATGCTTAAGAGCGGGCTCCAGCTTCAGCGCGCCGCGCCCGACGTACTTTCGAGTTGGCTTTAGCGCGACCGCGGTTTGCTCATCGAGCAGTTCCGATGGCTTGTCAGCCACCCGAGTGGCGACGCTGATCTCTCCGGCCAGTATAGCGCGACGCGCTTGCTCACGGCTCGGAAAAAGTCCTCGCCCGACGAGTAGCTGATCAAGCCGTAGCTTTTTGGGCATGTCTTCTGGTTCCGAAAGCCTTATATGCCCAGCCAAAACTGTCTCTGAAATAAAGGTAATAAATGAATCAAGATGTTTCAGGTGAGTAGCTTATCTATTCGAAGTTCGAAATGCCTAACTCTCAGCTCTCAATTGGTCAGCGATTAGCTTTTTCACAGACGCCACGTCTTCACTCGTAGCACGCCGACGCTGATATTTCCGTTCCAGGATATCCTTTAAAGCCAATAAATCGTCCAGCAATGGACGCTCATAATAAGTCCAGTCGAGGTCGCCTGCCGTTTTCGCCTGAAGTCGCCACTTGCCACCGAACTTCGTGGCGCGCACTTCGCGCTTGCTGCCATGTTCGTCCCGATCGGTCCATATGTGTTGACTCCGCATCGCGCTAACACCTTACATTAGCAGGCTTGAAAGACGCGGCCAGATTAGCAGCCTATTTTATCGCGATCGTCGTCGGCGGAGCACTCCTCGCTCCAATTCTTTTCTGGTCGGCGCAGACACTCGCCGCGCACGGGGTGTTCACGTTTCTGGCGAAATACGATTTCGACACCTTCTTCCACCGTGCCATTTTGATCGCCGCCGTGCTCTTGCTTTGGCCGCTTCTGCGCCTTAGCAACGTGCGAGGCATGGCCGATCTGGGCCTTGCGACCAATCCACATTGGGGACGCGATGTTTGGCGCGGAATCCAGCTCTCGGTCATTCCCCTGCTCATTTGCGCTGCTTTGCTGATTGCATTGCACGTTTACTCATTTCGGCAGGTCTTTGTCTGGCCGCGCTTTGGCAAAGTGCTTCTTGCGGCGGTCAGCGTTCCATTCATCGAAGAGACGTTCTTCCGCGGACTCATCCTGGGCACCTTACTCCGCACTGGTCGAAAGCTGCTACCCGTCGTGGCCGTCTCCGGACTTTTCGCGGTAGTGCATTTTTTGAAGGGATCGGAACGCGAATCTGCAATCGTGACGTGGACTTCAGGCTTCCAGTCTATTGGCGACGCTTTTTCCGGATTCGGTGATCCAATGATGGTGCTGGCCGCGTTCGCGACGTTATTTCTGATCGGCTGTATTCTTGCTGATGCGCGCGTGCTTACTCGTTCGTTATGGCTGCCGATCGGCCTCCATGCCGGGTGGATATTCGCCAGCGGCACGTTTAATTCGTTGGCGCGCGCGCAAATGGTAGCGTTGCCATGGGTGGGCAAGAATCTGCTCGTTGGAATCATACCCTTGGGACTGGCTGCAGTAACATGGATAGTCATGCGGCTATGGTTAAAACATGATCGCGCTTCAAAAATCTGAGCTCTTCCAGGCAGCCGTATCGCTGCTCTACCCGGCAACGTGCACTATTTGCAGGGGAGACGTCCGAGCCGGCGAGTATCTGTGTAATGGTTGTGAAGGAAAGATCGTCCGAATTGTGCCGCCGTTTTGCCAAACCTGTTCAGAGCCCTTCGAAGGCTCCATCAACACTGCGTTTAGCTGCGCGAACTGTGCCCATCGCACGATTCACTTCGAAGCAGCGGTCGCCGC
Source organism: Candidatus Udaeobacter sp. (assembly GCA_036488345.1). Lineage (GTDB taxonomy): Bacteria > Verrucomicrobiota > Verrucomicrobiia > Chthoniobacterales > UBA10450 > Udaeobacter. Next base: position 8,139 of record DASXHS010000197.1, read on the forward strand.
GTACCGCGGCTGCGGTATCGTTCGCGACATCATCCACGAATTCAAATACAATCGCCAGATCCACCTGCGTCATCTTATAGCGCGCTGGCTTCGTGCTGCGCTCGATGATGAACGGCTGCGCGATAGCCAGTTCGACGTCATCGTGCCGGTGCCGTTACATCCGGCGCGGCAACGGGAACGCGGTTTCAACCAAGCCAGCCTGCTTGCGCAACTACTAAGCGCGCAGATTTCAATTCCTTGCAAGCCTCTGCTCAAACGGATTCGCTACACCACCACGCAAACCGCGCTTGATCGTTCCGAACGCATGGAAAATTTACACAACGCATTCCGTTTACGAAAAAACAGAGACGTGCGAGGCTTGCGCGTGTTGTTAATCGACGATGTCCTCACAACTGGTTCCACTTTGAGCGAATGTGCGCGCGTCTTGAAGCGCGCCGGCGCAACGTCCGTTTATGCTGCCACCGCAGCACGCGCATAACTCCCATGGCAATTTTCAAGAAACCAGCAATCAAGGCGCAAGCCGGCAAAAAGCGTGAAATGCCGCGCGGCGTTTTCCAGAAATGTCCCGGCTGCGGACAAGTGGTACCCGACACCGAGCTGGCGCAAAATCAACGTGTGTGTCCGCGCTGCGACTATCATCAAGCGCAACCGGCCAGCGAACGAATCCAAAGTCTGCTCGATCCGGATACCTTCGTAGAGATGGATGCGGACCTCAGGTCTGTCGACGTGCTGCGGTTTCAGGGAATGGCCGCATACACGGACCGTCTCAAGAAATATCATGAAAGCACAGGGCTTCTCGACGCCGTCATCACCGGCCATGGCATCCTCGACGGCTACAAGGTCGCCATCGCAGTAATGGATTTCGGTTTTCTCGCAGCAACGATGGGCTCGGTCGTTGGGGAGAAAATTACCCGGACGATTGAATACGGCACGGCGCAGCGCTGCGCAGTCATCATTATTGCCGCGTCCGGCGGCGCGCGGCTGTACGAAGGGATGTTGAGCCTGATGCAAATGGCGAAAACCAGTGGTGCACTGGCGCGTCACGGAGAAGAAAGGCTGCCGTACATTTCTGTTCTTACGAACCCGACGACTGCCGGCGTGATGGCGAGCTTTGCTTCGTTAGGCGACGTAATTATTGCCGAACCAAGGAGCATGATCGGTTTCGCTGGACCACGCGTGATCAAGGAAACCACACACCAGGACTTGCCTGAAAGATTTCAGACTGCGGAATTTCTGGAGGAACACGGCCTAGTCGACATGATCGTGCATCGGAAACAACTACGCGACGAGATTAGTCGATTACTATCGTATTTCGCGGCGGCACGGTGAATATGGGAGATGTGGGAGGGGCCACAGTGCCGCGACCTCTTCTAAGCTACAAGCAGGCGCTCGCCTGGCTGTATAGTCTGCAGCGCTTCGGCATTAAGCTTGGCTTGGAAAATATTCGGCGACTGCTCGACGAATTATCAAGGAGCGGCGGCTTCCAAGCCGCCGTGGGCGATCTGGAGATCGCCCTTCCTTGGAAAGTCATCCACGTCGCCGGCACAAATGGCAAAGGCTCCGTTTGTGCCATGATCGATTCTATCTGTCGCGCGCAAGGCTATTGCACCGGCCTGTTCATATCCCCTCACCTCATCACGTTTCGCGAACGAATTCGCGTAAATGGAGAGATGATTTCTGAAGACGCAGTCGCCGATGGCCTAACGATAATAAGGGATCTCGTCGCGGATTGGGACTCGCACCCGACCTTTTTCGAAATCACAACCGCGCTCGCGCTGACTCATTTTGGCAACGCGAAAATCGACCTCGCGATTCTTGAAACGGGCCTGGGTGGCAGACTTGATGCGACCAACGCTGTTCAATCCGATGTTTCAGTCATTACTCCGATCGCTCTCGATCATGAAGAGTGGCTTGGAAACACATTGGCTAAGATTGCAGGTGAAAAAGCAGGAATTATCAAACAGCGCGTGCCAGTCATTTCCGCGCCGCAGCAATCCGAAGCCGAAGAAGTCATTCGCGCGCGAGCTGCTGAGTGCGGTTCGATAGTGCAATTCGTAACCGAGACTTACCACAGGTCGCCAGTAGCTCTGCGTGGTGAATACCAAAAACAGAATGCTGCAGTAGCAATCGCCGCCATTCACGCCGCCGACATACAGCTCGATGAAAAAGCGATTGTACGCGGACTTGCGGCGGTCGAATGGCCTGCTCGTTTTCAGAAATGGGACGAGCGCACCATCATCGACGGCGCGCATAATCCAGGCGCAACGCGCATTCTGGCAGAAACGTGGCGCGAAGTTTTTGGTGATCAGAAAGCCACGCTGGTGCTCGCGATTCTTTCCGACAAAGATTTGCACGCTATCTGCGAAGCGCTCGCGCCGACTGCCGGTTCGGTGATCCTACCGAAAATCCGCAGTGAACGGGCTGTCGCACCGGCGGAATTGGCCAAAATCTTTTCCTTAATCAGTCCATCACTTCCCCACTCCATCTCTTCAACCATTGGCGACGCGCTGATGCTTGCACGTGAGAAGCCAGATCCGATCCTGATCACCGGCTCACTTCATTTCGCCGGAGAAGTTCTGGCGCACCTGTCTGGCAAATCCGCCGCGTTCGAAGAATGCGCACAGTGACGCTTGGACGATAATTTGAAGGAGGCACTCTGCCCGCATGCAATTGACGCAGTTGCCTACAATTCCGTCGCTCGATTTCGTCAACAATTGCGCTGCTGTAGTTGCCACTTCGCGTTCTGCTTTGTTATGCTTAGTACGTGAAGGCGACTCCTGGCACCCTCCAGGACGGTGGCGCGAGTTTTGCCACCACGCACTGGAGTGTGGTTGCACAGTCCGCTCTCACAGATGTTCCAGAGGCTGCAGACGCACTCGCTCAATTGTGCGAAATGTATTGGCCGCCAATCTACAGCTTTGTCCGTCGGCGCGGTTACTCTCCTCCTGATGCACAGGATCTGACGCAAGGCTTCTTTTCTTATTTCTTGCGAACCAAGGCGTACGCGCGCAAGGATCGACTGCAGGGCAGATTCCGGTCGTTTCTGCTTGCGTCAGTGAAACATTTTCTCGCAAACGATTGGGACCGCACTCAAGCCATCCGACGCGGCGGCAACTATCAATTTGTGCCGCTCGACCAGAAGACGGCGGAAGCGCTCTACGACGCTGCAGGCGCGTCGGATTCGACAGCGGAGCGTTTATTCGATTCGCGGTGGGCGAAGACACTCGCTGGCCGTTCGCTCAATTCTTTGAAGGACGAACTGCGTGCTGAGGGAAAACTCGAGCTATTTGAAAAGCTAAAGATCTTTCTCGCGGGAGACAGCGTAATTCCTTCCTATGATGAAGCGTCGGCACGCAGTGGCCTTCCGAGAGCGACAGTCAAAACGCAAGTGCATCGGCTTCGGCAACGTTATCGAGAAATTGTGCGCTGTGAGATTGCCCGCACGGTTTCGTCACCTCACGAGGTCGATGATGAGCTGCATTATCTTTACAACGTTTTAGCGCAAGCCACATGAGCGAGAAAGACACGAATGGAGCCGGCATGCCCTCACGCCGTACACACAGGGATGAAAACAATACAGCGGCCTGAGAGCAGGCCGTCTACAATCATTTGCGCGCAATGCGGTTCACAATTCAGCTCTATTGATGACACAGAAACGTTTTGTGCCACCTGTCTGCTGCACACAGCCCTAAGCGACGAAGATGTCGATTACACTCCCAGACCACACCAGTTCGACCAATACGAGCTGATTACTGATAATAACGGGGCGCCAGTCGAGGTTGGTCGCGGCGCCATGGGCGTAACGTACAAAGCGCTCGACACGAATCTACGGTGCGAGGTCGCGCTCAAGGTGATTCATCCGCGGTATCTCGCGGACAAACCCAGCCGTGCGCGTTTTCTTTCGGAGGCTCGCGCCGCGGCACAGCTGCGCCACCGCAACATCGCGTCGGTTTTCCATCTCGGCAGCGAGAGAGGCGAATACTTCTACGCGATGGAACTCGTCTATGGCGAGACCATTGAAGATCGGGTTCACCGCGAAGGCCCGATCGACTGCCCCATCGCGCTGGACATCGCCTCACAAATCACGCGCGCTCTGATTGCCACCGGCACTCGGCAATTTGTTCATCGCGATGTCAAACCCTCAAACGTGATGCTTTGCAGCGAAGCCGATGGTGTAATTGTGGCGAAGCTAATCGACTTCGGGCTGGTCAGAGACATCACTGATCAATCCTCGAGCGGCAGTCCAGTTCGGACCGGATTTGTTGGCACACCGCATTATGCCAGTCCAGAACAGTTCGCTGGCGAAAGAACCGACGCGCGATCCGACATCTTCTCATTGGGTGTGACGCTGTGGTTTATGTTAACAGGCAACGTGCCGTTTGACGGCACGCGCGAAGAAATTCAACGGCAACAACTCAGTGGGGCCTTGCCTCTCGAGCACCTGAAAGGCATTTCGCGCACGGTTGTCGATCTTATCAAGCGAATGCTGCAGACCGATCCAGCGAAGCGCCCGCAATCACCAGCGGTATTGAAGGAGCAACTTCACAAATGCATCGCGGCCATTGATGCCGCAAAGCAAAAGCAGCGCCTCCGATTTGCGTACAGCGCGTTGGCAGCTGTAGCGATTGTCATTGCCGCGCTGGGAGCATCTTACATTCTCCAACGGAAGCCCGTTACCAACGCAGCGAGCGAAATCGCGGCGGAGAAAAGCATCGCCGTGCTGCCGTTTGCGAATCTGTTAGAAGAATCGGATGGCGCCTATATCGCCGATGGCATGCGAGTGCAAATCGTCGCGCGCCTGGGGAAGATCCCCAATTTAAAGGTCGTCTCTGGCAGC
>DASXHS010000033.1:0-4153 GCA_036488345.1 Candidatus Udaeobacter sp.
AGATAATCTTTCGAATTACGTGAGTTCGCTTTGTTAACCTTATCAGGACCGAGGACGCCAGAGTAAATCCAGGCACCGCTCGCCGTCGAACCGTCGGGCTTCAGTCGCGGATAACCATCGATTTGTCGACCGTGATGCGGATTGCCTTCGCGATCGACACCGAACACCACTCCCTCCGCATCTGGTTGAGGAGCAGTGTACCAGCCGTTGATCTCTGCCAACACGGCTTCCATCTTTGGATCGCCCAATTCGTCTTCCGGGTACCACCAGTCAAGCTCACGCAACGGTTCATCGAGCGGATCGTTGGATTGTTTCGCTTTGGCGATCAGGCGCAAAGCAAGTTGATGGATAAACCACGCTTCCGATCGCGCATCGCCCGGTGGATCAACCGCTTTCTGGCGCCACTGAAGCATGCGCTGCGTTTGGGTGAACGCGCCTTCCTTTTCGGCGTGACCCGCGGCCGGAAAAAAGAAAATTTCCGTCTCAATTTCTTCCGTCTTCAATTCGCCGTGCTCAATCTCGGGCGAATCACGCCAGAATGTCGCCGCTTCGATTTCGACCATCTCGCGAACGACCAGCCATTTCAATTTCGAGAGTGACGCTCGCTCGAACCTGGAGTTTGCCGCAGCGACCGCTGGATTCTGACCCATCATGAACATGCCTTCCATTTTTCCATCGGCCATGTCGTAGAGGTATTCGAAGAAGGAATGGTTGGTGGTGATCTTCGGCACCCAGTTGTAGCCAAAATCGTTTTCAGCCGTCGCGTTCTTCCCGTAGTACGCTTTCAGCAAGCTGATGAAGTAGGCTGGAAGACTATTCCAGAGGCCAGTCGGTTTCGTGTGAGCGGCCAGGTAATCGCGTAACGTTTCTTCGCTGCCATCGCCGCACGGCATTGGCAGATAACCAGGCAAAATATCGTAAAGCGTAGGAATATCGGTCGAACCTTGAATTGATGCGTGGCCGCGCAGCGCAAGAATGCCCCCACCCGGGCGACCGATATTGCCAAGCAACAGTTGAAGGATCGTCGCGGTGCGAATGATCTGCACGCCTTTTGAATGTTGCGTCCAACCGAGTGCATAACAAATTGCGGCTGTTTTCTGCGGACCTGATGCAGCAACGAGTGCATCCGCAACTTTGTGAAAGAGCGCCGGCGAAATGCCGCAAACTTTCTCCACCATCTCTGGCGTGTAACGAACGAAGTGGCGGCGCAGTGTTTGGAAAACGCACCGCGGATGTTGCAAAGTCAGATCGCGCCTGGGGAAACTAAGACCGCCATCGCCGTCGTAGAGCCAACTCTTCCTGTCATAGCCGCATTGCTCCCCGTTCCAGCCGGAGAAAACGCCGGTCTCGCCTTCTTCCGCATCGCGAAAATCCTCTCGCAGAATGCATGACGCGTTGGTGAAGTGAACCACGTAGTCGCGAAAGAAAAGGTTGTTCTCGATGATGTGCCTAACGAGCCCACCAAGAAACGCAATGTCGCCGCCGGCGCGTATCGGCACCCAGATGTCGGCCAGCGCGCTCGTGCGCGAAAATCTCGGATCGACATGAATGATCGTGGCTCCCTGCTCTTTCGCTTTCATCACCCAGCGAAAACCGACAGGGTGCGCTTCAGCCATTGAGGAACCTTCGATCAAAATGCAATCTGCATTCGCGAGATCCTGTTGCGCAGTCGTAGCTCCGCCGCGGCCGAAGGAGGTGCCCAGACCGGGCACCGTGCTGCTATGTCATATTCGCGCCTGGTTGGATATACAGACCATCCCCAGGCCGAGAGTAAACAGTTTTTTGATGAGATAATTTTCTTCGTTGTCGAGCGTAGCGCCGCCGAGATGACAGATCGCGGTCGTGTGATTAATCGTGCGATCGTCCATCTTGTGCACGAACGTGCGCTTGCGCGATTCCCAAACGCGGTCTGCAACCATGTCCATTGCGCGATCCACCGAGATTTCTGTCCATTCTTTCGCGCGCGGCGCGCGATATTTCATTTTCGTTTCGCGCCGCGAATGCGTAAGCAGTTGATAGGAAGCCGCACCTTTCGGACAAAGATTTCCCTGACTAATAGGCGACTCCGGATCGCCTTCGATCGAAATCAGTTTCCCGTCCTTGTGGTAAATCAGCTGTCCGCAACCGACACCGCAGTAGGGGCAAACAGAACGTGCCACTTGCGCATTGTCGATCCGCGCGTGCATCGCGCGCGTTTTATCTGACATGGCTTCCAACCCCATCCCATCAGCTCGCTCGCGAATTTGACGAATGACCGGCCACTTCGAGAGCAGCGCAGTCAGCGATGTCATGGCGATTAATCCTCGTTCAAGTAGCCAATCTCAGAGTTCAGCCTTTTCTCTCGCGCGGTCAAGCGCAAAACAAGATGTGGAGCAAAGAATCGACGGCACACCCCGGCCTTACGCTTGTAAGGCAGTTCCGTTCGTGCCGATGGAAGCGAGCTGGCCACAAAAGCAACCAGTGCCGCGACCTCGTCCGTAGTTATCATTTGCTCTAACTCTCTCGAAAGGGGCAATGGTCGTCAGCCCAGAGGGGTCAGCAATAAATCCTCCGCAGGCGCAATAGCAGAGCTCACAGCTTCAGCTGTACTTTGAGACATGAAAGCAAAAACAATCTTTGGTTTAGTCGGCCTCGTTTTATTTGGAACAGTGAGTCCGATCCTGGCAGCTGGCCACGGCGGTGGCGGCGGAGGAGGCGGAGGCGGCTTCCATGGTGGTGGAGGATTCGGCGGCGGCCACTTTGGCGGCGGCGGTTTCCACAGCAGTGGGTTCAGTGGTGGCGGACATGTCGTAACCGGAGCTGGCACGCGTGGAGGCGGCGTAGGCTTTGGTGGAATGCGCACCCGGAATGGTGCTTCGAACTTTGAGGGCGCAGGACCGCGCTTTTCTACATTTGGGCACCCATCGCATGTGCAGTCTCCGTCTGGTGATTCTCGCGCACAAGCTTCGCGCCCGGTAGTCGCAAGGCCATCGAATCAGCGCGTCGGAGACCTTCGTAGTCACATCGTAGCACGTCATGATGCGAACTGGCACGGTGATTGGGATCGGCGGCATGCCCACTTTGACCATGGTCGCTTCTTCGTCTTCATCGATGGGTTTTGGTGCGGATTAGATTCAGGGTTCTATCCGTGGGATTATATCCCGTATTATGCCAACGACTACAACCCGTACGCTTACTACACCGATGCTGATCCGTATGACTACAATGGGGGCACTTATAACACTGGCGCAGCTGATAGCGCGACGGTCCAGGCCGTTCAGACGCGGCTGTTGAACCTTGGCTATTACAACGGGTCGATTGACGGGATTTTTGGACCGTCCACCCGCGATGCGCTAGCGAAATATCAAATCGCCAATCAGCTCGACGTAACCGGAAGTCTATCGCCCGATACGCTCCAGTCGCTTGGCCTACCTCAGCCGGCAGCAGGCTAAGCCGCTCTGCATGATTGCCGCGAAAAAAAGCAACTAACAAAACCGTCGACAAACAACAAACATGATAACTAAACGGCTCGGTAACTCTGATCTTTACATAACCTCCATAGGCTTCGGGGCCTGGGCCATCGGTGGGTCAGGCTGGGAATTTGGCTGGGGCGACCAGGACGACAAAGCATCGATTGCAGCAATCCATCGCGGGCTCGAGCTCGGTGTGAACTGGATCGATACCGCAGCCGTCTACGGCATGGGCCACTCAGAGGAGGTTGTCGCGTCAGCGCTTAAGAGCTGGACCGGCCCTCAGCCTTATGTGTTTACTAAATGCGGCCTTCTGTCGGACGATCAGGGCTATGTTTATCGCAATCTGAAAGCAACTTCGATACGGCGAGAGTGCGAGAATAGTCTGCGCCGCCTGAAGGTTGACGCGATTGATCTTTATCAAATCCATTGGCCGACAGAGGACTTGGAAGAAGGCTGGGCAGAGATGGCCCGCCTCCAAAAGGAAGGGAAAGTCCGCTGGATTGGCGTCTCGAACTTTGATGTCAGTCAGTTGCGGCGCGCGGAGAGAATCGCTCAGATCATATCGCTACAACCACCGTACTCACTGATTCGCCGCGAAATCGAACAAACAATTCTTCCTTATTGCTACTCGCATGGCCTCGGCGTGATCGTCTATTCGCCAATGCAGTCGGGTTTGTTAACGGGCGCGATGACTCGGTCGC
>DASXHS010000053.1:0-18336 GCA_036488345.1 Candidatus Udaeobacter sp.
ATGTTCGGCAGCTTCGATAATGCGCTCAGCCGAATGGCACCACGGCAATAATCGGTAAACACCGCGAAGGTCGCGCCCGACGCGCGAAACAGCCCATGATACGAGATGCCGTTGAGGATCGCACACATGCCGTGCTCCCGAATGCCGAAACGGACGTTCCGGCCGGCGAAATTGTCACGTGAGAAATCGCCACCGTCCTTGATGTAATTCATTGTCGATCCGTACAGATCGGCGCTCCCGCTCATAAGTAACGGCATCGCCTGCGCTATCGGCTGCAACACTTCGCCGCCCGCCTTGCGGGTCGCCAGTTTCGCGTCTTTGGGAAACTCAGGAATTTTCGACAAGAGATCGGCCGGCACTTCTCGCTCGAGGCCGCCATCGAGCAGCTTGGCTTTGTCGGGGTTTTTCGCGCGCCACGCATCGTAAGTTTTTTCCCAGCGATCATACTCAACAAGCAGCGTCTTTTTGTGCTGAGCGAAATAGTCGTTCACATCTTTTGAAACGAAATAATGCTCGTCCGGCAAGCCGAGCGCCTTGCGGGACGCATCCACGAATTTCGCGCCCGCTTCGCCGTGCGCCTTGTAAGTGCCCGCGACTTCAGGAATGCCTTTTCCGATCAGCGTATGCGCGATGATGAACTGTGGTTTGCCGTTATCGCGGCGTTTCGCGACGTCGAATGCGTCCAGAAACTGGCGCATGTCCTGGCCGTCGATTTCCTGGACGTCAAAACCGTACGCTTTCATCCGCTGCCCGGTGTCCTCGCACTGCGTAAGCTTCGCCGGGGCATCCAGCGTAACCGCATTGGAATCGTAAATGAAAATCAGATTGTCGAGGCCCCAAAGACCGGCGAGCGCGCACGCTTCGGATGCGACGCCCTCCTGCATGTCGCCGTCACCGCACAAACAGACCACGTGTTGGTCGAAAATTTTGTGCTCGTCCGTGTTGAACCGCGCCGCAGCCATGTTCGTTGCCACGGACATACCAGCCGCGTTGCCCACGCCCTGACCAAGCGGTCCGGTGGTGCATTCCACTCCGGGTGTCTCGCCAAACTCTGGGTGTCCCGGCGTTTTGGAATGCAGTTGCCGAAAGCGTTTGATTTCCGACATCGGCAAATCGTAGCCGCTCATGTGTAGCCACGCGTAGAGGAACATGCTCCCGTGCCCGGCGGAGAGGACGAAGATATCGCGATTGATCCAGCGAGGCTGGTCCGGATTATATCTCAGCGCATGACCGAAAAGCACTGCGCCGATTTCAGCACAACCGAGCGGGAGTCCGAGATGGCCTGATTGCGAGGCTTGCACTGCGTCCATGCACAAACCGCGCGCCTGGTCCGCTGCTTTCGAAAGTATTTCGATGTTCAAATTCATGCTAGGCTTATAATCCCAGCGCAGCCATTCGTCATTCGGATTTCATTCTCAACAATGAATCAAACCACTCTCGTTAAAATCGCCGAGCGACTGGAAGGCTTCGCAGGCAAACTTCCCGAAAAAATTCGCCGGCCAGTGCTGCGTGAATTGGTACCGTTAAAGGAATTATTCCTTCAGCAGCGGCGACCGCGATTTCTTTTTCTCGGGTCGAGCAAAACGCCGATGCCAGAAATCGTCGATCTGCTTTTTGCACCTGACTCGCACGAGGGCATGAACGTGACGCTTACGGCGGTACATCGTTGGACCGAGTGGACAATTGCCGGTCAGGGAAACGTCTCGATTCTGGACGCCCGCGACGCCGACGATCCTGCCCAAGCGCAAATTCAAGAAGAACTCAGGCGCGAACCTGCCGATGTCGTTTTCTTTTTCGACGACGGCGAATTGAATTTGAATGGACCCATCAACGTCCCGCCGGGTGAGACGAAAATCATTGGTCTTTCGCTGGGATCTGCGAGACGAGTGACGGAATTGGAACAGGCGCTCGATACACAGGGACGTGTCCGGGATCGTTTGCTCACCGTAGTTCGCATCACGGAACGACAATCCGTAGAAACGCGACGTCTGATGTCGCTACTTGCCGCAGAGCTGCCGAACCAGGCGAAGATCGAGATGATTCGGATCTCGCGCGATCGCCAGGCCCAGCTTCATGTCGCGCAAATGTTGGTAAAATCCACGACCGCGATCTGCGCCGCAATCGGCGCGCAACCGATTCCGTTGGCAGACATGCCGGTTCTCACGGCGCTGCAAGTGTTGATGGTTTCCGGAATCATGTACATCAGCGGCAGAGAACGAAGCCTGCGAGCTGCGACTGAGTTCATGGCCGCACTCGGAGCAAACGTCGGCGTGGGTATGGTACTTCGCGAGGGCACACGCGCGATGCTGAAGTTCTTCCCGGGGTGGGGCAACGTGGTTTGCGGCATGGTCGCGGGCGCGGGCACGTACGCGATTGGTCGCGCCGCCACGGCGTACTTTCTCGAAGGTGCTTCCCTGAAAGAGGCGAAACAAACATACCTCAAGAGCCGAAAAAAACGGTCGCGTCGCGCGCTGCCATTGCATGAATAGGGTACTGTCGTCGGCAATTACCTACGTCGGATCCGGCACATTAGGCCTTCCACGAAATGGGACGTGAATAACTTGTGAACAAGCTCACTGTTTCGACGCACTTTGTTCACAGAATTTTGTGAACAGACCTGTGAGTTTCCCTTGCTCTCTCGTGCGGCACTGCCCGCACCTATGAAGCTTTCAGAGATACGCGCGACGCTGAAGGAAATCGGCGTCTCGCCGGCCAAAGCTCTCGGCCAAAACTTTCTGCACGATCAAAACCTCGCTCGCTGGATTGTCGATCAGGCGCAAATCACTCCGGAAGATTATGTGGTCGAGATCGGGCCGGGCTTGGGCGCGTTGACCAGGTTTCTTTTGGAAAAAGGAGCACATGTTCTGGCGATCGAAAAAGATAGAAGACTTGCAAAGTTCTTGCGTTCGCGGTTCGGGGATGAGCGACTTGAAATCGTCAACGCTGATGCGCTGAAGTTCGATCCACGCATTTTGTTCGCTCATCGCTGCGTGAAGTTGATTGGAAATCTGCCGTACAACATTTCGAGTCCGTTGCTCTTGAAGTTCCTCGAAAACCCAAGTCCTATCTCGTTGTGTGTGTTAACATTACAGAAGGAGATGGCCAGGCGGCTTTCGGCGTCACCGTGCACGCATGATTATGGGGCGTTGACGTTGCGCGTGCAGTTGCATCATCGCGTCAAATATTTGCGCAGCGTTGCTGGAACTGTTTTTCTCCCGCGACCTGATGTCGATTCCGCAGTGGTGCGACTCGCGCCGCGCGATCCTATCGAATTGCCTGCGCACGACAATGAATTGCTTTTGAAATTGATCCGAGTCGGATTTTCTCAGAGACGAAAACAGCTCAGGAAATTGCTGCGGGAATACGCTCGCGACTGGAATGCGTTCGCGAGCTGTCTGAACATCAATCCGACCGCGCGAGCTGAAGAATTATCATTGCTGCAATGGATCGCTCTTGCGAATTGCATCGCGCCACGTCGGTGCGAGGGGATGGCTGCCATCCCTGACGAGCAGTTCCCGGTGGTCGATGAAAATGATGAAGTCCGGCGTCATGCCAGCCGGGCTGAAGTGCATGGGAATAACTTGCGCCATCGCGCCGTTCATATCCTCATTTTTAATCACGTCGGGGATCTGTATTTGCAGCAACGGTCTCGCTGGAAAGACCGACATCCGTTGAAATGGGACTCGAGCGCTGCTGGCCACGTGACTGTCGGAGAAAATTACGATGAAACAGCGCGGCGCGAGCTAACGGAGGAGTTAGGTATTGATGTTCCGCTTGAGAGAATCTTTAGGCTCACCGCTTCATCGCGCACCGACAACGAGTTTATCTGGAGCTACCGCGGCGTAGTTTCCGGGGATCCTGCCCCTAACAAGTGTGAAATTGAGAAAGGCGTATTTTTTGCGCCAACCGTGGTTGATAACTGGACGTCGGGCAGACCCGACGACTTTGCGCCGGCATTTCTAGAATGCTGGAAAGCGTACCGCCGGAAAATGAATTCCAAGCGCGAAGAGTCTATTCGCCCAGAAACTTTCTCCGTGGCAAACGGCGCAGCATCGACTGCTTGAACTTTCGGGCGGCGCGTCGGGCGGCTTGTTTTCCGCCAAATACGTTATCGCTGAACATCTTCGTTACCACACGATCGCCGCGGAGGAAGTGGACCTGAAAGCCATGTGTCTGCTTCTTAGCGCGAGGTTTGGTGTCGATCCGGCGGATGTTTTCTTCCGATTGAGGATTGGGACGTTTTCGTCTTGGCATAATGACTAACAACAAGCTAACAAGTGATTGCCAGATTTCAACGAGCCAATGAAACGGCGCCGCGCAGCGCGTCCGGCGATGGCAGATTCCAGGCGCGCCATTTGTTTTCGTACTCCCCGGCGGGCAGCAAGGCATAGCAGGGATGTCGCTTCGCTCGGAACCAGGTGATCATTTTCACGAGGTTATCCTGCGCCATGGTAGTGCAGCCGGTGGTCGCTCGATTCACGCCGCGCCGGATGTGAAAAAAGATGGCGCTACCCGCTCCCGGCACAGGCGGATCGGAATTGTGCCGGATTTCGACCAGCCAGTGATAGGCAAAATCTCCCGAACGCATTTTTTCGTGACTGTAATTGTCCGGCGGATTCTTCGGATCAATTACGATGTGGCGATTGTAATTCGGCGAACGCGGATCATCGCTCCATATGTCTGCGTCGGTGACTTGATGATACGGAAAGTCGCCGCCTGGCGGCAGGTGCGCGTCGTATCCAAAGACCTGTCCGATCTCGAAGATTCCCGCGGGCGCCCGGCCGTCTCGTTCTTTTTTGCGAAGGCCTGGCTCGTTTTGACCGGCGACTCCCGTTCCCCACGCGAGACCATTCTTGCCGAACAAGACGGGAAACGGTCCGCCCTCAACCTTCCAATCACCGCCGTGAGGGCGCTCGAATAATCGCAGCTCGCCGCGCATCGAATTCCACGTCGGTGCGATTCCCAGGATGAGTTGTGTGCAATCGTCGGGAACTCCTTCGGCGAACGTGTTGATGCCACTGAGCATCAACAGGCAAATCATGAATCTCGACAAGGGTCGTGCTGATCGGCGCGTAATGATCGACATAGTTTGTAAAAGCAAGTCACTTTAGCTGTTACGGGAGCTGTTTCCACAACCGCTGCAACCGTGCGCAACGATTCTTCTTTGTCGGCTCGCACTAAGTTGAGCCAAAACTTGTACCGCTTATGAAAACATTATTCTCACTCCGAGCCATCATGGCGATTTTGGGGTTGGCCGTCGCTTCTGCCTTCGCCCAAAACCAAAGCACTACTAGTAGCAACACCACGTACATTGAGACGAGCAAGTTCATTGGCAGGCCGGTTAAGTCAGCCCAAGGCGATGAAATCGGCACGGTCAAAGATATCGTGCTCGACCGCAATACGGGGTGCCTGGCTTACACCGTCCTTTCCACTACTGGCGGAGGAGGCGGTGGCGGCACGCGGGTGAGTGGCGGCGGCAAAATGGTTGCTGTCCCGTGGGCTGTCTATTCGCCATCAGCCGATCCGAACGTTCTCACAGTGACTGTCGAAAGAGATCGCATCTATAACGCGCCGGTGTTCGATTATGCTCGCGTCGAAGAATATTCCCGACCTGATTATATCAACAACGTGTATAGCTATTACGGCGTAAGCGGCGGAGGGGCGGTTGGGGTTGGAGTTTCTGGCGGTACTTCAACGACCACAACCGGCGCAACCACGACAACTGGCGCGAGCACAACGACTGGCGCGGCAACAGGTGCGAATACGACAGCAGGCGCAGCAAGCCCCGCGGCAGGTGCATCGGTGTCAGGATCGGCCGCTCCGAACACCACAGAAGGACGGAGAGCACACCCGGGGGCGGCCGCCGCAGCCGGAGCCGCAGCGGTCAAAGCGCGTGAAACAGCTACTCCGAGCCTTTCCGAGCGAGCCGGTGAACGAACGCCGAGTGCGAAACAAAAGCAGGCGAAGCCAACTCCTCGAAGTAGTCGCAGCGAAAGCGGAACGCGATCTGAAAGTGCGCCCAAAACTGAGCGAGCTCCATCGGAAGGAGCGAGCACGGGCGAGAAAACAAAGGGATCAACCCGGGAGCGGTCGCGAAGTCGCGAAGGCACCAGTCCACCGGAACGACAACAAGAATAACCAAATCAGCCCGGCACGTGAGCGCCGGGCTTTTTTGCACTCCGAATGGGAACTAAGTGCTACTGCTTTCTGCGGCGGCTGTATCAGCTGGCAGGTATTTCACTCCGAGCAGCCATACCAACCCCGAGGCGAGAATAATTGCGGACACAAATAGAAACGCCACATGCATGTTCGCGTGTCCGCCAATGTAACCGAGCAGCCAAAACGCCTGCACATCGCCGAAGGCATGGATCACAAGAATATTTGCAGCAAACGCCGTCGCGCGGACGGCCGGCAACGAAACATTCGCAAGAGCCGTGTTTGACGGACCGGTGTTCAAAAACAGGCAAAAAATCGCCAGGAACATTGTGATCCAGGCAGCAGGAAACGGGATGTAAAGAGTCGCAACGAAAAGAGGACACGCGATGAGCATTCCAATTCCTGAGACCCAGAAGTACGAACCGGGAATACGCGAGCGCAACCGATCGGCAATAATTCCTCCAAGTAGCGTCGAGACCAGGCCTGCAACCACCGTGATCAGGCCAAAGATCGTCATGCCCATGACAGGACTTTGATTGCGATAACGCAGATACGCCGGTACCCAGAAGCCCAAACCGCCTACTACAAAAGTCATTAACGTCATCGCGATGCAGTTGATCAGATAGGAGCGCGTGCGGAACAAGTTCAAGTAGTCCCGTACGCTGCGGCGCGATGATTTTTGCACCAAATTATCTGCCCTGCCGCGCGGATCGCGTTGCCAGAAACACAGCAGGCCCAGCAACAATCCCGGAGGGGCAACGAGATAAAATGCCCAGCGCCAGCCGAGATGAGCGCCGATCAATCCTCCAATCACATAGCCGAGCGCGCTCCCAACTGGAATCGCTGCGCAAAAGATCGCCATGACGCGACCCCGCGTTTCAATCGGGAAGAGATCGGACAAGATCGTTGGCGCCGCAGGGCCGTAACCGCCTTCGCCAATTCCAACAAAGATCCGAGTAGCGAACAATATTCCGAACGTCGCCGCTAGACCTGACGCGCCGCTCGCCAAGCTCCACAAAATCACAGCAGAGCCGACGATGATCCAGCGCGAGAACCGGTCGGCGAGGAAACCCAAGATCGGCGCGCTGATCATGTAAGTCACAAAAAAGGCGTCCCCGAGCAGACCGGTCTTGGTCATGGCGTGAACGTCGTCAGTTGCGAAAAAAGTGGCGCGAATATCAGGTTCGAGCGCGGCTAGAATTTGCCGGTCGATGTAATTGAAAAGATTAATCGCCAGTAGCAGAAAGAGTGCGCTCCGAGCGCCGCTCAGCGGCTTTATCCCTGCAGCTTGCATCAGCAATTGCCGATTGCAGTTTGCCGCGCGCCGATTGTAAATCATAAACCATGAAGAGAACTCAGCTCTTAAATGGCGCTGTCATGTTGCGCGAAGCGAAACATCTCTGATTTGTTTCCTGCGGGATCGGTGCAGAAATGTTCGAAGTTTCTTCGCTTCGCTCAGAATGACACATACGATGACTTCCAAATGTCCGCGGCAGAACGTCTGCTCTATTTGTTCGGCCGGCCATTGGTGCGCTGCTTTTACCGTGTCACTCCACTAGGTCTGGAAAACCTTCCGGCCGGCGGCTTTCTTCTCGTGCCGAATCATATCAGCTGGGTGGACGCCCTCATCCTGCAGGTCGCCTGCCCACGGCCGATCCGTTACGTCATCGACCAGGAATATTATCACAAGCGAATGTTGCATCCGATTCTGCGCGCAATTGGTTGCATCCCCATCAGCAGGCGCCAGTCGCATGCTGCAGTTCGCACCGCTGCAGAAAAAATCGCCGAAGGCGAAATCGTGTGTGTGTTCCCGGAAGGCGAGTTGGAGCGAAGGGGGATGTTGTTGGGTTTGCAGCGCGGGTATGAAGTCATTGCGCGGCACGCGAACGCCCAGGTCGTTCCGGTCTGGCTTGATCAACTCTGGGGATCGATCTTTTCATTCCAGGGCGGTAAATTTTTCAGGAAATTCCCGAAGCGAATCCGGTATCCTGTTACCGTCGCCTTTGGAAAACCACTCGAGTCAAAAGCAGCGGACGTCGCGACGGTGCGGGAGGAATTGCTCAAGCTAGGCGAATTCTGTTTCAGCCGCAGACCATCATTGGATCGACATCTTGCCGAAGACTGCGTTCGCGGGTTGAAGCGCAGACCCTTCGCGACAGCAGTCATTGATGGAATCGATCACACGCAACTAAGTCGCGGAAAATTGCTCGGCGCGGCGGCGGCGTTCAGTCGTTATTTGCGGAAAGAATTTCCTGACGAACGAATCGCAATCGTTTTGCCTGCGAGTAAAGGATCGATGGTTGCCAATTTGGCAGTGATGCTGGCGAACAAGGTTCCGGTGGACCTAAATTTCACGATAGGGCGCGCAGCTAATGAATCCTGCTGCAGGCGAGCCAGCCTCCGGGTCGTAATCTCAGCGACGCCGTTCATCGAACGCGTGAAAGATTTTCCATGGCCGGAACGCGTCTTGAAGTTGGATGAGGTTCTCCCGCGCATGAAGCACCAAATTGGTCTGTGGTGGGTCCTATCGACGATCCTGCCCGCCCGTTTGCTTTTGCGGCTACTGCATGTCCCGAAAAAGGGCGGGCACGCGGAAGCAGTACTGCTTTTTACAAGCGGAACTACTGGCGAACCTAAAGGCGCAGTAATGAGCCACCGCAACGTCATGGGAAATGTCGCGCAATTCCGGGAACTGCTCGATGCGAAGAAAAAGGACGCGATTCTCGCGTCGCTGCCGTTTTTTCACACGTTTGGATCGACGGTCACGCTTTGGTATCCGCTCATCGAAGGTGTGAGCATCGTTACGTATCCGAATCCATTGGATGCGGCCAAATGCGCAGCGCTGATAGATCGATACCAGCTGACGTTCCTACTACTGACGCCCACGTTTCTCCGCTTATATTTACGCAAAGCCCAACCCGAGCAGCTCAGTAGCTTGCGCCTAATCATAACCGGCGCCGAAAAATTGCCGCTCGAACTTGCGAGCCATTTTGAGGAACGTTTCCACAAGAAGGTCTTCGAAGGCTACGGTCTTACCGAAACTGCGCCGGTGGTGAGCGTTAATTTGCCCGATCCTGAGCCGCCCAAGCCAGGCGAGCACGTGCAGCCGTCGAGCCGTGTGGGGTCTGTTGGGAGATTGGCGCCCGGCATCGCCGCCGAAATCCGTGAACCGGAAACTGATCAGAAACTTTCGTTGTACGACAGCGGGATCCTTTGGCTGCGCGGCGTCAACATTTTCACAGGCTATCTGCACGACCCGCAGCGAACTGCCGAAGTCCTGCGCGACGGTTGGTTGAAAACGGGAGACATCGGCCGGTTCGACGAGGACGGATTTCTTTATATCGAAGGCCGGCTCTCGCGATTTTCAAAGATTGGCGGCGAAATGGTGCCGCACGAAGCGATTGAACACAAAATAATCGATCTAATGGGACTAGCTGGAAGAGACGAACGTCCCATAGCCGTTGTAGGCGTGCATGACGAGGCCAAGGGCGAAGCGCTCGTGCTGCTTAGCGCCGTTGATATCGATATCGCCGACTTGCGCAAAAAATTGCAGGAAACCGGGGTGCCAAACTTGTGGATTCCGAAACACCTCCAGCGCGTTGAGAAAATCCCAGTCCTTGCTTCAGGTAAACTCGACTTGAAAAAATGTCAGGACTGCGCGGCTATGACCGCCGTCACGCGCTGACTGACTGACTCATTGCGTTGCCGGTAACTGTAGGGCGTCTGTGTCAGACGCCAGGAACGATATACATCTAGGCACGCCGCGTGCATCGCGGAACAAGGAAGGGGAATTCATGGAGGAACAAGGTGGAATTACGCGACGCAAAATGATCAGCGGACTTGGCGCGGCTCTGCTTGGAAGTTCGACCGCATTCGCCGCACAAGAAAGACAGGAACCTATGACAACTCAGAAATTGGAAGATCCTAGAAACAAATACCCGAAACCGCCTTTCAAAGAGCAATCGCAACCGTGGCCAGGCTTGGCGAGCAAAATGGACCCGCGCCCGGATCACGGGGAGAAAAGTTATAAGGGCAGCGGACGATTGGAGGGTCGCAAAGCGTTGGTGACAGGCGGCGATTCGGGAATAGGGCGTGCCGCCGCCATCGCATTCGCGCGCGAAGGCGCCGATGTCGCAATCAATTATTTTCCCACCGAGCAACCGGACGCGGACGAGGTTATCCAGCTGCTTAAGGAGGCTGGGCGCAAAGGTGTCGCGATCCCTGGCGATCTGCGCGAGGAAAGCTTTTGCAGCAAACTCGTCGCCGATGCCGTCGAGCAACTCGGCGGTCTCGATATTCTGGTCTGCAACGCGGCCCGGCAACAAGCGCGTCAATCGATCCTCGATATTTCGTCCGAAGATTTCGACTCCACGATGAAGACGAACATTTACGCACCATTCTGGATTATCAAAGCTGCGCTCCCACACATGCCGCCCGGTTCAGTGATTATCGCGACGACATCCGAGCAGGCGACCGATCCGTCGCCGGATATTTACGATTATGCACAAACGAAAGCGGCGACAACGGACTACGTACGCTCGCTCGCCAAGCAACTCGCCAAAAAAGGCATCCGCGTAAACGGCGTTGCGCCCGGGCCAATCTGGACGCCGCTCCAGGTAAGCGGCGGCGCAACGATGGAAAAGTTAAAAGAGTTTGGTGCCAAAACTCCGCTCGGACGCCCGGGTCAGCCCGCGGAGCTTGCCTCAATTTACGTTCAGCTCGCCGCGAACGACGCGAGTTACACGACCGGCCACATTTACGGCGCCGCGGGAGGTTCGGGTCAGCCGTAATCTACGTTGAACTCAGGCGAGGGGAGCAGCGCGATCCGTCACGGATGCGTGATCGATTCCTCTTCTTTCATCCGCCACGGCGAGATCTTGCCAAAAAGATCACGCGTGGCGCCTGCGATGTCCTCGGCTTTCGACACGCCCCCGTCGATCAATGCGCGTCCAGTACTTGCCCAAATCTTTCTCACAACGAGCGCGCCGTTTTCGCGAACGATTCGTCCGAGATGCTGAACGGCTGCGGTAGTAGCAGATCTGCGGATGGCTTCCTGTGAATGGCGCGAAGTGAGTTCGCAATAGCGCCGGGCGACTTCGCCTACACGTAACGTGAGGAACGCGTTCGCCGCGCCGTTTGAAACGCATTTCACCAGGAGTGCTGAGATGCCGCTCAATCCTGGAATTCCGCTTTTGAGCGCAGGAACCACCGACACCGCAAGCGGTGCGACCATTTCTCCGAGGTCCAGCGATTCGAGGCTGCTCGCGACGAAAGCTGTGCCGCCAACATTCAGATACAACCGCAGCAATTCGCGGGGCGAAGGCCGCTGCACATAAATGCGCGCTATGCGGCCGACCATTTGAATTTGTGTAAACAGCACGATGAGCCCGTCGAGCCGGCCATTTTGCATTAACGCAGTGCTAAGGAAAACTATGCTCGCCGTTCTGCGCACAACGACGTCCGCTTCCTTGGACAGGTGCGCGACAGCGGCTTCAACATCAGCGTCCGTTCCTAGTGGCAGCTCGCGAGTGCGCGGATTATTCGCCAGCCGCGAGCGCAAGGCCTGCAAATAAGCCTCGTGTTTAGGCCCGGACGTTTCCTTCGGCGGCACGAGCGCTGGCGGCAGCTGCGCATAAGCGATCATGCAATAGAGCGCAAGAAATCCCGCTACCAGACAAAGTCCCCAGAATACAACCGTACCAGCGACCGGGTGGATCCTATCAGCTAACGAGATCAAACTCGTCGCACCGGCGACGATCAGGGATACCATCGAAACCACGCCAAACGCGAGAAGCACCAGGATGATCTTCCTTAGACCCGAATTTTGATCTGCTGCAGGTGCGCTCATTTGTCATTATAACTCTCCACCGAGTCAGCGCCGCCGCAAACTGTAGGGCGTCTCTGTGAGACGCCGGCGTTTGGCACAAACGTCCTACAACATTAATCTGTACCAATCCGTGTAAATCTGCGGATAGAAAACCGTAATCACATGTCCGTGAAGAACACATTCGTCACAATTTCTTCCGCCGGTCCTAACCGTGATCTGTCAAAAGGCACGCGAGAGCAGCCATTTTGGAATGAGCACGCCGCATTTATCGATCAACTCGTTGCCGAGAGTTTTGTTTTGATGGGCGGACCTTTGGTCGATGAAGACGGCGCAATGCTGATCGTCAATGCCGATGACGAGAGTGAAGTGCGAGAGAAATTAAAAAACGATCCGTGGATGAAGCATGGCGTTCTCAAACTGGATAGCGTCAAGCGTTGGCAAATTTTCATCGATGTCCGCAAGTAGGTAACGCTGCCGCGCTGGCACCCGGGATAAAGATTCCAGTTCGCACTGCAGCCGATCGCGCGCGAACGTGACATCATGCAATTCGCTCGATCAGCTTTCCGTTTTTTGAGTTTAACCGCTCTTGCAGTCGTGTCTGTCTGCATAATGCGCGCTGACGAAAAGCCAAAGATGCAAGCAGTCGTGGCCCATGAATACGGTGCTCCTGATGTGCTCAAGATTGAACAGGTACAGCGACCCGAACCAAACGACGATGAAGCGCTCGTCCGCGTGATCGCCAGCAGCGTCAATCCAGCTGATCCGCTCACGCTCAGCGGAAGGTATGCGAAAGAATTCGGGACACACCTGCCGTTGATTGCAGGCTACGACATTGCTGGCACCGTGGAGAAAACGGGCGCGAACGTCACCCAGCTCAAGGTAGGCGACGCGGTTTACGGTTATCCAACGTTCGGCGGCGGCTGGGCGGATTACGTAAACGTGAAAGAATGGGAAGTCGCTGCGAAGCCAAAGTCCCTCAACTTCGTAGAAGCAGCGGCGGTCCCGATGGGTGCCTTGACCGCGTGGCAGTCTTTAGTGGACGTCGCGAAACTCCAGCCCGGACAAACAATTCTTATCCACGGCGGGTCCGGCGGCGTTGGCAGTTTTGCGGTGCAGATCGCGAAGGCGCGCGGTGCCCGGGTGATCGCGACTGCATCGACGGCAAACCAGGATCTTCTAAAGCAGCTCGGCGCCGACGTCGCAGTAGATTACACCAAAACGAAGTTTGAAGACGTCGCCAAAGATGTGGATGCCGTGCTCGATCCGGTCGGCAAAGAAACACTCGCGCGTTCTTATGGCGTAGTAAAGAAAGGCGGCATCGTCATGTCGCTGGTCGCACGTCCAGATCCGGCGGAACTTCAAAAACATGGAATCCGCGGCACGGGTATTTCCTCTCATGCGGATGCCAAAGATCTCGCAGAGATCGCGCAGCTAATCGACGCTGGGAAAATCAAACCAATCGTGACAGAAGTTCTTCCCCTGACTGATGCAGTAAAGGCGCAGCAACAAGCCGCGACTCATCACACGCGCGGAAAAGTTGTGCTGCGGGTCGCGGACGAGCCAAAAGAATAAGCTGCCGGTTTTAATCGGCCGCTTTGTTACTACCGGAACCCTACAAAGCTCCGTGCAGAACTTTTTCGTCGACCGCCAGATAATCAGTCCGCGGCGGACTAAAAGTATCGAGGACGCGCGTTGCCGAGAGCGTTTCCACACCGTGAGGAACATTGCTCGCCAGATAGAATGAATCCCCCGCTGAAAGCTCATGCGCTACGCCTTCTACAATCAGCCGCATGTTGCCTTCGAGAATATGAACGATCTGCTCCTGCGGATGCGAGTGCGCAGGCATCATACTCCCCGCCGCTAGCGTGGCGAGCATCTGATACATCGTGTTGCCGTGTGCGACGGTCCGGCGCGTGATTCCGGGACAAATTTCAATCGTCGGATTCTCTCGTTTCATGGGCAGAATCTTACTCCGGTACGTTTCTCGCGCGAATCCTGCGGCCGATCGCTGTGCTCAATTCTTCCGCAGCGCAGCCGCTTTGAAGTGCGATGGCTTGACACCGCTATGGGAACAAAGACTCCTTCCGCTGGTAATCCTCCTCGCAATGATGTCCAGGACCGTTCAAGACCAGCGAAGTTACAAAAATGTTACAAAATAACTCTAATCAAACTTGCTACTCGCCGCTTATCGCTGGCACAATGCCGGCCATGAAAACATTTACGTCATTAGCCACTATTCTCCTCGCAACATTGCTCGCGACTTCTTTATTTGCGCAAACTCCCGTCACGTCGCCGGCAGCTGCATCGTCGCTGTCTGCCGCCCAACCGGCAACTGCAACCGGTCAGATGCCTAATCCTCAGGAGATGATGAAGCAGATGATGGAAATGTCGAAGCTCAATGAAAATCACAAGCTGCTCTCAGCCATGAACGGCAATTGGAATTTCGCCATCAAAATGTGGATGAACCCAGATCCGAACGCCAAACCGCAGGAATCGAAAGGGAGTGCTACACGCAAGGATATCATGGGCGGCCGCTACGTGATGATGGATGTGACAGGCAAAATGCAGATGCCAGGTCAAGACGGCAAAATGAAGGATGTGCAATTCAAAGGGATGGGCATCGAAGGCTACGACAACGCAAAGAAAAAGTTCGTGAGCTCGTGGATCGATAACATGGGCACGGGCATACAGTTTTCCGAAGGCACCTACGATCCCGCGACCAAGACATTCACTTATACCAGCGAAATCGAAATGATGCCCGGAATGAAAACACCAGTTCGCGAAGTCATTAAGGTCCCCGACAACAACCATATGGCTTTGGAATGGTACGAAAACCGTGGCGGCCAGGAAAAGAAAACCATGGAGATCGCCTACACACGGGCCGGCAAGAAGTGATTCCTGCTCCAGCAAACTTGCAGGAACAGCTGAGATAAAAAGTTCGATTCGGGCTAGCCCAAAGTGCCTTCGCGTTCTGCGATCGCAAGTTGTGCCGTCGTCCATCAGGGGAAGTGACGGCAAGGATACTGCTCCAGCAATTCAGACAAGCTCTTTCTCTACGGTCACAAGCAAAAATGTTGCAGGAATGGACGTGCCATCCTGACTTTTGTTCTGACTGTTGAACAACTCTTCTAGTTGTTTTTGTAACTCAGCCGCTCGTCCTTGTTTTTCCGCGGCTTCGAAGGCACTCATCGTCGGCCCATAATATTTCCTGAATTCATCCATCAACTGCGAGGGTGTGCCCGGGAAATTGAAAGTGAACGTATCCCGCGCGAACGAGATGTTGTCTTTCGGAATTCCTGCCGCCGTAAAACGCTCGATCACATTGCTCTCAACTCCCCAAGTTATCGGGCTCACAAAACCTTCCGGCGGTGGCGGCGTGTAGTTCGAGCTGATCTTCAAAATCTGCGCCACGAGCGTCGGGTCGTTAGGAATCCAGTTGCCCATTACGATGTGACCTCCCGGTCGCGTCACGCGCACCATCTCTTTGGCGACATCAAACGGCTTGGGCGCAAACATCGCGCCGAAAATGCTAACCACCAGATCAAAACTCTTGTCCGGCACCTGCTCCAGATTCGAGGCATCACCCTCCTGAAACTTGAGATTGGTTAGGCCGTGCTCTTTGGCGCGTTTGTTTCCAGCGTCGACCAGATTTCGCGCGATATCGACGCCCAGCACGTCGGCGCCGAGTTTTGCCTCGGGCAAAGCTGTTGTGCCATCGCCGCAACCGAGATCCAGTACTTTAAGTCCTTGGGTGATTCCGATTCGCTGCACGAGCGCCTCGCCGTTTTCGCGCATCGTATCAGCGATGCGCATGAAATCGCCTTTTTCCCAGAGTGCCTTGTTTGGATTAGAAGCAGCATTCATAAACGCGACCTTATCGTTAGCGTCCGCTAGTCGCAATACGATCTGGGAGCGCACGCGTCTCGCGTGTTGGTTTCGGCGTCTCGCCGAAACGAACTCTTCTGATCGTCATAAGATGACACGGCGTGGCGATTCTTAGCATCAACGTGAATTGACTCATAAGCCGCTTAGGATGTTTCCTGTCCTGGCGAACGCACGCTTCTTCTTTTGATGGGACCCGCTTGATTTTGCTTAATCCGCGATGGCGAGGCCGCCATCGCCAGCACGCGAGCCGCGTGCGCTCCCCCAGACTTCCGACATCTGACATCTTCCTTCTGCCTTCACCTCGCCGCTTCCAGTTCCGCGCGCATTGACGACAGACTGACCTCCGTCGGCATGAAGCCTGTATCGCTATAGGTGATCGTCACATGCTGATCGTCTTTTGAAAACGAGAGCGTGCCTGCCATGGCGGCCATCGAGGCGACGTCTTCTTTCCAACCCGCGTCGCGAAACTGTTTCCGGAAGGATTCAACAGCCGCTTTGGCTTTCCCCTTACCGACAGTGAACTTGATCTCGTCCTTCGTCTGCTTCACGCCTTTCGCATCCGCGGGCAGCGTGACCGCTACTTTCGGCACCTTACTTCGCTCGGCCAACTCGGCGGCGGCGCGGAGCTTCGGCGCCTCCTCTTTTATTCTGCGATCTAGCTCGGCGATTTCCGCCGCGCTTTGAAAACGAACCGATATGAGAAGCTTGCCGCCAAGCACACCGGTTGTCGCAAGGGTGAGCATTTCCTTCGCGGGATTGCGAAAGATCATGGTCGGCTTCTCATCGACGTCGATCATCTTATCCATCGTGGATTTCCAGCCCGGGCCGGCGAGAGTTTTTCGATAAAAATCGACGATGGCATCCTGGTTCGTCGTCGCAAACGTAAGTTCGGGCGGCTCATCTACGTAACGCAGATCGTCGACGTCCGGCGGCGCCGGAATGTCAGAAGAAATTAGCTGATTCGAATACTGGATCATAGTCTTTCCACCCTGCGCAGACGCGGACGAGACAGTCGCGGTCGCGAGAATCGCGTTCTGTTTGAAGAAGTCGGAATCGCCGGCCTTTCCGTAAGGCACCCAGCCTTGCGCCACGAAAAGATTACGGATGGCGTCCGCGGTCGCGGGCATTGTGGCCTCAGTGGCATACATCGCTGTCGGCTCTCCTACATAAACGGGCTTAGCACCCGAAGGAACCGGGAGCTTGCCCGGTTTCACGTTGCCAAGATTTTGCAGCCTGACCGTTACGCCAGTCGCTTCAAAGGGGATGACCGAGAGCGAGACGACGAACCCGTCACGCGCGAACATTGCACTGGCCGAGTCGTCGCTGATGGTGCTGTTAGGCAATTCTTTCCAGCCTTTCGCACCGAACGCTTTCCGCTGGAATTCCAAGGCTTTCTTCGGATCGCCTGGTGCGACGTAAGAAAGATTCGCCACATGACGCGACTCGGCGGACCTCGCACCGTCCATGAGCGGAAACGTTGAGAGATCGAGGACCCGTGCCGCTTGTTCGACTGTGGCCGGCGTGTTGATCGCGTCGGCTGCGCTCGTGTCGTCCGCCGCCTGGTTTTTCGCTCCACATCCGAAGAAGCAACCAAGCGCGCACGCCACGAAAACTCTTTCCACCAGGGGCCGACGGCAGAGGTAAACTACTTTGGCCATACGCCACGATGATATTGAAACGATAGACTCGCTTCGAGCGCGATTTTCGCTGTAGCGGCGGCTGTGTCAGCCGCAAATTTGTAGCGGCGATCTGCGACCCTCGAAATCCTTGAGCGGCGCGCCGCGGCTGCTAGGTTGAGAAGGAGATGAGCACACTTCAGGAAATCAAATCAGCTATCACAAATTTGAGTCCGCATGATAAGGCCCTTCTCACTGCCGAGGTTTGCTACGAACGCTGAACCGGATGACGATGCGCTGGAAGCAGCGTTGCATCGCGGCATGAAAGATGTGGAAGCCGGCCGGGTACATCCGGTTGAGGAGGTGAAAGCGATGATTCCGCGATGGACTGCAAAGTCCTGATTGCGGACAGCGCCATTGCTGATCTCAAAGAGATTGTCGAGTTTGTCGCGAAAGACAATCCCGAAGCAGCCATCCGACTCAACGACCCCCTCGCGAAAGCTTTCGGAGTTCAACGCTTCTTGGCACGCCATAGTCTCTCGACACGCCGTAGCTTTACGCGAGGCTGGTTGGCCACGGCGGCACGCGGCGAGAATCTGTCATTCGACTCGCGTGTGATTGCGCGACTTCTCACTTCTCACTAACGACTAATCATGTCTACCCGTCTGCCCTCCCTCGGCAAAGCGCCTGATCCCCGCTTGCCGTAAATCTCGGGAGCGCACTGCCGCGCATCAGTCCGTGTCAGAGCTCGCAACAGCCGCGCCTTACCTTCCCCTATAATAAGTATAGGCCGCCAGCACTAGCAGCGCTACACCGATCGCGGCTCCGAAGATCCAGCTGCCAGGTACCCGC
>DASXHS010000095.1:0-14381 GCA_036488345.1 Candidatus Udaeobacter sp.
AGCGTTAACTATGTCCCTGAAGAAAGTCGAGAAAACGGAGACAAAGGTGTCCAAGTAAGTGAATAAATTATTTGTCGCGCGAGTCGGATTCAAAACGGTTGGCATTCAACTATGGGCAGGGACGCACGCACGCGACTCCGCTCTACCAGTTACGCGACAAGAAGTGGGTAGCGTTAGACTCAACGAGCTCAGATAACGAGATTGAAAAGCGGGCGAATGATATCGTTGCCGATCAGCTAAAGGCACAAGGCTTGTCAGAAAAGAAGTTGTCAAAACAGGGCAAGTACCTGCGGTTCATTTGGTGGACCGTTAACGTGGATCGATGGGTCGATTCCAACACCGCAATTGCGTACGCTTCTCTGCGACAGGTCGCCGCTCGCCGGGATGCACCTGGGGAAATGGATGATGGCTACGGCACCGATCTTCTCTTTACGTTGCGGTTCGACGGTGCTGGCAAATGGAAGATCGTCAAAACGCATCGGATGTCGGAGAAAGAAGTCGAAGAGCACCAATGAGCTCTTTTTTCACCTTCGTCGCAATCGTCGTGTTGACGATTGGTCGCGATTTTTCCAATATGCCCCCGCATGACGCCAATTAACACTAGCAAAGCGTTATCTGAACAGAATTCACTCGTGCCTATTCGTGGTTGCCGGCTGTGGCGGGTGATTCGTCGCCTGACTTGGCTAGTCGGCATTGTGATTCTCTGGTTATGTCCAAACGCTTTTGCGGAGTCTGACTTTTCGGCATTCTGGCACAAATTTAAGCCTGCAGTTATCGCCAGTAATAAGGCGATGGTGGCGGATATGACGAAATTTCCGTTGTCGATGCCCTATGAGGTAAAAGCCGTAACGAACAAGGAGGGCTTCTTGCGCCGTTATGACGAAATTTTCAAAGGTGAGGCCAATGCCGCACAATGTTTTGGAAGCGCCGAACCGCACAAGGAATCTGACCTGCGTTATGAGATCTTTTGCCCTTTCAAAGAGACTCCAAAGGACAAGGATAACGCGCCGATTCGCTTCGTTTTCGAATTGACCAAGAACGGTTGGAGATTTGTCGGCCTCGATAACATCAATGAATGATCGCCAAGGTCAGACAAGATGCGGAAAAATTAGAGCCCGAGAGCGATGAGCCTGCCGTTCTCTATCATGTTTGGTTTGATGCTGAAGGTGAATGCGAGCTTCTACCCGCCGACAAAACGCGTGTTTTGAGCACGCAACTGTTAAGGAACGAAAGCCTAACAAGTAACTTCATTGAATAATACGAAAGCAACAATGTGCGTCTGCGGGTTTCTTGCGCTCGCTATTTCCTCGAGCTGCACGCTGCTCGGTAAAGGAACATCACCGGATGGAAATGTGTACGGGCCGAAAGCTGGGTTTAACATCAGTGCGCCCGAAGGCTGGGTCGTCGACAATGAGTCTGGCAAAGGACAGGACTTGCCGTGCGTTCTTTACCCGAAAGGTGCGTCGTGGTCGGACGCAAAGACGGTGATGTACGCTAAGGTCGCCAGCCCGGAATGGGAAGGTGTAAACGCATTTGTAGCCACGGCGATCAAAGAAATGAAGGCAAAGCATGGCACACCAAAGGAGAAAATTGCTTCGGGCAAAACCAAGGACGGCCACGATTACTTCATTAACGAATACCCAGCGACCAAGACTTATTCTCAGTGGGAACGCGTCGGCTACGTTCAACTCCCGCTGGGAGTCGCTTACATCGTCCTCACATCCCGCGATCAACCCAGTTACCAGAAAGATTCCAGCGCGCTCGAGAAAGTTCTGAAAACCCTGGTCTACGTCGAGCCGAAGTCGGAGGTCCCAAGTGGCCAGGAATACGCTCGTCGTTACAGACAGCTGCTAGATCAACATGCCGACGGTCAGATCGAGCCGCTGCTCACCGAATGGCGGGAAAAGGCGCCTGACGATCCCGACGCGTGGATCACGAGCGCCAATTATTATTTTAACCAACGCCAGACCAACATCTCGACGAAGAAACCCGGCCCAGGCGACGTTACGTTGACCGATAAGAAGGGAAAGCTGGCGGAGAGCATTTCTTTCGAGCAAACCGACGAAAACATGAAGCGCGCTGCCGATCTTCTTCAGGAAGCGACCACGAAATTTCCTGATCACCTGGATATCTGGTGCGGACTCGCATTCATGTATCAAGAGAGCGGAGATTTCGATAACGAATTGTCGACTTTGAAGAAGATGGTCGCGTATACCCGCGCGCATCCTGCGCAATTGAAATGGCTAAAAGAGGCGCCGCTCAGTAAGCCAGCCGACAAATTCGTTCCGGAGAAGCTGCACGAGTACGGTTCGTACTATGAGGAAAAGGAGAACGCGGAAGATGACAAGCGCTGGTACCAAATTGCGACACTGGCAACCGACCAATATCCAAATGACCCGCAAGGCTTCAAAGATGTAGCCGGTTATTGGGCCGATATCGGCGAATGGCCAAAGGCGCGCGAGTCGTTCGAAAAAGCCTACCAGCTAGATCCAAAATCCGCTGCCACGTTGGTTGGCCTCGGACAGATCGGCGCTGAGATGAAGGACTTTGTTAGCGCACGCAAATACTACGAGGAAGCTTTGAAACTAGAGCCGAACGGCCAATACGCGCAGACAGCAAAGGAAGCGTTACAGAAACTGAAGAACAAATAGTGGGACATGAGGAAAGCACATTTGCTCATTTGTCTCGTTCTCTTGCTTTTTTGCGCGCCGAGTTTCGCTCAAGAGAACTCTCGCAGTGGAGATGCGAAGCAGGACGCACCGAGAGTGATTGCAACTGACGATATGAAGCTGGCAATGAAAGCCGGCAAACTCGAAACAGCGGGAAAATACGACGAAGCATTGAAGGTATACGCGCAAGCTATTGACTTGAAAGGTCGCTTTACGCCCTTCGTGTACCACAATCGCGGCATGTTATACCTTCACAGGGCAAAGGCTTCCCAAGATCGAGAATCGCGAATTGCCGATCTGCAACACGCGATCGATGACTTTCAGGCTTCCATTCGTCTCGGCGCAGCTTCCAAGGAAGAACTGAACCGCGGATTAGAAACGGTTGCGACCAGAGCTAACCTCGACGAAGCAACCAAGCTACTCGAAAAGGAAAGGTACCAGTAACGATTTGGCGACCGCAAAAAGTTTATCACCACCGCATTTACTGTTTGTTGTGTTTTGCTGCGTCGGCTTCGTTTTATTTCTCTTGCCTCTCGCGCCTCTTCACGCGCAAACGCAGGCGAGCATGAATGCGGAGGCGCGGGCGGACTTTCAGCGAGCTGATGCTGATCTCAACAAGACTTATCAATCGGTTTTGGCAAAACTTCCGACCGTTGAGAGCAAACAAAAGCTCAGGGAGGCGCAACGAGCGTGGGTTGTATCCCGCGATGCCGAGGCAGCGCACGCTGCTAAGGAGGCAGATGGCGGGTCGATGGCACCGACGCTCCGCTATGCGACGATGACGCAACTGGCTCAAGAGCGCATTAAAGAGCTAAGGGCCCTGCTCGATCACGGAACTGAGAGTGAGCCAAAATCCGCGGCGAGTGGTGTGACACCGTCACCAGCCTTCACGCCTGAATCGACGAGCGAACAAGCGCAATCGGTTTCCGAAACCGGCCGCACTTCGTCATCGAGCGCGACCGCGAGCTCTGTCTCTCCCGACAACCAATGGGAATACAAATGCGATGAGTACGGCCCCGATCAGTGTGCACCGGAAATTGTTAAGCTTGGAACGACGGACGTTGTTGTGGATCTGGATCAAGACCTTGAGGTGCATGGTCCGGAGGCGAATCAGACGGAGGTGATATGGGCGCCCGATTCAAAGCGGTTCGCCTGCAATTACGCTCCGGTGCACGCGCACCATACGAGAGTTGAATTCGTCGCATTTTATCAATTACGTGACGGCGAATGGGCCGCGCTGCATTCCCCGTCGGACATAAAGACGGAGGATTTGCAGTTAGCACAACTTGGCAAGGGCCATTTGCCAAAAGACTTTAACCCGCGCCGTTGCGCGCCGGACAACGACGTTCTGAAGGTGCGCAAGTGGACTGATGCGAACACCGCAATCCTTTATGCGCCTTGTTATGGGCGCACGTCGGGCGATCTGGAAGCCGGCTTCCTTTTCACGTTGAAATTCGACGACGCTGGTAAGTGGAAGATCGTCGACACGCATCGAATGTCTAAAAAGGAGCTCGAGGCGGAACAATGAGGAAGCAGATTCCTGTTTTGCCCTTCCCGCTTGTTGCGCTGATCGGATCTCCGGCCATTGCCGATCATTTAAGTGAGTCCTCCCGGTTTGGGAACGTAAAATCGGAATCGTTTGCGGATATTGCGGGCTGATTTTCCGCCGAATGGGTCCCGATCGCGCTTAAAAACGCTTCGCCAAAATCCTTCAATTTCTGTTCGCCGACGCCCGGAATGCGGCGGAACTCTGTTGAATTCGTTGGATATTTTCTCGCCATTTCGCGTAGCGATACATCAGAGAAGATGATGTAAGCGGGCACGCTTCGTTCATCTGCGAGCTGGCGACGCAACGCACGCAAGCGCGCAAACAATACTTCGTCGCATTCGATCGCGCCTGGCTTGATTCGCGCGCTTTTCTCTGCGATTTCGATTTGCTTGGTCAAAACGATCGATTTCCGCTTTCGCAATGCCTCGAGACCGGCGGGCGTAAGCGACAACGTTGCAAACTTGCCCGGCGCGCATTCGACCAGCCCCAACCGCAATAGTTCGCGACCGATAGCCTGCCATTCACCTCGTTTCAATTCACCGCCGATGCCGTAAGTGGACAGCTCATTGTGACCTCGTTGCCTGATCGCTTCCGTGTCTGCGCCGCGAAGCACATCGACAACGTGACCCAATCCAAATCCGAATCCGTGCCTGGCGTAGATACGATAGACGCAGGACAGAAATTTTTGCGCGTGCACGGTTCCGTCGAATGTCTCACGCGGCTGCAAACAGTTGTCGCAACTCTCACAGGAAACCTGTAGCGGCGGTGTCTGATCGCCGGCGTCGTCACGCCCGGGTGGATATGTTTCCCCGAAATACTCCAGAAGCGTCGCTCGGCGGCATTCGCGTGTCTCCGCGTAATGGACCATCCGCTGAAGCTGTGCACGGGCGATACTCGCCTCCTTCTCGGTTTTTTCGTCGATGAAATGCCGTTGCTTGGCAACATCGCCCGGATTGAACAGCAATACGCATTCGCTGGGTAATCCGTCGCGTCCTGCGCGTCCGGTCTCCTGGTAATAGCTCTCCAGATTTTTCGGCAGATCGTAATGCACAACAAAACGCACGTTCGGTTTATTGATGCCCATTCCGAACGCGATCGTGGCAGTGATGACGCGCACATCGTCGCGCAGAAATGCGTCCTGATGTTTTGTGCGTTCCGACGTCGTTAGTCCCGCGTGATACGGCTTCGCGCTTATGCCGTCCTCGTTCAAATGTCGCGCGACTGATTCAGTGCTCTTGCGACTTGCACAATAAATGATGCCGCTGTCGTTAGGCCGGCTGCGAATGAATGCCAAAAGTTGTTCGTAAGCCGCTGTCTTGGGAATTATGCGGTAAGTCAGGTTCGGGCGATTAAAGCTGGCTACGTAAGCAAGCGGGTCGCGCAGTTCTAATTCTTTGATGATATCGGTGCGGACGCGTTCGGTCGCGGTGGCGGTCAGCGCCATGACCGGCACATCGGGTAAATGTTTTCGCAGTTTCTTAAGCTCACGATACTCCGGCCTGAAATCGTGGCCCCATTCGCTGATACAATGCGCTTCGTCGATTGCGATTTGCGCAATGTTCCAGTTGAGGGCACGCTCCAAAAACGTGTCGAGCATTAGCCGCTCAGGTGCGACATAGAGCATTCGATACTGGCCGCGATGCAGGCCGCGCCAGCGAGCCTTTGCCTCTTCACGATCCAGCGTTGAATTCAAAAACGTTGCCGGGATACCACTGGTCTGTAGCGCATCAACTTGATCTTTCATTAGCGCAATGAGTGGCGACACCACGATCGTCAACCCATCGCGCATCAACGCCGGCAACTGAAAGCAGAGCGACTTCCCTCCGCCCGTCGGCATCAGCACAAACAGATCCCGCCCGGCGAGCGCATCTTCGATGATTTCCCGCTGCAACGGCCGGAACTGGTCGTAGCCGAAATGTTTTTTCAGTGCACTGAGCAATTCCACGGCTTCTTATTAAAAGAATTCACGTATCGTGCACAGCGAATTTGCCCGACAAGGAGTGACGGCGTGCAAAGCCGTCAACATCAGCCAGTCTTGCGATGTCTCAGGCTCCGCACTTGACCGAGAGCACTTCTTCGAGCTTGTCCGGCTGGCAGCGGTAGATCGTCGTCTGCCCGCCCTTTGTATAAAACGAATGGACGATCACTTCGCATTTTCCGTCACCATTTAGATCAAGGACTGCAGCGACGTTGTAAAACATTCGGCGCAACCCACTTATCCGGTTTCGCGTAGCTCTTTGATCGGCAATAAATCCCAAGGAGGTTAGGCAGCGTCGCTGCCTGAATATTTCTGTTGCTGAGGAAACTAAATATACCATATTAGTTTCCACGGTGAATACAGTCAGTCGTCTGTGTTTCGATAGCGGCCTAACGGAAGGATTGAGCGTGGGTCGGATATCTGAAGCGACGGCTGGTGTCGAATGACACGAATGAACAGCAGGAAGCAATCGCGATTACGAAGTCGAAAGAATTCATCTATTCGACAACGAATAGTGGATGCGGCGCGGACGCACTTTTTCAGTCACGGATTCCGCAGTGTGACTATGGACGATCTGGCAGAGGAATTGGGGATCAGCAAGAAGACACTTTATGCTCATTTTCCGGGCAAGATCGATCTGCTCGAGGCTGTGCTGGAGGATAAATTTCAAGGTGTGGAAACGATGCTGAAAGAAGTGACGCGCGCGCAACCGCACGATTTCCCGGCGACTTTGCGCGAGTTGCTGGCTGGGACACAACGCGAATTGGATGAGATAAAGCCGCCGTTCGTGCGTGATATGCGCCAGAAAGCGCCGCAAGTGTTTCAAATTATCGAGCGCCGCCGGGCTGCATTGTTTCAGCGGTATTTCGGAAACCTTCTCCTTGCAGGGCAACGGGCGGGAATGGTGCGAAAAGACGTTTCGGCGAACCTAATCATTGAGATTCTCCTGGCGATTGTTCAGGCGATCATGAATCCGGCGAAGATGGAAAAACTCGGGATGATGCCGAAGGAAGGTTTCGCCGGCATTCTCAAAATTGTTCTCCAAGGTGCGCTTACACCAAAAGGAAGAAAACATGCGCGCATTGTTCGTTAGGCGCTGTGCACAGTCATTTTGCCCGGCGGGAGCAGCGGCATTGCTGCTCTTGTTGGGTGGCTGCGGCACTCGAAATAACGCCGTCTCCGGGACGATCGAAGTCGATGAAGCACACGTGGGCCCGCGGTCTGGCGGCCGCGTGGAGAAAATTTTGGCGTGGGAAGGCGATCGCTTGCACGAAGGGCAGGTGATCGTGCAATTGGATGCGTCAGAGCTGCGAGCGCGTCGCGATCTTGCGTCTGCGCAAATCGATACGGCTGCTCACGATGCGGACGCGCAAGAAGCGCAACTGGTATTCCTGCGCGACGATGCGGGCCGCCAAAAGGATTTGCTCAACCGCAGAGTCGTTTCGGCCACTGACGCGGAGCGCGCCGATAGCGCGGCGAAAACGCAGGAGAAAAATGTGGCGGCTGCGAAGATGCGCGTCGCACAGGCGCGTGCGCAACTGGCCGATATCGATTCGCAGCTGGCCGAAATGCAGATCATCGCGCCGGCGGATTCCGTTCTCGAGGTGCTCAGCGTAAAAGTGGGCGATGTGCTGCCGGCCAATCGCGAAGCGGCCACGCTGTTGATGACCGGACATCTCTGGGTGCGCGTTTATGTCCCTGAATCATGGCTGGGTTTGATCAAGCTGGGCGAGCAGGTCCGCGTCCGCGTAGATTCGTTTCCGCACACCGACTTCAACGGCGTTGTCGAGCAGATTAATCGGCAGGCCGAATTTACACCACGCAATGTGCAGACTGTCGCTGACCGCATCAAACAGGTATTCGGCGTGAAGATTCGTTTGCCGAGCGACGACGATCGTTTGCGCGCGGGAATGGCGGCGGATGTTTATTTTCCAAATGCGAAATGAGGAATTCGATCAATGAATCAGGAAAGCAGGAAGGAAGGAAAAGGTGGAACGCGTTGTCCCCAACGCGTTGTCACGGGCCCGAGCCATCGGCTTGGGGACAAGCCGATCCACCTTCGCGTTTCCTGATAGTCTTATGCCTGAACCAATGATCCAAGTGGAAGGACTGACGAAGCGCTTCGGCGCTTTCACGGCTGTCGATCATGTTTCGTTTACCGTCGGGAAGGGATCGATCTTCGGTTTTCTCGGCCCGAATGGTTCGGGAAAAACAACTGTGATCCGGATGCTCTGCGGAATCCTGCAGCCGACTGAGGGCACGGCGCGAATAGGCGGCCACGATGTCGTGCGGGATTTGGAGCCGATTAAGGAATTGATCGGCTACATGTCGCAGAAATTTTCGCTCTACGACGAGCTGACTGTGAATGAGAATCTCATCTTCGCAGGAAAACTTTATGGCTTGAGCGGGCGCGAATTGAATCAGAGGCGCGAGGAAATGATAGCCACGACGCATCTGGAGCCGTACATCGACAGGCGCGCCAGTCAGCTCTCCGGTGGCTGGCGTCAACGTCTGGCCATGGCTTGTTCGCTCATGCACAAGCCGAGTGTGCTCTTCCTTGATGAGCCGACCGCCGGTATCGATCCAGTCGCCCGGCGTGAGCTGTGGGATTTACTGTTCGAGTTTGCAGGGAAAGGCATGACGCTGTTCGTGACGACGCATTACATGGATGAAGCCGAGCGCTGCGATCACGTAGGCTACATCTACCTGTCGAAATTGATCGTGTGTGGTGAACCGGACGACTTAAAAAAGTTGCCGGACGTGAATCCACCCGGAACGCGCCGGCTCGACGTGACTTGCGACCACGTGACTGCAGCGCTCCATGCCATGCATGAGATGCCGGGGGTGCGCAGTGCCACAATTTTTGGCCAATCCATGCACTTGCTCGTCGATGAACGAGTGAACCGTGCGGGGATCGAGGAACAACTGCGCAAAGTTGGTGTCGCTCACGCCGACATTCATGAAATGGGTCCTTCGCTGGAAGACGTGTTTGTGGAGCTATCCGCCAAGCACGCTGCTGAACGAAAAGCAGCATGATGTTTATGCGAATCGGCGAAAGGGCGAGATACCGAACCGGCGATGTGAACAATGCCGATTCAACGATTCAACGTTTTAACGGTTCAACGCGGCGGAGCGCAGCGAAGCCATGAAACACAAACCATTTCGAGGGTTTAGCGCAATTTTGTTCAAGGAGTTCATCGTCGTCTGGCGCGATCCGTTAACTCTCTTTTTCTTCTTTTTCCCCCCGTTGATCGAGATGGTCGCGTTCGGTTATGCGCTCGATAACGATGTGAAGCACATGGCGATGCTTGTTCTCAACGAAGATCGCACGGTCGAAAGCCGTCTTTTGATCGACCAATTCGTCAACACGCAAAGCTTCCGCGTAGTTGGCGAAGCGCAAAGCCTGGATCAGTTGAAGAGCGAACTACGAAAGGGAAGCGCGTACGCCGCGCTTTACATCCCACCGAACTTTACGCGCGAGCTAATGGCCGGGCATTCCGCAGAGGTGGAATTGCTTGTTGACGGATCCAATTCCACCACCGCATTGCAGGCTCTTCAAACCGGCCTCGGCGTGGCGTTGACGCAATCAATGGAAATGCTGATGCGTGATACTGGCCGGAAAGGGATGCCAATCGATGTTCGTCCGCAGATGCTTTACAACCCCGCCATGCGAGCGCCGAATTTCTTTGTGCCCGGCGTGATCGGCGTGGTCTTGCAAATTGGGACAACAGTTGCAGCGGCCATGGCTTTAGTGCGGGAACGCGAACGCGGCACGCTTGAACAATTGCTGGTAAGCCCGTTGAGCCCAGCCGGGCTCATGCTCGGCAAGCTGGTTCCTTATCTCTGCATTGGCATGACCATGGCGATTGTCTTGTTCAGTATCATGCGCTTTGTGTTTTTCGTTCCCATAGAGGGCAGTGTATTCGCCATGATGTTTTCTACGCTGGTGTATGTGTTTGCGCTGCTAAGCCTCGGCTTGCTCGTTGGGACCAGAGCCGAAAACCAAATGCAGGCGCTGCAAATGTCGATGGTGTTCCTATTGCCGAGCGTTTTCTTTTCCGGGTTCATTTTTCCGCGTGAAACAATGCCGTGGATTTTCTATGCGCTCGGTGCGCTCTTTCCCACGACGTATTTCATTGCACTTATGCGCGCGATCATTCTGCGTGGCGCAAATGTTTTCGAATACTGGCCGAACCTGTTAGTGCTCATTGTGATGTCGAATCTGCTTTTTAGTCTGTGCGCCCTGCGTTTCCGCAAGAAGCTCGCATGAACGACACCATCCGGGGAGCGCACGCCGCTGGCGTGCTGTTTTCGGCCGCTGGCCGAAAATTTGAGAGCGTGAGTGGCGCGATTTTCAAGAGAGGTCTGAGAGATGCCGTGTCTCCCAAAGAGCTGTTCGGCGGGCCGCCGAACGGTACACGCGGGCCGCGTATGCTCCCCAGAAGTTACGCGAACAAGCTTTTGGTTATATTCGTATTCATTAATTTGATGGCGATGTGCTCTTAAAAATTCTCTTC
The DNA here is from genome assembly GCA_036488345.1 of Candidatus Udaeobacter sp. Taxonomy (GTDB): domain Bacteria; phylum Verrucomicrobiota; class Verrucomicrobiia; order Chthoniobacterales; family UBA10450; genus Udaeobacter. The sequence goes on from DASXHS010000095.1 coordinate 10,714, forward strand.
CGCGCGCTTTGCATCACCATCGTTGTCTTCGCCGTCTTGGTGTTAGTCTGGTGGTATGGAATGAGAATGCCCGGGAAAAATGTCTCCGAGGCGGGGCCGCTATCGCCGGGCGAAGTTGTCTTGCGCGAAAAGCTCCGCGGGAATGTGCAGAAGCTCGCAGGAGAAATCGGCGAGCGCAACATGTGGCATGACGCACAGCTCAATGCCGCGGCCGATTTTATCGAAGATTCGTTTTCCCGAGGTGGGCTGCGGACCCGGCGAGACAGCTACGAGACGGGCGCACAACCGTGTCACAATATCGAGGCAGAAATTTCCGGGAATGGTCCGGAGATCGTCGTAATCGGCGCGCACTATGACTCGGTGTTCGGTTCGCCTGGGGCGAATGATAACGGGAGCGGCGTCGCAGCGGTTCTGGCGTTGGCGCAGCGGTTCGCCAGTGCAAAGCCGAAGCAAACGTTACGCTTCGTTGCGTTCGTGAATGAGGAGCCGCCTTATTTTTTGTCCGGTGAAATGGGCAGCCAGGTTTATGCCCGCAGATGCAAAGAACGCGGCGACAAGATCTCCGCGATGATCAGCCTGGAAACAATCGGTTACTTTTCCGATGCGCCGAACTCGCAAAGATATCCGTCGCCGGGCCTCGGCCTGTTTTATCCGAACGTCGGCAATTTCATCGGCTTTGTTAGCAACGTTCATTCACGCGCGTTGCTACGTCGCGTTATCGCGCTGTTCCGCAAACACGCGAAGATCCCATCCGAAGGCGCCTCGCTTCCCGCGTTCATCCCCGGCGTGAGTTGGTCGGACCAATGGTCATTCTGGCAGCATGGTTACCCCGCCATCATGGTCACCGACACCGCGCCATTTCGTTATCCGCACTATCACTCGTCGAACGACACGCCCGGCAAACTTGATTACGATCGTTTCACGCTAGTGGTCAGCGGTATGGAGAAAGTAATTCAAGAGCTGGTTAAGTAACCGTAGCGTATGCTTCAGCGTGGAACACCTATGGCATTACGCCGCGCATGATTACCAGTGCGATACTGAAGTAGAAAATTAGTCCAGGGCCTTGTTGTAAGCTCGCGACTGCCCGCGACGAGATGTCGGTTTCTCGAAAAAGTAACAGAAACGTCTCTTTGTCGGTCGTCAAAGGCGTGGAAGGTAAATGCCGTGAGACCTAGTGATACGGTACCGACCAAACTCTCGGACAAAAATTGGCGAGAACTAATTCTCGTCGAACTCAAAGGCAGAGGCGGAAGTCGGTATTACTCCGGTATTTGTCCCATCTGCCTCATTACCTACGATGTCGACACCTCTTCTGCCCGCACGTTAGCGGTAGAGAAGGTCGCTTCTCACATCAAGAATGCTCATTCCGACGCTTTGTCTTGATGAACAAACGCGTCCACTCACCTTCCTGAAATATTGCCCTTGGACCAGAATCGAAGTCGAGGGAGGTTGTCACCCAATCGTAACTTGGCAATGATTGTGTCTTTTTTGTAGTTTCTGTTGCCGATTACATGGCACTTATGAATCCTGCGAACCTTTTTGATCACGATGGTGACGCGTTGCGACTGGCGCCCGGAGATTTCCTTTTCCGGGAAGGCGACAAGCGTGACAAGATGTACGTGTTATTGGAGGGGGAAATGGACATCCGGCTTGGTGATCATGTGATCGAGACCGCAGGATCCGGCGGCCTGATCGGCGTGATCGCGTTGCTCGATGACAATCCGCGTGATACCAACGCTGTGGCGAAGACCGCTTGCCGACTCGCGACAGTCGATCAACGGCGGTTCCATTTTCTCATTCAACAGCACCCGCAGTTCTCGACGCACGTGATGAAAGAGCTCGCCCATCGTCTACGCTACATGACCGCCGCAGCGGCGAAGCAACAGGAAATCCCAGCAAACCCATAGTGCGGCTTTGTTGGCAGTACACTCTAACAGTGAAGAGAGAGAGAGGGGGAGAACCGATGAATGGCTCAGTCTTGATACCAAGCCTGCGATACAAGGACGCGCCTGCAGCGATTGCGTGGCTTGAGCAAGCATTTGGCTTCGAACGCCACGCCGTCTATGAAGGGCCCGATGGCACTGTGGCTCACGCCGAGCTGCGCTTTGGTAACGGTCTGGTGATGCTGGGATCGGCGAGCAACGAGAGTCCGCTTCGGCATCTGTATGTCACGCCGGCTGAGATTGGCGGACGCGTGACCTCGCCGGTCTACCTGATCGTAAAGGATTGCGAGCAGGCGTATGCGCGGGCTCTCGCTGCAAAAGCGGAGATTATCGTAGAGATAACGACCATGGAGTATGGTGGAAAGGCATTCACGGTCCGGGACCCTGAAGGCTACCTTTGGTCTGTAGGCGAGTATTCCCCGTGGGCGGAGAAAGAAACTGTCGCCACTTGACTAACACATAAAGTTTCTTCTCCACGAAGTCCTCTCTGTTGTGGTGTGTCGAGTCGTTCGAGTATGCCGATCACATGTCCCATCCTGATGTGCCAGAGCCCGACGCAGAGCTTTCTTTCGACGGCGACGCTGCTTTGTTTCGTCCTCGCCGTGCAGCTACCGCCAGTTCCACTTCTGGAGTGGATGAAATCAGTTCAATATTTGGTGTTAGAAGTTAAACAGGTCAAAAAGGTCGCTAATGGCAGGGGTGTTGGTTGGGGCATAGTTGGTAACCGCAGGGTTGTACGTCGGGTTTGGCAGGTTATCGCGGCTGCGGCCGGAGATTGCAGGCAAGCCCCAGTTGTGTTCGATGAACTTCAGAATCGAAACATGATCCGAATAGTTGTGGGAAATGTGGCCCGGGTTGGTGTACGGCGAAACCACAATCAGAGGAATGCGCGTGCCGTCTCCGAAGAAATCCAGCGGCTGCACGTATCCCGAGTCGTAATAACCACCGCCTTCATCCACCGTTACGAAAATCGCCGTGCTATTCCACAGCTCGGGCTTTGAACGCACAAGATCGACGATCTTCTTGGTGAACCCTTCAAACAAATCCCACTTCGATGACGCCGGGTGACCGTCCACCCAGCCGCTCGGCTTTACGAACGATACGGCCGGCAAATGTCCGTTCCGGATGTCCTGGTAGAGCTAATCGGTGTCGACAATATGCGTGATGCGCACCGCCGGGTTGGTCATGATCTGCGTCTGATATTGGAAGCCATTGCAGATGTTGCAGTAGGAATTTTTTCAATTCCAACATACGCTGGTTCCCCCATAGTTAGCGCGCAAGTTACAGTAACGTGAATTGTTTGTTACCGTTATGAGCATGGTTTGTTACATTAGTGAGACGTTTGTGTTACAGTAATGAAAATTTCTCGTTGAATGATCTATCCCTTCCGCGTAGCCTTGGCATAACAATAACAGCCGTTTATCAGGCGAGGTCCTACATGGAAAAAGGCATTGCCTTACCAGGCAGGTCCTTTTCAGCTTGTAACTAACGCGCTCTAGTGAGCCGTAACTACAACAGCGTGCCGCGAAGAATGAAGAGCGCGACGTTGAAATAAATTACCAGCCCCGTGACATCAACCAGGGTAGCAACGAATGGTGCTGATGACGCCGCCGGATCAAGCCCGCAACGACGTAGCAAAAACGGAAGCAGCGCGCCACTCAGCGTTCCCCACAGCACGACTCCGACAAGGGCAACTCCTACCGTGAACGCAACCAGCCAGTGATA
>DASXHS010000141.1:0-23126 GCA_036488345.1 Candidatus Udaeobacter sp.
GACGTGAGGATAATAAATCTCGTTCACGATGCCGTGACTCAGCGTGAACCACACCCGGCAACTGGTGTGATACGCCGTGCCGACGCCCTCTTTCGCGCTCGATGTCCAGCGTGGCTCGATCCCGGGCGCGCCAAACGCCACAGAATCGTCAGGTGAACTCATCTCTAAGCGTTAGACGAATAGAATCCGAACAGCAAGGTCACGACTGCGGATTGTACGAATGTTTGGGAGCGTGCCCGGCTCGGGTGCTGGTTTGGCGTCCCCGTCGAAACGATCTTGGTTTCTAACAGCCGCGAACGAGATGTAAAAGGAGGAGCGGATATAGAAGACTGTTGCGGCGAGGCCGTCACAACCAACACGCGTGCCGCGTGTGCTCCCCAGAATTAGCCCCTTGCTTCCTTAAAGCAAAGCCCGCTGTCCGCTTGATTCAGTCCCTCACGCAGATTAAGCGTGTGGCTCTGGCATATGGCTCGATCGAACACGAGTGAAGTATTGCGTGCTCACTGCACCGCGATTGCGCAGGAGGAAGCGGTGCTGCGTGAAGGTGGCGGCAAGGCCGGTCACGAGCGTCAGCGCAAAATGGGACGCTTATCGGTACGTGAGCGCCTTCGTCATTTGCTCGATCCAGGCTCACCGTTTTTCGAAATCGGACTTTGGGCCGCTTACAAAATGTATGACCAATGGGGTAAAATTCCCGCGGCGGGGGTCGTGACAGGCATCGGCAACATAGAAGGCGTTCCGTGCATGATCGTGGCTAACGACGCAACAGTGAAAGCCGGCGCGTTTTTTCCGGCCACGACTAAGAAGGTGATTCGCGCACAGCGGATCGCGTTCGAATGCGCGCTCCCTTTGGTTTACCTCGTTGATTCCGCAGGCGTATTCCTGCCGATGCAGGACGAAATTTTTCCCGATGAAGATGATTTCGGCCGGATCTTTCGCAATAACTCGGTGATTTCAGCGGCGGGCCTCGCGCAGTTTGCGGCGATCATGGGCAACTGCGTAGCCGGCGGCGCGTATCTGCCGGTGTTGTGCGACAAGATTTTGATGACGCAAGGAAGCGGACTGTATCTCGCCGGGCCGTCGCTGGTGAAAGCTGCGATTGGTCAGATTGTCGATGCGGAAGAACTGGGTGGCGCGAAAATGCATTCGGAGATCAGCGGTACCGTCGACTTTTTCGAAAAGGATGATCTGTCGTGTCTCAAGCGGCTTCGGTCGTTAGTCGCGTTGTTGCCTGAAGCAAAATCACGCGGAGCGCCCGGCGGTCTCGCCCTACCCAAGCCGGCAAAAAATCCGGACAGCGTTTACAACCTGATCAGTTTCGAGGGGCGGCAAAGTTATGATGCGCGCGACTTGCTGGCCATGGTCGTCGACGAAGATTCACTCGATGAATACAAGGCCGATTACGGCAAAACACTCGTAACCGCCTATGCCCGCGTCAATGGCCGTCCCGTCGGAATTGTTGCCAACCAACGCGTGCAGGTCAGGACGAAAAAAGAAGGAATCCAGATGGGCGGCGTCATTTATGCCGATAGCGCCGATAAAGCAGCGCGGTTCATCATGGACTGTAACCAGACGAATCTGCCGATCATTTTTTTCCAGGACGTCAGCGGGTTCATGGTCGGTCGCGACGCGGAAGAGAGCGGGATCATTCGCAGCGGCGCGAAGCTGGTGAACGCCGTAAGCAATTCGGTCGTTCCGAAGATCACAGTAATTGTGGGAGGATCGTTTGGCGCAGGCAATTACGCGATGTGCGGCAAGGCGTATGATCCGCGATTTATCGTTGCCTGGCCGAATGCGCGCTATGCGGTGATGGGCGCGGCGCAAGCGTCAGACACGGTGTTTTCGATTCTCGCCAGGGCGCACGAACGCGGCGACAAAAAAGCGTCGCCCGAGGAACTGGAGGAACTTCGCGCGAAAGTGAAACAGAGTTACGAAGAGCAAACCGATATTCGCTACGGCGCCGCGCGCGGTTGGGTAGACGCTATCATTCAACCGCACGAAACGCGTGACGTGCTGATTCGCCTTTTGGACTACGTCTCGCGCCCGATGCCGAAAGCGCATTTCCACACCGGAGTCATCCAAACGTAATTCGTCATTCGTCATTCGAATTTCGTCATTCACATCATGCCTGTTGTTTTAGTCGAAAAAGAATCGCCACAGATAAGTGTGGTAACTCTCAACCGGCCTGAGCGCCGGAACGCGCTCACTCTCGAGCTGTTAACTGAACTATGTGCGGCCATTAACGTCGCGTCGGATCAACCGGAGCAGCGCATTCTAATTTTTCGCGGAGCTGGCGCGGCGTTTTGCACCGGCTTGGATTTGAAGGAAGCCGCCGATACCACAAAAGCACACGCGACCGCCGACATGGTGGCGAACACTTTGGTTGCGGTCAGCCAAACGCGCCTCGTCACGATTGCGGCAGTGCATGGCGCAGCGGTCGCGGGCGGTGCGGGCATTATGTCGGCGTGCGATTTTGTTGTCGCCGCGGAGAAAACAAAGATCGGATATCCCGAGGTGCGCCGCGGACTGGTTGCTGGATTGGTTATGACATTTCTGCGCCGCCAGATCGGCGAACGAAAGATACGCGAGCTATTGTTCAGCGGAGAATTAATCGACGCTGCGCGCGCGAACGAAATCGGACTCGTGAATCGCGTCGTCGCTCCAGACGGCGTAATGAATGAAGCCAAAAAATTTGCCGCGTCGGTGTTGCAAGGCGCACCCGGCGCGCTGGCGCAGACGAAACGGTTAGTGGAAGAACTTTGGTGGCATTCCGTGAAGGGAGACGTCGATCTCGCGCTGAAATATCACATGCGGGCGCGTGAGTCGGACGAAGCGCGCGAAGGCATCTCCGCCTTTAACGAAAAACGCAAGCCAAGCTGGGTAAAATCGTAGCACACAAGATGGAACCGATTGTCCCCAATCGGTAGGCAACTGGCCCGCTCAACGTGTTGGGGACAACACGTTCCACCGTTTGCAGTATGGAACGGCGGACTAGAGACCGCCACTCCGTGATTCGCGAAATCAGTTACGCAGGTTGCGGCGGTCGAGAAACCGTCATCCCAGGACTCCCGGCGGTCGGTCCCTGGTATTGAGCGCTGCCGAAGCCGAGGATCGGGAAGAAAATAAACGGCAGCAAAAGCAAACCAATTCCAAAGCCCACTCCTTTCCCGAAACTCTTAGCCAGATCGATGAGCAGAATGATCGCGATTATGAAATTAACGAAAGGAATTAGCATCAAAAGAAGCCACCACCACGGCCGCCCGACGATCTTGCACCAAACATAGAGATTGTAGATCGGAATGATACATGCCCAGCCTGGCTGGCCTGCCTTTGTAAAGATTTTCCACCAAGCTGCGAGTATTAAGATCGTGAACGCCAGATAGAAAATCCAGAACACTGGCCCGGGTGCCTGTCCCTGAGACGAGGCAGAGTACTCGACCTGTCCGAGCAAGCGTGCGGGCGTGAATAAGACGGTTTGCGTAACTTCGATGAGCGAGTTCATAACGTTGAAGAGTTATGCGACGGTTTAAAAGACCGCTGTCGGCGCGGCAAGCAAAATCTTTGGTAGATCTAACATTGCGCGGCACTTAGCAATGTTGGCAACCTGGCAGACACACATTCCCGCGTTGCACTTGTGCAAATCCGCAGCCCAAACGGCGCCCCACTTTCCGGAAGACCGGATGCTACTTGTGCGTTTTCGGCTTTTTGTGTTTCTCTTTGGGCTTTTTCTTGAAAGGCGTGCTTGTTGGCGTCGGTGACGGCGTGCCAGAAGGGGCTGGTGTCGGCGATGGCCTCACGCGTGGCTGAGCTAAGATGGCCTGATGAACATCCTTCTGTTGCTGCAAGGCTACTTTGAGCTCAGGTGTCGTGGCCAAAGCAGACATTCGCCGATAATAGACCTCGTAATAATCGCTGAGCCGTTTCCGTTTTTCCAAATCTGTTCGTGCGGCCTGAGCATAATTCTTTGCCGCTTGCACTTCCGGATCATTGACAGTGCGATTCTTCAATTGCCGCCAGAGCGCCTGCACCTGCAATGCATCGGCAGCGGTGCCCAGCGACTTCGGTTTGTTGAAACTGTCGTCGAGTTGCTTCAACTCCGGCAACTCGGGGCCGTTTGGCGGCGGCGTGGGGCTAGGTTCTTCCTCTTGCTCTGGAAAGAGATCCACGGACGGCGGTGCGGCTTCCTGCCCGTGCAGGATCAGCGCGGCAACCAACAGCGCGCTCAAAAAGATTAGCCCGTATGATTTCATCGCTTCTTTCCGTCAAAAGGTAGCCGAATTTCCCGATGCGGGAAGGCGCTACCCGTGGTAAAGAACCCCGCGGCATTTCGGGGCGTAGCTTAGCTTGGTAGAGCGCGTGGTTTGGGACCACGAGGTCGGAGGTTCAAATCCTCTCGCCCCGATTTTTATTCCGGGGAGGCTGGCGGCCTTGGCAATCGCTCTTCTTCTTTAGTGTCCAACGTTCTACCCCAAATTCGGCGCGAGTCGTTTTTCCACTGCAGGTACGGCTTCGTTTCGCCGGGTCGCATAATCAATTGCCTGATCGCGTCCAATCTGTCCGACCCCGAAATATTTTGAATCCGGATGCGAAAAATAAAGCCCGCTCACGCTGGCGCCGGGATGCATCGCAAACGACTCCGTCAGTTTCATCCCTGTGTTCCTCTCTGCATTGAGCAAATCAAAGAGCGTTCGTTTCTCGGCGTGATCCGGACAGGCTGGATAACCGGCAGCCGGCCGGATGCCGCAATATTTTTCACGGAGCAGATCAGCATTCGACAATTGTTCATCGCGCCCAAAACCCCAAGCGATGCGAGCTTCTTTATGCAGGTATTCGGCAAACGCTTCAGCTAATCGGTCCGCTAAAGCTTTGGCCATGATCGCGCTGTAGTCGTCGTGCTGACCCTTGAACTCCTCGGCAAGCTCATCAGCGCCGTGAATTGAGACCGCGAATCCGCCGAGATAATCTGAGAGTTGATGGTTGATAGTCGAGAGTTGAGAGCTTGCAGGCGCGACGTAATCCGCGAGACAATGATTGAATTGTCCAGTCGGCTTTTGCATCTGCTGACGCAGAAAATAAAAGGTGGCGATTTTTTCAGTGCGGCCGTCGTTTGCATAGACATGAACGTCATCGCCCACAGCGTTTGCAGGCCACAAAGCGTAAACGCCGCGCGGGATGAGAAGATCTTTCGCTGCAATGCGCTCGAGGAGTTCCTGAGCATCATCGAAAAGTTCGCGCGCTTGTTTGCCCATTTTTGGATCGTCGAAGATTGCCGGGTAACGGCCACGCAATTCCCACGCATGAAAAAACGGCGACCAATCGATATAAGGAATAAGATCGCTCACTGCGACCGCGATGTTCTGGGGAGCGCACGCCGCTGGCGTGCCCATCTCGGCCGCTGGCCGAGATGTTTCTTTCCCGGGGAACCACATCCACGGATAATCTTCACCCGGCTGGGCAACCCCCGCGTCCCACGGATTTCGCGTAATGTAATTGAACTTTTCCTGTAGATCGCTTTCCGAACGAATCACGCGATCAAAGGATTCACGCTCCCACACTGGCCCGCTCTTTTCTTCTAGCTCATTAATCTTGTGAGCAGTGAAGGACTTGAGAGTGTGCAAAATTTCGGTGAGCGAATAGAATTCCGTTGCTTTCGAACTCTGACTCCTCACCTGTGGTTCAATCAAAATGTGAACGTGGTCTGGCATCACACACGCTGCGTAGAGCTCGTAGCGCCGCTCATTCCAATAGAGGATGCAATCCAAAACAATCTTCCGAGCGGCGTCGCTTAATTTTTGTCGCGCGTTTGTGCTCCACGTAATCGCGTATTTGGCCCACGGCCGCTCAAAGTGAGGTCGATGCCGTTTACTGTAGTGAATATCGCTGAAGGTTTCCGGCGGGCCGCCGGAAACAGCACGCGGGCCGCGTGCGCTCCCCCGATCCGCTCCGTAGACGCGCACGTCCGCAAAATCCGGTTTCGGCGGGACGTAGTTACTCCAATCGATCGGCGTTCGATTGGCGCGCGCCTGCTCAAGCGTTAGAAGTTTTTTCCCTTGCGTTTTTGCAGCGTGTTCCCGGCGCAAGCGCTCGTAGTCTTCGCGCGTTTTTTTATCGAAGTCCGATTTCAGTTGCTCATTAAGCAACGAGTTCACCACGCCTACCGCGCGCGACGCATCCAGCACGTGCACAGTGCTGGCGCGATAATGCGGCGCGATTTTGACCGCTGTGTGTGCCCGACTGGTCGTGGCACCCCCGATCAAAAGTGGCAAGCGAAATCCTTCTCGCTCCATCTCCTGCGCGACGTGAACCATTTCGTCCAGCGATGGCGTGATCAGACCGCTTAGCCCGATCGCGTCCGCTTTTTTCTCGCGCGCTGTATCCAGGATCTTCGCCGCGGGGACCATCACGCCGAGATCAATCACGTCGTAGTTATTACATTGCAGAACTACGCCCACGATGTTCTTGCCTATGTCGTGCACGTCGCCTTTTACAGTCGCCATAACGATGCGCCCCTGCGGTTTCGCGTCCGCGGATTTTTCCGCTTCCATAAACGGCATCAAATAGGCGACAGCTTTTTTCATCACCCGCGCACTCTTCACCACCTGTGGTAGAAACATTTTGCCGGCCCCGAATAAGTCGCCGACCACGCTCATTCCAGCCATAAGCGGACCTTCGATCACGTCGAGGGGTCGCTTGCATTTCTGGCGCGCTTCCTCGGTGTCGATGTCGATATGATCAACGATGCCTTTAACCAACGCGTGCTTCAGACGCTCTTCGACGGGTTGCTTTCGCCATGTTTCGTCGACGACCGGCGCTTTGCCTTTCGCCTTTACGCGTTCCGCAAACTCGACCATGCGTTCGGTTGCGTCGTCGCGGCGATTCAACAGCACGTCTTCGACGCGTTCCCGCAGTTCGGGTTCGATCTCTTCGTAAACGGCCAGTTGCCCGGCGTTCACAATCGCCATGTCCAATCCAGCACGAATTGCGTGGTAAAGAAAAGCGGCGTGCATCGCCTCGCGCACGGTGTTGTTGCCGCGAAACGAAAACGAAATATTGCTGACGCCGCCGCTGACGCGCGCGCCTGGCAGGTTTTGTTTGATCCAGCGCGTCGCTTCAAGGAAATCGACGGCGTAATTGCGGTGCTCGTCGAGACCCGTAGCGACTGTCAGAATATTTGGATCGAAAATTATATCGTTCGCTGGAAACTCGGCCCTTTGCGTCAACAGATTGTAAGCGCGCGCGCAGATTTCGCTTTTGCGTTGGAAGGAGTCGGCCTGGCCCTTCTCATCGAACGCCATCACGATAGCGGCTGCGCCGTATCGCATGATCAATTGTGCATGGTGCAGAAATTCCTCTTCGCCGTTTTTCAGGCTGATTGAGTTCACAACGGCTTTGCCCTGGACACATTTGAGTCCGGCTTCGATGACGCTCCACTTCGAGCTGTCGATCATAATGGGGATGCGTGCGATTTCCGGTTCGCTGCCGATCAAATTCAGGAAGCGAACCATCGCCGCTTCCGAATCGATCATCCCTTCGTCCATGTTTACATCGAGCAGGTTCGCGCCACCTTGCACCTGCTGACGCGCGACAGTCAGTGCGCCTTCGAAATCGCCGGCCAGGATTAGCTTCGAAAACTTTGGCGAGCCCGTGATGTTAGTGCGCTCGCCGATGACAGCGAAACCAAACTCCGGCGTGATCTTTAGCGGCTCAAGCCCGGACAATTCCAAGGCCATGGAACTGCGCTCCTGCTGAGCCCCGAACGCTTTCGGGGTCGAAGGATCTCGCGAAGTTATACTAATGTGTTTTTCCACGGGATTCCTCGACTTAGCTCGGAATGACGGATGCGCCGCGTGGCTTACAGTCGCGGACGCGATCCGCGATTGCGCGGATGTGTTCGGGGGTCGTTCCGCAGCAGCCGCCCACTAGGTTCAGCCAGCCGTTTGCCGCCCAAGCCACAAGTTTGGGTGCAAACGATTCTGCAGTTTCAGGAAATCCGGTTGGCGAAAGCGGATCGGGCAATCCTGCATTCGGATACGCGCCGACGTAAAACGGTGCGATCCGTGAAAGTTCTTCGATGAATGGCTCCATCTCATCCGGACCCAGCGCGCAGTTCAAACCGAGGATGAGTGGTCGCGCGTGCGCGATTGAAACAAGGAATGCTTCCACAGTTTGGCCGCTCAAGTTCCGTCCGGATTTGTCGATCACGGTGCCCGAAATCATCAACGGCACACTGCGGCCAGTTTCCGCGAACGCATCGGTGATGGCGAACAACGCAGCCTTGCCGTTGAGCGTGTCGAAAATGGTTTCCACGATGAGAAGATCGACCCCACCTTCGAGCAGCGCCTTCGCTTGATCGAAATAAGTTTGGCGCAACTGATCGAACGAGACCGCGCGAAATGCAGGATCGTTTACATCAGGTGAAATGGAGGCAGCGACAGGAAGCGGTCCCATCGATCCACCAACAAATCGCCGCTGACCGGTTTCATTCGCGACCTGATCCGCAGCATGGCGGGCGATCCGCGCTGCTTCGAAATTAATTTCACGAACCAGCGCGCGAAGGCCGGCGTCGTCGATCACCCGCTGAAAGAATTCCTGATCTTTGCGCCCAGCGGTCGGTTCGCCTTGAAAAAGGAAATCGTGCGAACCGATGGTTGTTCCGCTGAAGGTGTTCGTTTCGATAATATCCGCGCCGGCTTTGAGGTAATCGGAATGAATTTCCCCGATCACCTGGGGCTGCGTAATATTCAACAGTTCGAGGCTGCCTTTGAGATCTTTGCCTTGCCAATCGCGAAACCGTTCGCCGCGGTAATCGGCTTCGGACAATTTGTAGCCCTGGATCATCGTTCCCATCGCGCCATCGAGCAGGACGATCCGCTCGCGCATCAACGCTTCCAGAGGATGAACCCCGTTTGTGGTCATAATGTCTGGCAACTAAACGGCGTTTCGCAAGGTGATCAAGAAACAAATTGACGCATCATGATGCGTAGATGTGTTGAGAGACTCATGCTCCTACTCTTAATCGTAGTCAAAAAACGATCGAAAAAATTACCGCTGCCGCGATAACAATGGCGAAATCCTAATGCCCAAGGCCGAAGGAACGTCAAATGTCCGACGTTCATAGGTAGGGCGCGTCACTCCTGTGCGCGCCGTCTTTTGGCGTGCAGAGGACTGCCCGCCCTACCTGCACTGCGTGGCGTTGTAGAGGCGGTTGTGGCAACCGCCGGAATTTTGCAGGGCGTCTGTGTCAGACGCCGAGGCGTTTCACAGAAACGCCCTACAATTTATTTCAGCCTTACGGCGCTATGCGATCCGTTAGCGTGTCGGTGTGAAAGTCGGTGTGATCACGCAAACGGTTCCACGGACCATCTTTCTTGGATGTCTGGCCGACGCTATTTTTCTCACCTTTGGCATAATCATCCCACGAATTGTACCGAGCGATAGCGAGAAAGGTCCAGTTGGCGCCTTCCAGGTGCTGCATCAACACGTTGCCGGCAGTCGTGTCGTCTGACGCATTTGGCAATTCACCGAGCATTTTTTCTAATTGCTCCCGATGACCGGGGGCAGGGCGATAATAAGAGACAGAATAAACCGACCCCGCCGTCTTCGATTTCGAATCCGCGTCGATGCCCATGGCCTTGGTGAACTCTTCCCACGAAGGACCGTTCACAAATGTATCAGTGTGCCACGCACCCAAGTCGCGTTTGTCAGGAGGAACAGCGGTTCCCGCAGCTTCTACGGTTGCTTTCGGGCCGAGATGCGTAATCACGGCATAATCCCATGCGTCACCGTCCTGATGACGAAAAACAATGAAATGATCGGGCATCGGGTTACTGGGATCCGGCGTTTTGAGCCAATCGCCCAATTGCAGTGCTTTGCCGAGCGCCGCTTTTGCGAAATGGACGTGATAAACATCGGTCCGTTTGCCAGCTCCGGCAGTCGCCGCCTGCTTTTCACCCGCGGCGGGTTTTGGCGACGTTTGGCCGTGAACGAACGTCGTTGGTAACAAGCCAAACAATGTGATGGCGACAATGGAAATGATCGATTTCATGATGATAATGCTTCTTTCTGTTTTGGGTTGAACGCGATTCCGTCTGGGGTTGCGCGCCGTTAGCAGTAGCGAGCCGGATTAGTGCCGCGTCTGCTGATTTGCTGCTTGCAGGTATGCTGGGCGCTAGATCAGGTGTCAATGCTTATTTCCACCCGCGGAGATTCGATGTCGTTTGGTCACTTGTCATTTTTGGCACTCGGGGTCGCCTCGCCGTTTGAAAGGGAGAGGGGGAGGGTGAGGGTTTGCTGCAGGCGATCTCAACCAACGGATGGGCTTCAAACCCCTCACCTCAATCCTCTCCCCTTGTCTAAGGGGAGAGGGGAGAGACTGACGTGATGCTAATTCCCGAAGCTGATAACCAACCAACACGACGTTATGGCAGATGCCATCGCGGCACGCGATCGGCGCTCAATATTCAGTGAAGGCCTCATCTGGATAGCAGTACAACCAATGCTCGCCCGGCTGCGCCGACGCGATCACCGGATGTCCACTGGCATGCGCGTGTTTGCTGGCGTGTTGATTCGGTGAGCTGTCGCAGCACAACGTAACTCCACATGTCTGACAAGTCCTCAGATGAACCCAGTAGCTGCCGATCTTAACGCATTCTTCGCATTCACGACGATGCGGTTGCTTGATCGACTCAATCTCAATCGCATCCAGATGAGAACAGCCTCGCGTACTCATGATCGATTAGTGTGATGATGTTGCGTCCGTGGATGCATTACGCCGGGATGCAAGGCTCAAATGGATTCCGGACACGGCCATTCCTCCTTCGCCCACCGCCGCGGCGCAACGCTTCACTGATCCCGAACGAACGTCGCCGGCGGCAAAGATTCCGGGGAGACTCGTTTCAAGCGGAGCGGGGCGGCGTTTGTTTTCGCGCCATGCCGGTGCTTCCACGACGTCGCTACCAGTTTTGACGAATCCTTTTTCGTCCCGCTCAATTTCCGCCGGCAACCAATCTGTGCACGGGCGGGCGCCGATCATGGAAAAAACGGCTGGCGTGCGCACAACTCGGCGTTCGCCCGTCTTGGCATTTTCCAGTTCGATTTGTTCCAGCTTTTTTCCGCCGGACATTTTGCGGATTTCAGTGTTGTAGAGAATCTCAATGTTTTCCTTGGCCTGCACCCGACGCGAAAGATAGTCCGACATCTTGCTGGCAATGTTGTTACCCCTAACGACAAGTAACACTTTGGCCGCGCCGTCGGAAAGGAACATCGCTGCCTGGCCCGCTGAGTTGCCGCTGCCAGCGACAACGACAGTTTCGTTGCGACAAAGCTGACCCTCCAGCGCGGTAGCAGCGTAATAAACGCCGACACCTTCAAATTGTTCGCGGCCCTCGGCTTGGAGCCGGCCATAATCGGCGCCCGTGGTGATCAGGACAGTTTTTGCGCGGAGTGCCGCACCACAACCTTCTGTCTCAAGGCATGCACGGTACTCGCCGTCAGAGTGGTACTGCAGGGAGAGGGCCTGGGCTGGTGTGGAAAATTTCGCGCCGAACCGGTAGGCCTGCAACTGAGCGAGCCAGGTTAATTCGCCGCCACCAATACCCGTCGGGAATCCAAAGAAGTTTTCAATGAGTGACGAGGAACCGGCTTGTCCACCGGGCGCATAACTTTCTACAACAACCGTCTTCAACCCCTCGGATGCGGCATACACCGCTGCGGCCAGACCGGCCGGTCCAGCACCAACGATTGCGACGTCGCAAAAAAATTCGGTCTCATTTTCTTCCGTGAGCGACCGCAGCAAGCCGGCTTCCCTGGCAACTTCGCGCAACGACGGCTTGCGCAAGCGCGCACCGGCCGGAGTGATTAAGACCGGCAAATCGCGAGTCGTTAGGTGAAAACGTTTACTCAGTGCTTCGCCCTGTTCGCTCTCAAATTCTATCAGCCGATGCGGAATGCGATTTTTATCGAGGAAATCATCGAGCTGATGTCCATCGCGCGCTTGCCGACTGGCCAGAACACGCATGCCTGCAAATTCGCGATCGCGACGAAGCCGGCGTCGTCGCATGATCAACGCATCGACGATTGTCTTGCTGACGGCGGGAATTTCCGCCAGCGCGCGGCGAAGTTCGGCCGCAGGAATGAGGAGGATCTCGGCCTCATCCGATTTGACTCTGGACGAACCGAGGATCGACGTGCCCTGGAGCATCGATACGTCGCCCATGAAATCACGCTCGCGCGCGTTAGCCAGGTTATATTCGGTGTCATCGCGCGTCTCGAACGCTTCGAGTTCGCCGCGCAAAACAATTGCTAGTCCGAGATCACGTTGCCCGGCCTTGAACAGCACCTCGCCGCGTTTCATCACGCGGCGTTCGCCCAAAGGTTCAAGCAGCGAAAGCTGATGATCGTTCAGTTTTGGAAACGCGATGCTTTCAGTATCGCGGTAGAACTGTTCGTCTTGCTCGTCCTCAGTCACCTGCGAAACTTACCCGCGACTCAACACAATCCAAGTCTAACTCATGCCGGCGCGCACTTACGAATTCATTCAGGTTGATGTTTTCACGCAGACGCCGCTCGCGGGTAATCCGCTGGCGATTTTTCCTGACGCTCGCGGGCTGACTGACGCCGAGATGCAAGCGTTGGCGCGGGAGATGAATCTTTCGGAAACGACTTTCATTTTTCCGCGCGATGCCACGACTGAAGCTCGCGAAGGAAAGAAAGTCCTAATCTTTACTGTCGAGACGGAATTGCCATTTGCCGGGCATCCGACACTCGGCACAGCGCTGTATTTGTATGCGTCGGAATCCAAGAAGCCCGCCGAAATTACTCTCGACTTAAAAGCCGGAAAAATTCCGGTGCGTTTCACTGCGAATTCCGAGAACGCCGTCGGCGATCGAGTGGACGGTCAGGTATTCGGTGAAATGCGCCAGCGCGACCCCGAATTTGGAACTCCACTTTCGCGAGAAGACGTTGCGCGCGTCATCGGAATCGCGGTCGACGAAATTTCTTCGGAATGGCCAATCCAGCCGGTGTCGACAGGGTTGACCTTCACGATCGTGCCATTCCGCAATAGACAGACCCTCTCGGATCTACAGTTTAGTTACATTCAGGCGGCGGAGTTTCTGAAGAAAACGGGCGCGAACTTTTTCTATTTTCTGTGTCCTGAGCGGCGCGAAGGCCAGCTCGAAGCTCGAGCACGAATGTTTTTTTACGGTGGCGAAGATCCGGCCACAGGATCCGCGGCAGGCTGCGCTGCCGGTTGGATGGTTCAACACGGCGTCGCAAAAAGTGATGAGCAGTTCGTGATTCAGCAAGGCGTCGAGTGCCGTCGCCCAAGCGAAATGCATGTCCGGGCAACGCGGGGAGGGGGACTCGTTAGCAATGTCCGCGTCGGTGGCTATGCCGTGGAAATATTGCGCGGAACCGTGGCGCTGTGAGTAATCGAGTTTGCCCTATCCACAAACATGCCGGTCGTGCTTCAAGACGCCTGTGACGAGAACATAATTCGATCTGGCCCGGCGGCGGCGCCATGCTCGAAAACTCGCGGCCGTTGGATTCTCGCCGCAACCATTCTCGCTTCGAGCATGGCCTTCATCGATGGCACGGTCGTGAACGTGGCGTTGCCCGCCCTGCAAGCGAATCTCAATGCCACCGCCACAGATGTGCAATGGGTAGTCGAATCGTACGCGCTTTTTCTCTCTGCGTTGTTGCTGGTCGGCGGCTCGTTAGGCGATCATTACGGTCGTCGTCGCATCTTTTTGCTCGGTGTTGCGATCTTCGCGGTTGCATCAGCCGCATGCGGTCTCGTCGTTAACATTCACCAATTGATCGTGGCCCGCGCAATTCAAGGATTCGGCGCGGCACTTCTTGTCCCGGGCAGTCTTGCGATCATCAGCAATTCTTTCTCCGAGCAGGAACGCGGACGCGCAATTGGATTATGGTCGGGTTTCAGCGCAATCACTGCCGCAGTTGGGCCGGTTTTCGGCGGATGGCTGATCGAGCACATTTCATGGCGCGCCGTGTTTTTCATCAATCTTCCGCTCGCACTCGTTGTGATATTGATCTCGCTCCGCCACGTCGCAGAAAACACGGATAGAGAAAGCAGTCGTGTCGACTGGTTAGGCGCAATTTTGGCAGCACTCGGTTTGGGGGCGCTGGTTTACGGATTGATCGAATCGGCCCAGGTCGGTTTTAACGATCGCTCAGTGATCATGGCGTTGATGGCAGGCATTGTCGTTTTGATTCTGTTTTTCATTGTCGAATCTCGCCTTTCAAATCCGATGTTGCCGCTGACATTGTTTCGTTCGCGAACGTTCGCTGGAACGAATCTCTTAACATTTCTGCTCTATGCAGCGCTTGGCGGAACACTTTTTTTCCTGCCGTTGAATTTGATTCAGGTTCAGCGGTACCCACCGACTTCCGCTGGGGCCGCACTGTTGCCGTTCATTCTGATCATGTCGTTCCTTTCGCGTTGGTCCGGCGGACTTGTTGCGCGTTACGGTCCAAAACTTCCACTTGTCGTTGGGCCCGTCATTACAGCCGTTGGTTATTTGGTTTTCCTGCTGCCGGGGATTGGCGGCAATTACTGGACGAATTTCTTTCCGCCGGCGGTTGTTTTGGGATTAGGCATGGCCATCACTGTAGCGCCGCTGACCACGACCGTTATGAGCTCGATCGGGCAAGACCGCGCAGGGACCGCATCGGGAGTGAACAACGCCGTCGCGCGCACGGCGAGTCTCGTCGCGATTGCAGTTCTTGGAGTCGTGATGATCCATGTGTTCAAAGCAAATCTGGATCACAGATTGAGCACTACGAATTTGCCGGCGTCCGTCGCGCAATCGTTGCAAACTCAATCGATAAAACTCGCGGCTATCGACATTCCTGAAAATGTGAACCCCGAAACGCACCAGCTAATCCGTCGCGTAATCGATGAATCTTTCGTGTTCGGATTTCGCTGGGTGATGGTGATTGGTGCAACACTCGCCGCGGCAAGCGCAGTCACTGCGCTCTTTTGGATTGGAGCAACGCCACGTGTGCAGACCGAGGAGAAGAGCTAATGCCGGGAGCGGAAGAAATTAGTTCTGAATGGGAGGCGGGTTTCGTGACCGCTCATTTACTGGGCCAGCACATAGCCGATCTCAAATTTTAGTAGCTCATGCCTTGGGATAATCCCATTACCGCGAGAGTGTCGCTGTCGAGGTAGCCAGTCTGGCGCAGGCCGTTGGTGTTTTGATAACGCCTGAGGGCTTTCTGCATCTCAGCGCTGAGCTCACCGTCTGTCTCGCCGCGATAGTACCCTTGGCTAGCCAGTCGTTCCTGCGCTGCGACAATGGTCGAATAGTCTGATTGCGATTCATCGCTGTAGCCATTCGGATCGTCGTACGCTTGAGTTTGGTAAACACCGGAATCGTAGTAGCCCTGCGATTGGTCGGGATAGCCGTTTTGATCGTAATACATCTGCCCTTGGTAATCGCCGGAGTTGTAATCGCCGGGATCATAATTGTACGAATACGGATAACCGTAACCGTAGGTCGACGAGCCGTAGCCATCATTCGGAAAGCCATAGTCGTAGTAGTAATCGTCCGGGTAATACGAAGACCACCACGGAGAAAATCCCAGATTGAAGATCACCCACGATCCATTGATGAAGGAACATTGGTGGCCATTCCACCAATGGTCGCAGTTGCGGTTCCAGTCGCGATGCCAATTCCCGGATTGGTGAGCGAAAACGTGTTTTTGCCAGTCACGGCGCAATTGGTTGTTTCCATTTCTGAAATTGTTTCCGTTCCGGCGATTGTTTGCATTCCGAATATTGTTTTCGTTCCGTAGATTGTTTCCGTTCCGGAACTGCGTTCCGGTATTTCGCTGGTTCCACACGCGTGCGACATCTGGGTTTCTGCGATACGCGAACGGCGCAACACGATTGCGTTGCGGGATAGTTGCTATGGTGTATGGACCGGAACGCGTGAACGAACCTCGACTCGAATAGAAAGGCGGCCGGTACGCGGAGGACGGTGACGAACGCATGCCAAACGAGGGTTGGCGTTGGCCTGAATAAAACGGTCTACTGCCGGGTGACCGCATCGGCGTTGAGCGGAACGATGAAACACCGCCGGGCCGCATCGGAGCGTGAACGGCCGGGGCACTGGGTGCTGCGCCTCTGTGAGATCCCCCTGCCACTGCGCGAACACTTCCTGGTGGGTTCGCTTGAGCAATCGTGACCACGCTCGCAACGAGCGCGACGGCGGATAATTTTGTTTTCATGTTTTCGTTTTCCTTTCCGTTGCTGAACCGTTTGTGTCCATAATCTAACGTAGACTCCCCGAAATGAGAAGTGTTTCTCCGGTGATCCACTTGGAATCATCGGCAGCGAACATGGCCATGCGAACGCAACAAGTTTACGAGTTTCCCGCCGATCAAACCTGTGCCACCAAGGATGACTAATTTCATATTCTTATTTTTTGGCTTTCGCTTTCATAATGGCGGGGTCGTTATCGCCTTTGACTGCCCGTCTACTA
This sequence comes from Candidatus Udaeobacter sp., assembly GCA_036488345.1. Lineage (GTDB taxonomy): Bacteria > Verrucomicrobiota > Verrucomicrobiia > Chthoniobacterales > UBA10450 > Udaeobacter. Next base: position 16,509 of record DASXHS010000141.1, read on the forward strand.
GGTTGTGTATAACACTCACTGCCCTCTTGTTTACTCTTTGCGTTTTTCCAGCTTCCGCTCGATCCGAGGATCAGGAATCAACCAGAGGAGTGCGGCGAACACGTACAGTCCGGCTGCAATCCATGGACTAACAAACGCTAGTAGGATGGCGGACAAATAAAGCACAAGAGAGAGTTTACCCTTCCGATCCCTGCCGACGGCCTGCGCCAGAAGGGAGTCGCGACCTTCGTTTGCAATGATAGCCCGCTCGAGAATGTAATAAGCGATAGCTGCCATCAGCAGAACGAAACCGTATACGGCGGTCGGAATGGCAGCTAGCCCGTTCTCACCGATCCAACCCGTGGTAAAAGGAAAGAGCGACAACCAAAACAGCAAATGCAGGTTCGCCCAAAGAATTCCGCCGCTGACCTGTTCTGTGACTTGGAAAAGATGATGATGATTGTTCCAGTAAATGCCCAGGTAAATAAAACTCAGAACATAGCTCAAAAGCACTGGCAGCAGTGGCTTCAACGCGGAAAGCTCGACCGTGTGCGGAACCTTCAATTCCAGCACCATGATTGTGATGATGATGGCAAGGACTCCGTCGCTGAACGCCTCGAGTCGGCTTGTTTTCATCCTGCTTCTCTTATCTGTAGGGGAAGCTGTCAGCTTCCCTCTGAAACGGACTTCGCCAACCTTTGTGAGTTGAACAACATGCTCACTTCGTGCTCTACGAAAGCTTTTCGAGCCAGTCTCGAGCTGTCACAATATCGTCATTCGTTAGGCCGTGCCCAGCATTGAAGAAGCGAATCGTCACGTCTGCCTTGGCGCGGCGTAGAAGTTCGACAAGACGTTGGACCTCGGATGGGGGAATAATCGGATCCTGATCACCAGCGCCGATCCAAACATGCACGGGTGAAAGGTCGGGTAACGTCTCCGGAACCAGTGGCACCATGGCGCGAAATAGAATCGCGGTCTCCATAATTTCCGGACGAAGCAGTAGCATGCTTGCAGCGATGTTTGCGCCGTTCGAATAACCGACGGCAACTAACTGATCGCTGGAGAATCCGTAATGTTGAGCGGCCGCTGTAACAAAGTCCGCCAGCTCGTTCGCGCGGTATTTTAAGTCTTCTAGATCGAATACCCCTTCGGCCAATCGTCGGAAGAATCGCGGCATTCCATGTTCGAGCACCTTGCCGCGCGGGCTGAGCAACGCAGCATTCGGATCAAGCTCCCGTCCAAGCGGAATAAGGTCCCGTTCGTTTCCACCTGTGCCATGCAACAGCAACAATGTCCGGTTCGAAGTACCGGGAACGAACTCGTGAATGAAATCGGGTTGCGCTCTCACGATCTCGTTGGCACTTGAATCGGCGGGAGAATTTCTTCGATCTGTGACCGCGCCGATTCCATCCCCGGCGGGAGGCGTAAGTGCGTGCCGAGTTCGTCCAATTTTTCGTCCAGCGTGAAACCGGGAGGCTCAGTCGCGATTTCGAACAGCACGCCGCCGGGTTCGCGGAAATAAATGGAATGAAAATACGTGCGATCGATTACTGGCGTCACGTTATAGCCAAGATCGACGAGATGCTCGCGCCACTGGAGCTGTTCCGCATCGTCCTTCGCTCGAAACGCAATGTGATGTACTGAACCGGCCGCGACGCGGCCCGTCGCCGTGTCGGGCTGACACAGCAGATCGACAATTCTCCCTGGCGCCGAGTCATCCGCCGAGGCAAATCGGAACCGATTTCCCGATTCATCAACCAAACGATAGCCGAAGGTCTCGGTGAGCAATCGGGCAGTCCTCTCGTAACCTTCCAACGCGGTGGACACGCTGTGAAAACCGTGAAGCGCATACTCTGCGGGGACGCGGCTGTCCGGCCACGGCTCAATTTGTGCGTGGGAAGTCGAGGCGATCAGCTCAACCATAAGTCCGTCAGGATCAATTAACCGAATCACTTCTTCTCCGAAACGCGTAGGCGATTTTTCAGCCGTTACGTGCTGTTGTTTCAAACGCTCCAGCCAATACCCAATCGAATCCGGTGGAATCGAGAACGCTGTCGCTTCGACCTGACCGGTGCCGCGAATTCCGCGTCGCGCTCCCGGCCACGGAAAAAATGTCAGGATTGTTCCGGGCGTCCCGCGCCGATCGCCGAAGTAAAAATGGTACGTTCCCGGATCATCAAAATTCACCGTGCGTTTGACGAAACGCAGGCCAAGAACCCCGACATAAAAATCGAGGTTCCGCTGCGGATCGCTCGCGATCGCAGTGACGTGATGCAGTCCCGGGATTTTATTGTCCATCAGGACGGTGACGATCTTTGCTTAATGGCGCGCGCAGATTCTTCCGCGTGCGAATTAGCCTTCGTACTTGAAGGAGAGCTGCAAGCGCGTTCGGAACTCGATCACTTTGCCGTCCTCGATCTTCACATCCAGCTTCACAACTTCGGCGATACGCAGATCGCGAAGCGTGCCAGCGGCGGTCCCAACCGCATTCTTTGCGGCATCCTCCCAGGACTGCGCACTTGTGCCGATTACTTCCGTTACTCTGTAGACCGAATCAGTCGATTTATTTTGTTTGGCCATAATATTCTTTCTCTCAGTTTGTCTCACCTCCCGATTACATCCGTTTTCCAGGCAAGTCACGTCACATCAGTCACCGTCGCGTACATTATTTTTTGCAGCATTGGTCCAAATGACTCAGCGAGTTTTTTGAAACGCGGATCACGCACGACCAGGCTGGTGAAATTGCGGCCCAGGCTGATCAATGTCTGAATGATGGTGTAGATTTTCGGTGCGATATTAGAGCAGCTTCCGTTGCATGCTAGCTGACAGCAGGCTCCGTCGCTACAGGCGGTGTGGATTGTGTGGTCGCGGGCACTCGTGTTTTAGCGCGGCGTTCTTTGAACCACATGATTACGACATAGAACACGGGCGTGAGAAAAAGGCCAAAGCCGGTTACTCCGAGCATTCCGAAAAAGACCGCGGTGCCGAGGGCTTGCCGCATTTCCGCGCCGGCACCCGAACTAACGACCAGCGGAACAACACCGAAGATGAACGCAAATGATGTCATCAAGATCGGTCGCAATCGGAGACGACACGCTTCGACTGCGGCGGTGAAACGGTCTTTTTGGTCGCGATCCTGAATTTGTTTGGCGAATTCGACGATTAGGATGGCGTTCTTACAGGCAAGTCCAACCAGCACAATGAACCCAATCTGGGTAAAGATGTTGTTCTCCATCGAACGCAGCCAGACACCGTAGATCGAACTGAACAGACACATTGGGACGATTAAAATGATTGCGAGTGGCAGCGACCAACTTTCGTAAAGCGCCGAGAGCAGAAGAAAAACGAACAGCACGCACAGCGGGAAGATGTAAATCGCGGTATTGCCTGCCAGTTTTTGCTGGAGCGCGATCTCCGTCCACTCGGTCGTGAAGCTGGTAGGCAGAATTTGCTTGGCGAGACGTTCAACGGCGGCGAGCGCTTCGCCGCTGCTGGCACCCGGTGCCGGCTGACCGCTGAGGTCGGCCGCGGTAAACATGTTGTACCGGGTGATCTGGTCGGCGCCGCTTACCTCCTTCACAGTCGCAACCGACCCGAGCGGAACAATTCCGCCTGAGTTATTGCGCGTCTTCAGCAAGCGAATGTCGTCTGGGCTTAAACGGAATTGCGAGTCAGCCTGAGCTGTAACGCGATAGGTGCGGCCAAACAGCGTGAGATCGTTTACGTATGTCGATCCAAGATAAGTCTGAAGCGTGCCGAAGATGTTGCTCAGCGGCACGTCCATGCTTTTCGCTTTGACGCGATCGACGTCGAGCCAAAGCTGCGGGACGTTCGCGCGAAAAGTCGTCAGATTATTCGCCAAACCGGGCGTTTGATTTGCCTTCATCATCATGGCGAAGGCCTGCGTTTGAAGTTCGTCGAGACCGGCGTTGCCGCGATCTTGAATAAACAATTTGTAACCGCCGGCATTACCAATGCCGGACACTGGCGGCGGCGGAAAAGCAATCACCAGAGCTTCGGGAATCTCAGCGCGCACACGCGCATTTATTTTCGCCAGAATCGCCGGCAGACCCTGATCGCGCGTTTTTCGCTCCGAAAATTCTTTGAATGGAAGAAACACCGCGGCCGTGTTTGGCTGATTGCCGCCGAAGAGATTGAACCCTGCGAATTCGACGGTGTTGAGAATGCCGGGAGTTTCGTGCGCGATTTTCGAAATCTTGTCGACAACCGCCTGGGTCCGCTCGAGCGAAGCAGCATCAGGTAATTGCGCATACACGACGGCGTAACCGCGATCTTGCGTCGGCAGAAAGCCGCCCGGCACAACTTTGAAACCGACACCGGTCAGCGCAAGTAAACCTGCATAGACAAATAAAACGATGACAGCTAATCGGACAAGGCGCCCGACCGTGTTGCCGTATGCGTTCGAGGCCCAGGAAAATGTTTTGTTGAATCCTCTGAAGAACCATCCAAGCACCCCATCGATAATTCGTTGGAACAAATCTTTCTTCGCGCCGCGCGGCTTGAGAAGCAGGGCAGCGAGGGCAGGGGACAGTGTGAGCGAATTGAGTGCGGAGATCGCGGTTGAGACCGCAATGGTCAGCGCGAATTGGCGAAAAAATGTGCCGGTAATCCCTGCAATAAACGCGGTAGGGACAAAAACGGAACAAAGCACGAGAGCGATCGCAACTAATGCGCCTCCGACTTCCGTCATCGCCTTGCGCGCTGCGTCGCGCGGACTCAAGCCATCTTCAATGTGATGCTCGATTGCCTCGACAACTACAATCGCGTCATCAACCACGATCCCGATCGCTAAAACGATGCCGAACAGCGAGAGGTTGTTGATCGAAAATCCGAAGCCTTTCATCGCCGCGAATGTGCCGATCAGCGAAACCGGGATCGCGATGAGAGGGATAATTGTCGCCCGCCATGTTTGGAGAAAGATCAAGACGACGAGCACGACAAGCGCGATCGCTTCGAAAAGAGTCTTTTGAACTTCGTGAATTGATTCGCGGACGGAAACCGTCGGATCGTAAACGATCGTGTAGTCCAGGCCGCTAGGGAAACGTTGTTTGAGCTCAGCCATTTTCTTGCGCACTGCATCTGAGGTGGCGAGCGCGTTCGAGCCTGGGAGCTGGAAAATCGCAATCGCAGTGGCCGGTTTTCCACCGAGCCCGCTGTTGACCGTATAATCGCGAGCGGCGAGCTCAACCCGCGCGATGTCGCGCACGCGCGTGACCTGACCGTTAGTGCCGGTCTTGACAACGATGTCGCCGAACTGTTTTTCGTCAGTGAGCCGGCCTTGCGTGCTGACAGTGTATTGAAATGCAGTCGCGCCTTTCGGCACAGGCGGCGCACCGATAATTCCGGCTGCGACTTGCACATTTTGCTCCTGAATAGCCGTCACTACATCCTGCGCTGTTAATCCGCGCGCAGACAGTTGGTGCGGATCGAGCCAAATCCGCATCGAATATTCGCGCGCGCCAAAAACATTAATATCACCGACACCGTCGAGCCGGGCGAGTTCGTCGCGAATCTGGAGCAAGGCATAATTGCTGGTAAAAAGCTGATCTAGCGAACCATCCGGTGAAACGAGGTGCACGACCATCGTAATGTCGGGCGATTGTTTTTTCGTCGTTACGCCGATCCGTTGGACATCAGGCGGGAGCACGGGAATGGCGATCGCGACGCGATTTTGCACCAGCACCTGTGCCGTATCCAGATTGGTGCCGAGCTTGAACGTGATGCTCAATGTCATGTTGCCGTCACTGGAGCTTTGCGAGGACATGTAGAGCATGTTCTCGACGCCATTGACTTGCTGCTCGATCGGCGTCGCAACTGTTTCCGATACGACTTTGGCGTTCGCGCCGGGATAGCTGGCTGTGACCTGGATGGTTGGTGGCGCGATATCGGGATATTGCGCGATGGGAAGTGTCGAAAGCGCGATCACGCCGACGAGCGTGATGACGATGCTTATCACGCCCGCAAAAATTGGCCGGTCGATGAAAAAGTGCGGAAAGTTCATTCGAAGTCGGAAGTTGGAAGCGGGATTTCGGAACTATTCGAGCCTACGCCTGGAAATCACGCTCGACTTGTCAACGCCACGCTTCTTCGTGGTATTGATGGACGCGACGATGATTGCAACCAGTTCATCCGATTCTTTCTTGAGCGCCGAAAGTCGTTTCGTCGGGACGATCCCGGATTCTTCAAGCAGTTCGAGCCAGAACAGCGTTTCATCGGCCTCTTCTTCAACATCGCCGAGTTTGGAGAGAAAGTGCGCAGTGGATTTTGCGCGGCGAGCGGCGCGGTAATTTGCGGCCACTGATGTTCCCGACCGAACTAGTTGTGTCGCTAGCGCCCGAGCCGATGCCGTTTTCGGCAGCGCATCGACAAGCTTCAAGATCCGAAGCGCAAACGCCTTCGTGCGCTTTTTCAAATCCGATTCGCTCATGGTTGTTCCGACTTCCCGCTTCCGATTTCCGACTTCTCCTCGACTGGCTGCACCGCCATTCCGCCTTGCAAGAGTTGCAGACGGGTCGAGACAACTTTCTCGCCATCCTTCAGTCCGCTTTTCACGATCCTTTTTCCTTCAAACAAACCACCGGTCTCGAGGTTACGACGTTCCACGGTATTATCGGGCTT
>DASXHS010000026.1:0-4630 GCA_036488345.1 Candidatus Udaeobacter sp.
TCTCGTCGCAATCGCGGCGCTCATGGCAAATCAACGTGCAGCGTTTGACCGTCCTTCAAGTCGACTGACTTTTCGCGCGTAGTTCTACTGTCGATCCAAGCCCTCAGTGTGTAGTGACCTGCCGGAAGTTTATCTAACCGAAAGCGGCCTGCCGTGTCTGTGATCACGAAGTAAGGCGTGCTCAATACAAGGATCAATCCGCGCATGTGCTCGTGAATGTCGCAGCGCAGAGTCACGAGCCCCGGCTTATCAAACGTCACCGAAGGTATCGGCCGTTCCTCCGGGCGATAACGGCCGAGATCAAATCGCTTGGCGGGCGAATAGGAAAAAATGTTGTGATATTGATCGTCTAGATTTGGAAATTGTACCTTTGTTCCCACCTCGATCGGCAGAAGCGCTGGAATGAACGTCAAATTCTTTTGCGCGACTTCTTTTGTCGGCAACGAAGCTGGTCGCGGAAAATTGCCATCAAGATAGACCACGGCCAGCGGCGGCTGCGTCGAAAGAACTCCGGCCTTGGTTACGATCTCGTATCGTTTTGCCTGAACCGGTGCCGGGGGCGACTTCGGAAGGTCCACGTGTCCCTCGATAGTCGCTCCCGCGAAAAGCGAAGCGGGAATGACGGATAAAGCAGCATTTAACCACAGCAATCCCCGTCGGCGCATTGCTTGCTAGTTTAACAGGCCTTCACCTGAACGGAAGTACGCGAACCGCGCGGGCTACGCGATGCCTGCTAGCGCTTGGGTTTAACGGCCGCCATTGCAGGTAATGTGAAGAAAATGGTGGCGATCAGACTCCAGGAAATGCCGATGGCGCACGCAATGCCTAGCCCAGTTAGCGCTGGGTTTCGTGCAAGAGCGAGCGACCCGAAACCGCTGATCGCTGTCAGTCCTGCCAGCAAGACCGGTTTCACCACACCAGCTACGTCATGTTGGACGTTGTGCGTTTTTTGCCAGACGAGCACAACGTAGATTCCGTAATCCACGCCGATGGCGAGCACGAGGCGGAATGAGAGCACGTTTAACAAATTCAAATGGATGTTCAGCAGCTTCATGGTAGCAATCATCGCTCCAATCCCGAAAGCGAGTGTAATGATCTGGATTAGCCACAAACGAACGTCGCGATACAAAATGGCTAGCAATGAAATGTCGAAGATGGCCATCAAAGCGCTAATGATCAGGAGTTGATGGTGCGACCACGGTTGGAGATCGGCGAGCACGTAGGTCCAGCCCGTCAGAGTCAAGGGAACGCCAGGCACCGATAGACCGCGTTGCAGCTCCTGGCTTTGCTCATGTGTCGTGAGCGGTCCGTTAGTCATTACAAATCCAGTCGTCAGCAACGGGTCTTGCCCGAAATAGCGGTCGATTAAAAACCACCAGCTCGATGATTTCGGTAATTGAGTCCGCCAATTCGGCAGCGGCACGCTGGGATCGGCCATGTGTTGTAATTCGTCGAGCAACGCGAACGCCGGAGCAAAGGCTTCAACGCTGAATCCTTCGGCCTCGAGAGTTTCGGTCAATGTTTGGTGCGCCGCTTGAAAATTTATCCCGCGCAAATGGTCGCGATTTTGTCCCATCCAGATCGGCGATGGACAAAGTGCCGCGGGTGTGGAGAAACCTTTTATCTTTCCCGCTGCCTGGAATTCACTCCAATGCGCGGAAATTTTTTGCCAGTGGTCATGCAATTCCTGCGAGTTTGTCGCGCGAACGATCGCCAGCACCGGTTCCCAGCGGACCGGCATTTTTTTCATGATTGTTTCCAGCGCGTGAGCTGCGCGAATGTTTTTTGGTTGAAGTGAGCGGGTGTTGGCTTCGAATTCGAGCGGAGGAACGGGTGAAAAGCCTATGGCACTGAGCAGCAGCAAAACCGCGCACGAAAACATCAGCATCGGCGCCGGTCTGCGTACAATCGCCCGGACATATCTCGCTACCAGATCAAAGAGCCAGTCGTGAGCAGCCACGCCTTGTCGCTCGCGGATAAACAAAAATAAAATCGAGCACATGAACAGGCCTGCAACGAAAATGCCGATGGCGATCAGAACGCCGAGTTCGGCAAAACTCATCGCGCCACTCAACACCAACGCGAGAAAACCTACCGCTGTCGTGAGCGCGCCGAAGAAAACCGCCCGTCCGAGTTTTGATATCGAAGTCGCAATGGCTTGCTGATGTGGTTCGCCGTCGGCGCGCGCCTGGTGGTAGCGTCCGATCGTGAGAATCGCGAAATCGACGCCAAGTCCGACAAGAATGGCGCAAAAGCCCACGCTGATCATGCTCAGCCGACCGAAAAGAAGCTGGCCCGCAGTTAGCGCTACCAGACACGAGAGAAGAAGGCAAAACGCCATGCCCGCCATCGGCAGCCATCGCCGAAAACCAACGAAAAAAATCGCGCCCACAAGCACGACTGAGCCAAGCAACGTCGCGACGACATCGTACCGCATGCTCAACGAAATTTCGGATACAAACGCCGAGCGCCCAGTCACGAGAATTTGCAGTGGGCGGCTGCCGTCCCATCCTTCGGCTGCCGTTTTGCGAAACTCGTTTACTTGCCGCATCAAATGCTGGCATTCAAACGCGCTGATCGACTTTTGATTCGTCACTACCAGAAAGATTCGCATCGTGCGATCCGGTGAGGTGAGCGGTTGTTCCTGTTCGATGGCGGTGCTTTGGGCAAACGGTTTGAGCGCGGGTGCGATCAATCCGAGCGGATCGAACGAAAGCTCGAACTGCGGCCGCGGAGAGCCCGCTTCGATCTCCTGACGTAAACGATGAAGGCGATCGCGAATCTTGTCCGGTTGCAGGCTCGACATTGCCTCGTCGAAAGCGCTCGGTTCCAGATTGAGAAGCAACGGGACGGCGATCGATTGCAGATCGCGAATGCCATCCGCAGTGGTCATGGGCGAACCGGCGAGCACACGCGCGCACCACGTTTGCCCGCGCAACCGTTCCGCAAACACCGGCGCGAATTCCTCCAGCTTATCGACATCCTGCGGATCGGAGACAAGCGCGAAAGTCAGCTCACGTGTCTGCTCAAAATCGTGATCGTAGATTTTCAGGCCCTGGACCGATGAAAATTTTCCTGGCAAAACATTGAAGATCTCAGAATCCAGGCGCAGTGACGTGGCGAGAATGGCGACGCAAACGATGGTCAGCACAGCAACACCGCACCAAACCAACGCGCGACGCTGTGTGATGGTTCGGGCGATGAAATCGCTGATGCGCATGAGCAGCCACCATTCAACACGAATCGGCGTGAAGATGCCAATGCGAGAGGAGATCCCCGTATCGCGCTGTAGCGCCTAGATGGAGCGACGAGCTCCGCGAGCCGGCGTGGAGTTGGCGCGCCCTCGCGCCGCAATCCCACGGCCCGATGGCGGGCCGTCTCCATCTAAGGCGTCGCAGGAGCTCCGCCCTGCAAACGACATTTGCGGGCTCAAAAGCGGAATAGAAAAGTCTCGCTGCCGCTGACGTATCGCACCGTTTTTTGATTCGGCGCGCGAAGGAATTGATCGCGTAACGCGAGCCAGCCGCGCAGCTGTGGCGGCGCGCTCGCCGTAGGACCAGACCAATGCTGGCCCGTAAAGCTCGCGTTGAATTCCGCAAACGCCGCGTCTTGTCTTAGGGACAACAATGTGATTCCCGGGCCTTTCGACACCGTCAGTTCAAAATCGCCCGTCTTCGACAAGCGAACTATTGCCTCGCCGATCAGCGTCGCCTTAGCCGTCCGATACATGAGCTGGCCAGTTTTGGTCTGCCATCCCGCAGTCGGCTCGGAGAATTGGTGGTGTGAGACCGATGCGCAACTTGTTAGGCAAAAACAAGTGATAGCGACGATGGAAATGGGGTAGGGGCGATTGCCCTCAATCGCCTGCACAAAACGCAGGAACACGAAGACGATTCGGTGAATGGAGCGAGCCGGGAGGCCGCGACATAGACGGGAAGCCCGAGAGGGTGAGTAAGCGGGAGCGAACGAATCAATCGCCCCTACCCGTGACTTCATACTGCCGTGCCTATGGGTGTCATCGGGGCTGGCATCTGTTTCTTCGGCGCGAGCGTGAGCTTCGGTGCGATCGGGTGGTGGCGTTGCAGCCAAACCAGGAAGTAAAACACCCACATGCGCCAGCGAATCGGGAAACTGTTGCCCACATTTCCGCCAAGCACTGCGTTTACCGCCGGGGCGATACCGAGCACATTGCGCGGTGCGAGGAAAACTTCGATGAATTCCTTTGTGTACCACGCATTGACGAAGCGAAGATAGACGTCCATCGCGCGATTCACCGATCGCTCGTACCGCCCGAACAAGCGTTTTGTCTTGCGCGGGTGATCGAGCACTTCGTTCAGAGCGTCGGCGCATTTTCACCGCTGAACACCGCAAGAAAAACGCCGCTGCTAAAAATCGGGTCGATGAATCCGGCGGCGTCGCCGGTAAGCAACCAGCGATCGCCGTGCAGACGTGCGCTTCGATAGGAGAAATCGGCTTCGACAAACGTCTCCGACACGCGTCGCGCGTTTGTCATGCGTTTCGCAATGGTTGGCTGTTCAGCCAACGCTTGCTCGAGAAAATCGTCAGCGTTGAGCTGGGATTTACGAAACGTTTCACTGTCGAGAACCACGCCAACGCTCGTTCGCTCATC